>DASUGC010000041.1:0-3871 GCA_036274235.1 Vicinamibacterales bacterium
CGGGGTTCCGGGGTGTCGGGGTTCCGGGGTGTCGGGGTTCCGGGGTGTCGGGGTTCCGGGGTGTCGGGTGCCAGGGTTCTGGTTCCGGGGTTCCGCGTTCAGGTTCCGGGGGTTCCGAGTTCTTGGGTTCTGTTCTTATGAGCGCCCACGCCCGGTGCAGGAGAATCGCGGAACAGAACCAAAGAACGTGGCAACCTCCGGAACCTGAACACGGAACCCCGGAACCAGAACCCTGGCACCCGACACCCCGGAACCCAAGCCTGGCACCCGACACCCCGGAACCAAACTTGGCACCCGACACCCCGGAACCCCGGCCTTTCCGAAGCGATTGATATCGTATTGGCCGCGAATGGCCACCCCCCGCCGATCGAAACGCTCTTCAGGCTCGGCCCTCCCGCAGCGGGCGAAGAATCCGAATGGCATCCGCCTGTGGCCCTTCGCCGCGCTTCTCCTCATCGCCGGCGCCCTCGCGTATTCGACCAGCTTCAGCGGCGGCTTCATGGGCGATGACGCGGATGCCATCGCGAACAATCCGAATATCAAATCGCTCTGGCCCCTGCGATCGGCGATGACGGCGCCCAACGACACGACGCTGGCCGGCCGGCCCGTCGCGAGCCTCACGTTTGCGCTCAACTATGCGCTGGCGCCGTACGACGTGCGCAACGTGATGGCGCCCGATCCCGCGATGGGCGACACATTGTTCCTCGCCAATGTCTGGGGCTACCACGCGTTCAATCTCGGCGTGCATCTGCTGGCCGGCCTGGCACTGTTCGGCGTCCTGCGGCGCACCTTGATGTCTCCCCCATTGCGGGATCGCTTTGGGCGGCTTTCTGCGCCGCTCGCGTTTGCGACGGCCATCATCTGGATCGTTCACCCGCTGCAGACGGAGTCCGTCACTTTCCTCGTGCAGCGCGTGGAATCGCTGATGGGCTTGTTCCTGCTGACCGCGCTGTACTGCGCGATTCGAGCGGCGGAATCGGACTTCCGGGAGTCACGCTGGACGATCGGCGCGATCGCCGCCTGCGCGTTGGGCATGGGCACCAAGGAAGCCATGGTCGTCGCGCCGCTCATCGTCGCGCTCTGGATCTGGGTGTGCCGGCCTGACCTGAAACTGATCGGGCCGCCTCGCGTCCTGCTCGCCGGACTCGCGCTCACGTGGCTGATCCCCGCCTGGCTCGTCATGACAATCTCCTCGCGATCCCTGTCGGCGGGTTTTGGCCTCGGCGACTGGACGTGGTGGCTTTATCTCCGGACGCAGGCGGAAGTGATCGTCCACTATCTGCGCCTGGCGTTCTGGCCGCATCCGCTCGTGTTCCACTACGGCTGGCTGCCGGCGCCCTCGTGGAGCAGCGCGCTGCCTGAACTGCTCTTGCTCGGTTCGCTGGGCATCGCCTCGGCAATCGCGCTGGCGAAGCGCCGGCCGATCGGCTTCGCCGGCGCCTGGTTCTTCCTGATCCTGGCGCCCTCGTCCAGCATCCTGCCGATTCCTTCAGAAGTCGCGGCCGAGCATCGCATGTACCTTCCACTCGCGGCGGTCATCGCGCTGACAGTCGTTGGTCTGTGCGCGGCCGCACGCCGGTTTGCCGGCGGCGATCCACCCGCGGCTTCGGCAACGGCGTGGGCTCGCGCCGGCTGGGTTGCTGTGTCCGTGCTCGTGCTCGTGTTCGGGTGGCAAACGCTCAATCGGAACCGCGTCTATGCGAACGCGCAGACCATGACGGCGGATGTCGTGAAAAGCCGCCCGCAGAACGCGCAGGCTCAACTGGCGCATGCCATCGATCTGATCGGCGCGCGATCGTTTACCGAGGCCGAGTCGCATCTGCGCGAGGCGATCAGCCACCCCTTGCCGCCGGGCACGGATCCCGTCGTGCCGGCAACCATGCGCATGGACCTGGGCCTCGTGCTCTGCACCCTGAGCCGATTCCCCGAGTGCGTGGATGCGTTGAAGCAGGCGATTACGATCGATCCCAGGCTCGACGCCGCGTTCAACATGCTGGGAGACGCCGAGCTCAGCCTGCGCCAGCCGCGCGAAGCGCTGGAGGCCTTCGGCCAGGCCTCTGCGCTGACGCCCAACAACCCCATGCCCTTCACCAGGATGGCGTGGATCCTGGCCACGTCGTCCAATGCCGCCATCCGTGACGGCGCGAAAGCGGTCCAATACGCCGAGCAAGCCGTCTCCCAGACAAAGAGCGGCGACGTCTCGGCCCTGGATGCGCTCGGCGCCGCGTACGCTGAAGCGGGCCGGTACGACGACGCCCGGGAAGCCCTGCAACGCGCGATCGCGCTGGTGGACCGCGAGCCGGGCAATCCGTTCGGACCGGTGTTGCGCGACCATCTCAACCTGATCGAAGGACGGCGCCCGATCCGCACCGCCGAGTGGTAGGCGACATCGGTCGCGAGAAAACCTGGCGCTCCCCCGGCGTACTACAATGCGACGCCAATGACGAGCGCGCGGCGGCCTGGCGCGGGCATCCCCGGCTCTGCGGCATCGATCGCGATCGCCGGCGGCCTGGTCGTGCTCGCCGGCTGGGCGTTCGGAATCGACTTCCTCACACGGCCGGCCCCGTTCGCGACGAGCATGAGGCCCGCCACGGCGGGTGGACTGGTCGCGATCGGCGTGTCGCTCTGGCTCTACGCCCGGACCCGATTCGCGACGGCGGCCTGGATCCTCGGCGTGCTCGTCGCCATTCTCGGCGCGTTCTCTCTGGGGCACCTGGTCTTTGGTCCCGGCTTCAGATTCGATCGCGTCTGGCTCGCCTCGAGCGATCCCGTCAGCCGCATGTCGCCGCTGACGGCGATTGATTTCCTCTCGCTCGGACTCGCGCTGGCGATCTCGGCGCGCGCCCGGCTCGCGTGGCTGGCGCAGGCGCTCGCGCTCTGGGCGCTCCTCGTCGCCACGATCGTCGCGATCGGCTACATCTTCAGGCTCGGCCATCTCGTGGGCCTCGGCGGCTACATCACGATGGCGCCGCACACGGATCTCCTGCTGCTCGTCGTGGGCCTTGGCGTGCTGTTCCTGCACCGCGATCGGGGGATGATGGCGATCTATACCAGCGACTCGCTGGGCGGCCGGATGGCGCGCCGGGTCCTGCCGGCGACGATCGCGATCCCGATCGGCCTCGGCTGGCTGCGGCTGGAAGGCGAACGGGCTCAGTGGTACGACCCCCGCGTCGGCCCGCCGGTCGTCATCGTCGGCAGCATGATTCTGCTGTCGATTGTCGTGTGGCTGAATGCACGCATGATCGCCCGGGTTGACGCCAAGCGGCAGGAGGTCGAGGAAGAGCTGCGGCGGACCAACGAATCCCTGGAAGCCCGCGTCGCGGAAAAGACGGCGGAGCTGGCGCAGAGCCGGGCCGTCGCGGCCGAAAGCGCCGAAATATTTTTTCAACTCTTCGAATTCGCGCCGGACGCGCTCGTCGCGGTTGACGCCGCCGGCCGCATCGAACGGACGAACGTTCGCGCCCGGGAATTGTTCGGATACGGCCGTGGTGAACTCGTCGGCCAGCCGATGGAGGTGCTGGTGCCGGATCGATTCAAGGCGCCGGTGGCGTCGCATCGGGCCGCCTTCATGCGCGATCCGCACGCCAGGAAGCTTGGCGGCGGCGACTTCGAGCTCACGGGCCGCCGAAAAGACGGCACGGAACTGCCGCTCGAGATCCTGCTCAGTCCCGCCACCAGCCCGCACGGCCCGCTCGTGCTGGCCGTCATCCGCGACCTGACCGAACGGCGCCGCACAGAGGCGATGACGCGCGCGGCCGAAGAACGCATCCAGGCGGGCCAGCGCATGGAGGCGCTCGGCCAGCTCGCCGGAGGAGTCGCGCACGACTTCAACAACATGATGACGGTCGTCACCGGCTACAGCGAGCTGCTG
>DASUGC010000042.1:0-10971 GCA_036274235.1 Vicinamibacterales bacterium
AATCGACCTCAGAGGTCCTAGAACGTCGTCACGCCCAGTCCCGCTTTGCAGAGCGGGCAGTTGGCGACCGGATAGTTCTCGGGCGCCGGGTACTCAGCCAGCGCGAAGTTCGGCACGCCGACATCGACCACCGCCTCCAGCCGGTCGCAAATTTCGGCCGTTGCGATGACACGGCCGCCGGCCGCTTCGATCGCGGCTTTGGCGCGCGCAAACGTTTCACCGGTGTTCCGGACATCGTCGGCGAGCAGCACGCGGCGGCCGGACACCACGGTCCGGTAGAACGGCCGCAGCGTGAGCCGGCCGTTGGCGTCGGTGGACAACGGCGCAAAACTCGTCGGTGGATGCGTGAGGCTTCGACGGCCGTCGAGCAGGCCGGCGATGGTATGCGCCAGGAGCGCGCCTCCCATTACGGGACCGGCGACGACTTCTGTCTCTGCCACAACGGTGTCCGGCAGCAACTCGATCAGATCCTGCGCGAACCGCCAGATCAGCGACGGCTGCTGAAAGATGCCGTGCGGATTCAGGTACACGCTGCCGTGGAAGCCATTGCCATAATCGAAGTGGCCGTCCAGCATGAGCACACCGTACTCACGCAGGTTGGTCAGGGTTGTTTGACGCAGTTGTTCGCGGCGGGTCATGGGGGTTCAGGGTTCAGAGTTCAGGGTTCAGAGTCCAGGGGTACAGGATTACAGAGTGACAAGATCCGTATTGCTGTACACGATGCGGCCGCCGACGATCGTGGCGGCGACGCCGCCTTTGAGCGTCCAGCCGTCGAACGGCGTGTTTTTCGATTTCGATCGAAGCGCCGCCGCGCGTACCGTCACGCTCGCGTCAGGCGCGAGGATGGAAATATCGGCCGGCGCGCCCTCAGCCAGCGTGCCTCCCGGCAGGCCAAGGACCCGGGCGGGATTGGTGGACAGCAGCTCCACCAGCCTCGGGACGCCGATGACCCCCGCGTGCACAAGCCGATCGAAACAGAGTGAAACCGCGGTCTCCAGACCGACGATGCCGAAGGGAGCCCGATCGAATTCGAGGGCTTTCTCGTCGGCGTGATGCGGCGCGTGGTCCGTCGCGATCACGTCAATCGATCCGTCGCGCAACCCGTCGATCATCGCCGCGCGGTCAGCCTCCTCACGCAGCGGCGGGTTCATCTTGGTGTTCGTATCGTAGCCGCCATGACGCGCCAGCGCCTCGTCGGTGAGCACGAAATGGTGCGGCGTCACCTCGGCCGTGACGCGAATCCCCCGATCCTTGCCGGCGCGCACGGCGCGCAGCGACTGGCGCGCGCTCATATGTGCGACATGGACGTGCCCGCCCGTGAGCTCCGCGATCGACACATCGCGCTCGACCATCACGGATTCCGACGCGCCCGGAATGCCCTTCAGGCCGAGCATCGCGGCCACGGGCCCCTCGTGCGCCACGCCGTCGCCTTTGAGAGAGGGGTCCTCGCAATGATTGATCACGGGCATCTTGAACATCGAGGCGTACTCCAGCGCCCGCCGCATCAGGAGCGCCGTCGAAACCGGGCGGCCGTCATCGGTAATCGCGACGCACCCGGCCGCGCGGAGGTCGCCGATCTCCGTCAACTGCTCGCCCTTGGATCCGAGGGATACGGCGCCAATCGGATACACGCGCGCGACCCCCACGTCAGCGGCGCGCTTCATGATGAACTGCGTGACCGAGGCGTTGTCGTTGATCGGATCGGTGTTCGGCATGCACGCCACCGCGGTGAATCCACCAGCCACCGCGGACGCCGTCCCCGTCGCAATCGTTTCCTTGTGCTCCTGCCCCGGCTCGCGCAGGTGCACGTGGATGTCGATGAGCCCCGGAGTGACGATGCATGACGCCGGCAGTTCGACGACGCGGGCGTCTCCCGCCGGCAGATCGCGCCCGATCCGGCTGACGCGGCCGGCATCGATCAGCAGGTCGAACCGGCCGTTCCGTCCGGCCGCAGGATCGACGACGTGTACAGACTTCAACAGCATTCGGTTCATTCGTCAGACCCCGGGTCCAATCAGTTCTCGCCTTCCCCACCAGCCAGCAGGTACAGGACCGCCATCCGCACGGCCACGCCATTCGCGACCTGATCGAGAATCACGGACCACGGACCGTCGGCGACGTCCGAATCGATTTCCACGCCCCGGTTCATCGGGCCTGGATGCATCACGATGGCCTCAGGCGCGGCGCGCTCCATGCGCGCCGGTGTCAGTCCGAAGTACGTGAAGTACTCGCGCGCCGACGGCAGAAACAGCCCGTGCATGCGCTCGTGCTGGACGCGCAGCATCATGATCACGTCCGCGCCGGTGACGGCCTCGTCGATGTGGTGTGTGACCGTGACGCCGAGCTCGCGCAGACCCGGCGGCATCAGCGTGGCCGGCGCGCAGGCGGTCACCGACGCGCCCATCTTGGTCAGCAGCCAGACGTTGGACCGCAGCACGCGGCTGTGAATCAGATCGCCGATGATGGCCACCCGCAGGCCGGCCAGCGTGCCCTTGTGCTCGCGAATGGTGAACGCATCCAGCAGCGCCTGCGTCGGATGTTCGTGCGTGCCGTCTCCGGCGTTGATGATGCTGGCCCGGCAGACCCGCGCGAGCTGGTGCGGCGCGCCGGACGACGCGTGGCGCATGACGATCATGTCCGGCGCCATGGCTTCAATCGTCCGCGCGGTATCGCCCAGCGTTTCGCCCTTCACCACGCTCGATCCGGCGGTCGTCATGCCGAGCGTGTCGGCGCTCAGCCGTTTCTCGGCCAGCTCGAACGACATGCGGGTCCGGGTGCTCGGCTCGAAGAACAGGTTGACGACCGTTCGCCCGCGCAGCGTGGGAACTTTCTTGATCGGCCTGGCGACCACTTCTTTCATCGCGAACGCGGTTTCCAGGATCAGGTCGATCTCTCCGGCCTCGAGATCGCGGATGCCCAGCAGGTTGCGGTGGCGAAGCGTGGTGGCGGTCGTCATCCTTCCACCTCCACTTCGTCGCGGCCGTCGAGCTCGACGAGCCGTACCTGCACGCTCTGCTGCTGCGACGTCGGGATGTTGCGGCCGACATAATCGGCGCGAATCGGCAGCTCGCGGTGGCCGCGATCGACGAGTGCCACGAGCTGGATGGCTTTGGGCCGGCCAAAGTCGATCAGCGCGTCGAGCGCCGCCCGGATCGTCCGGCCGGTGTACAGCACGTCGTCCACGAGCAGGATGAGCCGGTCGTCAATCGAAAAGGGAATTTCAGTCCGGCGGATGACCGGCTGCGGCCCCACGGCATGGCGCATCAGGTCGTCGCGATACAGCGTGATATCGAGCGCGCCCGTGGGCACCTCGACGCCCGTCAGACCCTTGAGGGCGGCGGCCAGCCGCTCCGCAATGGGCACGCCACGCGCGCGAATTCCCACCAGCGCCAGGTTTTCGACCCCGCGGTTACGCTCGAGAATTTCATGCGCGATGCGCGTCAGGCTGCGGGAGACACGATCGGCGTCCATTACGATCGCCATCCGCGCCTCGATTGCAGGGAAATGAACGGACAGACGTGCCGGGACATGCTCACCTCTTTGCGGTCTCGCAGGACCGCGTTAAAGAGCGAAGGAAACAATACCACGATTGGGTTCAGAGTTCATCGTTCAGCCGTTCGGGAGTTCACGGCTCGGGCAGATCCGGAACCAGTCACCTCTCATGCGTCAGCGTGAACGTGACCGGATGATCCTTCGTGAATGTGCTGCGAAAAATGTCGGCGCGTGCGAAGCCGTCCATGTCGCGGCCGATGGGAATCCCCATGTAATAGAGCACCGTCGGCGCGATGTCCACGATGGAGCCCCGTCGATACTCTCCCGGCGCCACGTGGAGGCCGTAGGCGAGGAGAAAGCCGTCGGGCGCCGCCTCGTGCGATCCCGGCGTGTCCGCCTCTCCGATCAGGCGCGCGAACAGGCGCTTGACCAGTGCGGTCGGTTCCATGCCGTAGCCTGAGACCACCAGCAGCAGGTCGCCGGGCTCGGTCTCCACGATGGCCCGCTCGATCTGTGTGTCCACGAACGCGTAGTACCGGTCCAGCAGCGACCGCTCCGGATCGATACGGCGGACATTGCCGAACCGGTCGGGCTCGGCATCGAGCAGGAACGTGTGGCCGACCTCATCGATGCCCTCGAACCGCAGCGCGGTGAGCCTCGGCGCGAAAAACGCCGTCAATTCGCGCTCCGCTTCGGCGTACGCGCGGTCCCATCGCGGCCGTCGGAGCACGGCGGCCCGTGGATCCTGCGCGCTGGCACCCGGCAGGATGTCCTGCCAGGGCACGTCCTGCCATCGATCGAACGCTTCTCTCGTTCTCTCGACGGCCGTCGTCGGGTCGCCGGACGTGGGGTCGGCCGATCGCACCGGCGAACTGGTCGCCTCGTCGAACGTATCGCTGATCAAAAACCCGGACACGCTGGTCGCCGGCCGCGTCAGCGGCCAGTTCACGATGCCGGACGGGACGTTGTAGTCCGCCAGGATGTCCCACATGGGCCGTGCCCGGCGCGCCTTCGACGAGAGCGGCTCGGCGCGGACGAAGCCTTGATAGGCGAGCCCTTGCGCAAAGCAGTAGTCGGGCAGCAGATCCACGGGATTGCGCTCGTCCTGGCCCACCAGGTACTGGAATTCCGACCGCGCGCCGTTCTTGGGCGGAAACTTGCCCGTGGCGGCGGCGGTCCAGACCGTCTCGGCGCGGGTCGGCCGCAGCGTCGCCAGATCGATGACGGCGCCGCGATCGAGGAGTTTGCCGAAACTCGGCAACTGCCCGGATGCCACGCGCTGGACGATGAATCCGCGCGAGGCGCCGTCGATCAGGATCATGCGCACCCGTGGCGGCTGCGTCACCGGATGCGCCACGTTGACGCGCCGCGTGACGGGAACGTCCAGCTCTCCCGGGCCCCGGATCCACAGCGGCACGGTCAGCGAGGCCGCCACCGACAGCCCGAGCAGCAACGCGGCCGGACGATTGCCCCGCCGGCCAAACGAGTACCGGAGAATCACCACCGTCGCGAGAATACCGGCGCAGATCGTCGTGGCCGTGGCGCCCTGACGCATCCGATCCGCCGCGCCGGCCGACAGCATCGAACGCATGCCATTGAGGTTTGCCCAGGTGAGGGCCGCGGCCGTCGAGGCGGACCCGGCGCTGAGCCAGGCCATGATGCGCACGCTCAGCCAGCCCGGATGCAGCGGCCGCGACGCGAGCGCCTCCCGGCCAAGGATGGCGATCATGATCAGCGCCGTGACGTACGGTCCGTACATCGTCAGGAGCGCGCGGAACCAGCCGATCGTCGTCGCGCTGACCACCGGCACCTGCGGGTTCAGTTGCAGCACCAGCACGCCGAGATAGAGCGCGGTCAGCACGCCCCCGGCCAGGGCGTTCGTAAACATCCGCAAATACCGCATGCGCGGCACGATCATAAGCGCGACGCGTTATACTTTTTGTCGCATGCTTCTCGATGTGGCCGCCGAGGTCACCGCCAACACGCAGCTCTCCCCTGACTACAACGTGATCGCCCTCAGCGCCCCGGACATCGCGCGTGTGGCGCAGCCGGGACAGTTCGTGATGATCAGGACGCAGCCGGGCCTCGATCCCCTGCTGCGCCGGCCGTTCTCGATCTTCGAGCGGCTGCGCGACGCTTCTGGCTCGTTCACGGGCGTCAGCCTCCTGAACAAGCGCGTCGGCGTGGGTACGTCGCTGTTGTTTTCCGCCCGCCAAGGCGATCGCGTCGGCGTCCTCGGCCCGCTCGGCCGCGCGTTCGTGCCGGTGGATCCGCCCGCGGAAGCCTGGATGGTCGCCGGCGGCGTCGGGCTCGCGCCGTTCGTGACGCTCGCCGAAGCGCTGGTCGAGCGCGGCACGCCGATGCGCCTGTTCTACGGCGCGCGGAGCGCGGCGGATCTTTATTACGCCGACTGGTTCGAACGGCTGGGCGCCGCGTTACATCTGACGACCGAGGACGGATCGCGCGGCGATCGCGGGCGCGTCACGCTGCCGCTTCTGCATGCGCTCGAAACGACGCCGGCGCAGCAGCACGTGGCGCTGTACGCCTGCGGCCCGACGCCCATGATGCGGGCGGTCGCCGGCGCCGCCGAGCATCACGGCCGGTCCGTCGCGGTTTCACTGGAGCCGGTCATGGGCTGCGGGATGGGCGGTTGTTACTCGTGCGTGGTGCCGGTCCGCCGCGGCGCCGGCCGGCAATTCGTGCGGGCGTGCCTCGAAGGTCCCATCTTTGACGGACAGGCGATCGTCTGGGACGCCCTGGGTGGACATTGACCGTGGCTGATCTCACCACACGCATCGGCTCATTGACGTTGCGCAACCCGTTCATCGGCGCGTCGGGTTGTTTCGGATACGGGCTGGAATATGCCGGCGCCGTGGATCTGGCCTCGCTCGGCGGCGTGGCGGTCAAAGGCCTCTTTCTGGAGGAACGGCAGGGCCATCCGCCGCCCCGCATCGTCGAAACGCCGGCCGGGATGTTGAATGCGATCGGCCTGCAGGGCATCGGCGTGCGGCGCTTCGTCGCGGAGAAACTTCCGGAATTGCGGCGGCTGGGCGCGACGACGATCGTCAATATTTGCGGATCGACGCTCGATGAATACTGCGAAGTCGCGAGGATTCTCTCCGACCACGAGGGCGTCGGCGCCATCGAGCTGAATATCTCCTGCCCCAATATCAAGGAAGGCGGCATCCAGTTCGGCTGCAGCCTCCACGGCACGTTCGATGTGGTCAGCGGCGTCCGCAAGGTCACGACCCTGCCGGTGATTCCGAAGCTGACGCCGAATGTCACGGACGTCGCGTCATTCGCGCGCGCCTCGGAAGAAGCCGGCGCCGACGCGGTGTCGCTGGTCAACACGTTCCTGGCGATGGCCATCGACGTCGAGACACGGACGCCCAAACTGAGCAATGTCATGGGCGGGCTGAGCGGGCCGGCCATCCGGCCCATCGCCGTCCGCATGGTCTGGGAGTGCTTCCAGGCCGTGAAGCTGCCGATTATCGGCATGGGCGGCATCGCGACCGCCGAAGACGCCATCGAGTTTCTGATTGCCGGCGCCGCGGCCGTGCAGGTGGGGACCGCGAACTTCGTGGACCCGTTTATCTGGAGCAAGCTCACGAGCGGTCTGGACGACTACATGCAGCGCCACCACATCGCACGCGTGGCCGACCTGGTCGGCTCGCTGAACATCCCGGCGAAGGCGCACGCGTGAATCGGATTCTCGTCGCGCTCGATGTCGATCGCGCGGCTGATGCGGTCTCGCTGGCGGACACGCTCCGTGGAGTCGTCGGCGGGATCAAGATCGGCAGCCAGTTGTTCACGGCCGCCGGCCCGGATGTCGTCCGCACACTGGCGTCTCAGGGCCATCGGGTCTTCCTCGATCTCAAATTTCACGACATCCCGAACACCGTCGCCGGGGCCGTGCGGTCGGCGTGCGGCCTCGGTGTCTGGATGGTGAACGTGCATGCCAGCGGCGGGCGCCCGATGATGGAGGCCGCGCGACGCGCGGCGGACGCGCATGCCGATGCGGCCGGATCGCGGCCGCTCGTGATCGCCGTCACGGTCCTCACCAGCCTGAACGCGGAGGACCTGGCGTCGATTGGACTGCCGCATTCACCGGACGATCAGGTCCTCAGACTCGCCGCGCTGGCTCAGTCATCAGGACTCGATGGCGTGGTCGCGTCGCCTCGGGAAACCGCGGCGATTCGTGACGCGTGCGGTCCGGATTTTGTAATCGTCACGCCCGGCATCCGCGGTGGCGGCGCCATTGCGGCGCCCGACGATCAGCAGCGCACGTTATCACCCGCGGAGGCCGTGGCCGCCGGCAGCTCGTACCTGGTGGTGGGACGGCCGATCACCGCCGCGCCGGATCCTCGCGACGCGGCGATGCGAATCGCGAAGGAAAGTGACAGGTAGCCGGCTACGCTATTTTTCCGTAATGACCGGATGTCCGCGCCGGTTCTGCGCAAAGCACGACTCGATTTCATCGCGGCAGAGCGGCTCTTCCTCGCCTTTGCTCACGATGGAGATGCGCGCGACGGCGACCCCAAGACCGACCAGATAATCGCGCACCGCTGAGGCGCGCCGTTCGCCCAGGGCCAGGTTGTACTCGTTGGTGCCGCGCGAGTCGGCGTGGCCTTCGACGGTGATCCGAATCGACGGATGCTGCTTCATGTAATCGGCGTTCTTCTGCAGCGTGCTGCGCGCCGAGTCCGTCAGATCCGCCACGTCATAGTCGAAATTGACATCAACCAGGACGCCCTCCCGGTTCAGATCGGCCACGCTCTTGGCGGCGAAGATCTCATCCGGCGTCGGCACATGCGGCGGCGCCGGTGTCGGCGTGGGCGTCGGGCGGGGCGGCGGAGGCGGCGGTGTCGGCGTCGGGGTCACCGCGGGGGGCGGGGGCGGAGGCGGAGGGGCCGGTTGCACCGGCGGCTTCTTGTTGCACGCACCGACCAGCGCCACACCGGTCAAGAGCAGCAGTCCCAACAGCCGATTCGCCTTC
The DNA here is from genome assembly GCA_036274235.1 of Vicinamibacterales bacterium. Classification (GTDB taxonomy): domain Bacteria; phylum Acidobacteriota; class Vicinamibacteria; order Vicinamibacterales; family SCN-69-37; genus DASUGC01. Next base: position 8,489 of record DASUGC010000042.1, read on the forward strand.
ATCATCACGCGATCCTCCAGTCCACTCCCCGGTACAGCGCTTTTCGAGTCGAGCTTATCGACGGGACGTGTACCTGTCAACGCAATCACGAAGAAAACTGCACCAAAATCTCCGGATCCGGGGGAATCCCGCGGCCGCAGTCTAGAATCGCCGCGTGGACCGCATGCTCGACCGAACGGCGGAGGCCGAGGACCGGCATTTCTGGTTCAAGAGCCTGCGCCGCAACGCGCGCCTGCTCCTCGAACGGGGCCTGGCGGGCCGCACGCCCGCCCTCATCGTGGACTGCGGCGCCGGCACCGGTCGCAATCTGGACTGGCTCTCGACGTTCGGCCCGGCCGTGGGATTCGAGCTGTCGCCGACCGGGCTGCTTCACGGCCTCAGGCAGCACCGCCGGCTCATCCGCGCCTCCGTCACCGCGCTGCCCATGGCCGACTCGGCCGCCGACGTCACGACGAGCTTTGATGTCCTGTACTGTCTGGACGAGGCCGACGAGCGTCAGGCGGTCCGGGAAATGTTTCGCATTCTTCGACCGGGCGGGCTGACCATCGTCAATGTCGCCGCCCTCGACATGCTGCGCGGCTCGCATTCCGTGCTGACGCACGAGCGACGCCGGTACACGAAGCGTTCGCTGCACCGGCTATTGGCAACGGCAGGTTTTCAGGTCGAGACCCTGACCTACGCCAATCTCAGCGCATTCCCGCCGGCGCTGGCCCTCCGTTGGCTGGAGCGCGTATCGGGCCGGGCGGCGGTGGCGTCGGACGCGGATCTCCGGGTTCCAGCCGCGCCGATTAACGCCGCGTTCGACGCGCTGTCGAGCCTGGAGGCGGCCTGGCTCAGGCTGGCGCCTCTGCCGATTGGCACGTCGGTGCTCGCCCTGGCGCGGAAGCCATGAACAGGAACCCGGGGTCTTCAGGCCCCGGAACGTCCGGGACTACTCGTCCCAGTCGCCGTCCTTCTCGTCATCGTCATCGTCTTCGTCGTCGTCGAGGTCGTCGTCTTCGTCTGCGGCATCTTCGTCGGCGTCTTCGTCGTCTTCCTCGTCTTCGTCGTCTTCGTCGCCATCGAACTCGAGCGGGGTGAGATTGGCCACACGCAGGCTGCTGCCGCAGGCGTCACAGTTCCAGGGGTCCCCCACTTCCATTTCCTCGAGGTCGTCCTGGTCGATCTCAATTTCCGCGTCGCACTCGGGGCAGGTCGCCATAGGGATAGTCTCCAAGCTGAGGGACCTCGTCCCTCAGATTCATTACACGCGCGCCAGCGTCTCGGGGCTGCTTTTCAAGAGCGTCCAAGAGCGTTATGCTCCGCTCCCGTGGCCCGTTCGGCGCTCCGTTAGCGATTATAGCGACTGACCCCACCATGTCTGTCAAGACGATCCTTGTGGCGCACCGGGAGGCGGCGGTCAGGGACCGCTTTGCGTCGGCGCTGGCCGAAGCCCGGCATGCCTCGGTGACGGCCGACACGGCGACGGCGTTGCGAAGCGCGGCGGCGAACCGGGCGGCGCCCGTGGATCTGGCGCTCGTCGACCTCTCGCTGGCCGAGTCGCCCCTGGATCTGGTCGCGGACGTGCGCCGCGGCGGCCGGCGATTGATTCCAGTCGTGGTATTCGCGGGATCGGTGTCGTCGGCGGAGGACGTCCAGGCGCTGACGGCGCTGGGCGTGACGGCTTACATCAATGAGTACGCCACGAGCGGGCAGATTCTGCCTGCGTTGGCACCGCATCTGTTCCCGGACAATTTCAATCGACGCGCCGCGGCCCGCGTGCCGGTCGCCGTGCCGCTGTCCTATCAGACCGGCGCCAGCATTGCCGGCGCGCGCACGCAGGACATCGGGCGGGGCGGCGTCGCCATACGGACCATGGATCCCCTGCCGCTCGGGACACAAATCGAATTGACGTTCCGGCTCCCGGGATCCGCCAGGGACATCACGGCAGCCGGCCGGGTCGCGTGGAGCGACCGCCGCGTCGGCATGGGCGTCCAATTCGAGAAGATCACGTCTGAAGCCCAACAGTTCCTCAACGCGTTCATGGATGAGAAATAGGACAGGCGCGAGGGCCTGCCGCGCCGCAGCCGTGAGCGAAGCGAACGATCGGCGCAGGCGGGTCCTCTGGTTGACAGGGTTTTGCGCCAGAAACTACGATGCCCGTTCGGCCCGACGCACGAATTGGCTTCCGGGGACGAGGCGAATCTGCCCGGAGACCGGAGAGATGAAGCCATGCTTCATTCATTAAGGCGGCGTTGGCGCTAGAAGTTGGGATCGACCCGCGGGGCGCAAGACTGAGCGAGCGAACCCGGGGATCTGGGGGCGAAGCCCCCAGGCGAAGCGAACGAGCGGATAGCGAGTGAGCCTGGCGTCGCGAGCCACAATTTGGCGGAGTGCTTGTCCCGGGAGCCAAATTGTGCGAGCGAGCCAGCAGGGTGTCCGGGGGCAACGCCCCCAGGCTTAGCGAACGAGCGGACAGCGAGTGAGCCTGGCGTCGCGAGCCA
>DASUGC010000043.1:0-8561 GCA_036274235.1 Vicinamibacterales bacterium
GTGCCGAGCTCGGCCGTCGAGTCGCTCGGCACGGGCGGGCTGATGGGCATGGCGGCGCTGGGACAGGGACGACGGGCGCCGGCTGCGCCGGCGGCCGGGCCGGACGCCGCTCCGTAGCCGGCGGGCTTCAACCCGCCGGGCTCGCCTCGCTACGCTCGCGGCTTCGCCAGCACGCTGTGGCGCGCGCCGTACGTGAAGTACAGCAGCAGCCCAATCGCCAGCCAAACCAGGAAACGAATCCAGTTCGTGATCCCGAGTTCCGTCATCAGATAGGCGCAGGACAGCACGCCGAGCACGGGAATCAGCGACAGCCGCTTCACAAAGCAGGCGATTGCAAACACGCCGGAGCCCAGGATGAAGACGATGAGCGGAATCTGATGTTTGAAGACTTCCCAGCCGTGAATGGCGGGGTCGTCCGGATCGGTGAAACGGCTCCACTGATTGAAGGTCTCGCGCTGGTAGATGAGCACGTAGGCCCATACGCCGATGTACGCGGCGGGAATGATCCAGCGTGACGAAACGTACGGCGTGTATTTGCCGCCGCGGGAGCCGCCGTCGAGGAGCAGGACGCCGCCAGACACCAGGGCGAACGCGAACAGCGTGCCGATGCTCGTGAGGTCGGTGACTTCGGTCAGATTCATGAACAGCGCCGGCACGGCGACAAGCAATCCCGTGATCATCGTGGCGAACCACGGCGTGTTGAAGCGTGGATGGATGGCGGAAAAGATCGGCGGAAGGAGGCCGTCGCGGCTCATCGACATCCAGATGCGCGGCTGGCCGAGCTGGAATACGAGCAGCACGGTCGTCATCGCGACGACGGCGGAGATGGCGACGGCGGCGCGGAGCCACGGGAGATTGGCGCCTTCCGGGCCGAACACGAACGCCAGCGGATCGCCCACTTCCAGTTTCTCGTGATTCACCATGCCGGTCAGCACGAGCGCAATCGCAATGTAAAGCACCGTACAAATCGCCAGCGACATGAACATCCCAAGCGGGAGATCGCGCTTCGGGTTCCTGCACTCTTCCGCGGTCGTCGTAATCGCATCGAATCCGATGTAGGCAAAGAAGACGGCTGAAACGCCTTTGAGCACGCCGGAGACGCCGTTCGGCGCGAACGGGTTCCAGTTGTCCGGGTTGATGTAGAACGCGCCCACCGTGATGACCACGAAGATGATCAGCAGTTTGAAGGCCACCATCACATTACTCGCGCGCTTGGACTCGCGGATGCCGACGTAGACCAGGAAGGTGACGAGACCGACGATGGCGAGCGCCGGCAGGTCGGCGATCAGCCGCAGCCCGCCAATACTGGGCGCCGTGGTCCAGGCCGTGAAGGCATCGGCCAGTTTCGACACGTCCGCGTTGGCCTTGATCGCATCGAGGGTCGCGCCCGCGCCCAGCGCATCGACGATGGCATGGTAGCCGCGCGACGCCGACAGGTAGTCCATCGTCGTCCAGGACGGGAGGACGATGCCGTCGATGCCGAGCGCCGGGATCCGCAGGCTCGCCAGCAGGCCCGTGAAGTAGTCGCTCCAGGAAATGGCGACGGCAATGTTGCCGATCGCATACTCCACCAGCAGATCCCAGCCGATGATCCAGGCGACCAGTTCGCCGAAGCTCGCGTACGCGTAGGTGTAGGCGGAGCCGGAAATCGGCACGCGCGAGGCAAATTCGGCGTAGCAGAGCGCTGAAAACCCGCAGGCGATCGCGGTAAAGACAAAGAGAAACGCGACGGCGGGCCCGCCGTTGAAGGCCGCGTTGCCAATCGTCGAGAAGATGCCGGCGCCGATGATGGCGGCGATGCCAAAGGCGGTCAGGTCCACGACGCCAAGCGTCCGGCGCAGGCGGGGACCGGTGCCCGAGGCGCCGTGTTCGTCGCCAAGGCCCATCCCGGCCTCGCGCTGGATCAGGGCGATCGGCTTCTTCCGGAAGAGTGCGGCTGCGTTCATTGTGCGGGAGTGTATATGAAGTGACGCTTTTCTCCGTCTCCTCCAGACCGTATAGTCGGACGAGCCATGCACACGCTCATCGGCAACATCCGCCTGGCCCTGCGCGCCCTCCGCAAGGAGCCTCGATTCACGCTCGTCGCAGCCTTGACGCTCGCCCTCGGGATCGGGTCCGTCACGGCCATCTTCAGCGTGGTCAACGGCGTGCTGCTCAAGCCGCTGCCCTCCCGTGACGCGGGCCGGCTCGCCAACATCTGGAGCAACGCGGACGGACTCAGCCTGGATCAGTTCGCGCTGTCGCCGGACCTGTTCGTCTACTTCCAGAAAGAGACGCACTCGTTCGAGAGCATGACCGTCTTCCGCAGGCGGGATGCCAGCCTGAACGACGCGACCAGCCCGGAAGTGGTGCGCGCGATCGAAGCGAGCGCCAGCTACTTTCCGACGTTCGGCATCGCGCCGCGCCTCGGACAGCTGTTTGACTGGACGCACGATCAGCGCGGCGCTTCGCTCGCGATCGTGATCAGCGATCGTCTCTGGCATCGCCGATTCGGCGCCGACACGGCGATCGCCGGCCGCACGATCCAGGTGGACGGCGAGACGGCGACGATTCTCGGGGTGCTGCCGCAGGAGCTGGACGACAACGGATCGCCGGACATCTGGATGCCGACGCGGTTCGACTGGGCCAATCCGCCGACGGGCACGTTTGGCTGGCCCGTGGCCGCGCGCCTGAAACCCGGCGTGAGCCCGCAGACGGCCGAGGCCGAATTCGTCCCCCTGGTCAGGCAACTCACCGATGGCGGCATCAACGCGCCGGATTACCGCGCCTTCCTGACCAACGGCCGGTACCGCGTGATGGTGCACGGCGTGCGCGAGGATCTGGTGGGCGATCTCCGTCAGCCGCTCTGGATCCTGCTCGGCACGGTGGGATTCGTCCTGCTCATCGCCTGCGCGAACGTGGCGAACCTGTATTTGATTCGCGCCGAGGCGCGGCAGAAGGACGTCGCCGTGCGCGCGGCTCTGGGCGCGACCCGCGCCGCGCTCATCGGGAAACAGCTCGTCGAGGCCCTCGTGCTGGCGGCGATTGGCGGCGCCCTCGGCATCGCCCTGGCTGCCGCCGGCGTGCCCGCCCTCATCCGTCTCGCGCCGCCTGACATCCCGCGCCTCGCCGCGGTCTCGATCGATCCGCTGGTCGTGCTCGTGGCCGTCGCGGCGACGATCGTCTCCGCGCTGATCTTCGGCCTCGCGCCGGCGATCCGCTACACGCGGGTGCGCACGCTCGCCAACCTCCGGCACGGCGGGCGCGGCGCCACGGTGGATCGATCGCGGCATCTCGGGCGCAAAGCGCTCGTGGTGGTGCAGACCGCGCTGACGCTGGTATTGCTCGTGGGATCCGGCCTGCTGCTGCGCAGTTTTGGCCGCATGCTGAACGCGGACCTGGGCTTCCAGCCGGCGGATGTCATGACGTTCCGCGTGGCGTTGCCGCGATCGAGCTATGCGGGCGCGCCGCAAGTCCTGGATTTTGAGAAACGGCTGCTGGAATCGTTGCAAGGCCTGCCCGGCGTCACGGCCGCCGGCGCAACATCGAGCCTGCCAATGGCCGGCGGAGCACCCGGCACGGCGTTCGTGATCGACGGGCGCCCCCAGCCGCCGGGCGAGCTGCCGCCGATCCTGCACTACAAGATCACCGCCCCGGGGTACGTCGAAGCCATGGGCCTGCGGCTGCTCAAGGGCCGCACGTTCGATTTGCGCGATCTGGCCCCGGGCGATCGCGACATCCTGATCAATGAGGCGCTGGCGCGGCAGTTCTGGCCCGGCCAGGATCCTCTGGGCAAGCGCCTCCGCGCGAGCGGCAACACCGACGCGAATGCGTGGTTTACCGTGGCCGGCGTCGTGTCGTCCGAGCTGCAGGATGGCTTCCGCGAGGATCCGCCGCTGCTGATCTATTTCGCGCTGGGCGCCCCGTACGACCAGGGCCTGTCGCGCACGCTCGCCTACGTCATCAGGGGCCCACAAGCCACGCAGATGGGATCGGCGCTTCGCCAGGCCGTCTGGGCGCTGGATCCCCGACTGCCAGTCGCCACGTTGCAGTCCATGCCGGAGATCGTCTCTCGTTCCATCGTGCCCTTCACGTTCACGATGCTCACGCTGGGTCTCGCCGCGGCGATGGCGCTCGTGCTGGGCGCGATCGGGCTCTATGGCGTGCTCTCGTACTCCGTCACGCTTCGCGAGCGCGAGATCGGCGTCCGGCTCGCGCTCGGCGCACAGCCCGCGCGCATCCTCCGCGCGATCGTCACCGAGGGCGCCATCATGGCCGGGATTGGCTTGATCCTCGGACTGGGCGGCGCGTACCTGCTGACGCGGCTGCTGTCCGATCTCCTGTTCAACACGCCGCAGCTCGATCTGCCGACGTTCGGCGTGACGGCGCTGGCGCTGTTCGTGGTGGCGATGCTCGCGTCGTATCTGCCGGCGCGGCGCGCGGCGTCGGTGAGCCCGCTGGAGAGCCTCAGGGCGGAATAGCTGGTGAAGGCCGGGCTGAAGCCCGGCGGCTACGATTTCTTCCGGGAAAACAGTCCCAGCACCCGGCTTGCAAACCTGTCGTCCAGGTTGAAACGGCGCTTCACCTTGTCGTACACGCGAAGCACGAGCTTGTCCGCCCAGATCGCGATGCCCTTCGCGCCGTCGCCGGGACGCGCGCGGTATTCGGTTGAGCGAACGAGAAACGGCTGCTGTTCGTCGGTGAAGTAGTACAGCGCCAGCGATTTCCGGGTCGTGCCTTCCGGACAACCGAGCGGCTCCGGCAGGCCGTGAAATGAATCCGTGTCCGTATTGAAGATCGCCACGCGATTGAAGAGCGGCGCGATCTTCTGCTCGCAGGCGCGCATGTCCCGGCTCCAGAGCTCGAGCGCGCCGCCCCATTCCTCGCGCCAGCCTTCGTTGAGATAGAGGATGACGTTCACGCGACGCCGCCACGTGGGATGGTGCGGGTGGCCGGTGAAATCGGCATGAATGTTCAGGTGGCCGCCACGCTGCGTCTGGTGGAGGCCGCCGCCTTCCAGGCTCGGATCGGGCTTCAGCCCGTTGATGCCGGTGAGCCGCTCGAGCCAGGCGATGAACGGCGGCGCATTGAACTCGTCAACAGCGGCGCCCAGGGACGGCGGGAACGTCGATCGATCGTTCTTCCCGAACTTGCGCTCGTTGACGTGCGTGTAGTTGATCCACGCTTCCGGATTGACCGGCGGGAATTCGGCGGCCATGCGTCGCGCGCTCGCCGGGTCCAGAAAATCGTCAAAGACGCCGTGCGGATACGGCTGGGCCTGCCGGTACCTCGCGATCGTTTGGGCATCCAGACGCGGATACAGGTCCCTGGGTGTCGCAGGCGCCGGTTCGGCCACGCGCCATGATACCAACGCGCCGAATCGGATGTATTGTTCTTTGCGCACGCAGCGGATAGCCGGCGCCTTTCAGGCCGCCGGCCATGCATGATGTCGGCGACGCCCAAAACGAAGCCCGGGTTCTTCTGGCTCGCCGTCGCGCTGCTCGCGGCGCTGGCCGCGGTCTTTGCCGTTCAGATGTGGGGCCGCGCATTTCGCCCCGGCGGCAACGACTTCACGACGTACCTGTCGGCCTCGCGTGATTTCTGGAGCGGCGCCAATCCTTACGCGGCCGATCTCCCGTTTCCCTTCATCTATCCTCTGTTTCTGTGCGTGGCCCTGTGGCCGCTTACGCACGTGCCCTATGCCATCGCGGTCTCGATCTGGTACGCCCTGACCATCGCCGCGCTCGCCGCCACGACCGCCGCCGTCGCGCTGATGCGCGGTGCGACGCGCACGCCGTGGCTGGTGGTGACGGCGATCGTGGCCGTCGCGCTCGCGGACGTTCTCCAGAACAATCTCGTCAACGGCCAGGTCAATGGCGTGGTGCTCGCGCTGTGCGCGCTCGGCGCGCTCGCGTGGACGCGGCAGCGGCGAGCGGCCGCGGGGATCGCGATTGGCGCGGCGATCGCGATCAAGATCACGCCCGCGCTGCTCCTGGTCTGGCTCGCGCGGCGCCGCGACTGGCGGACGATGACGTGGGCCGCCGGGGCGGCGGTGGTGTGTGCCATCGGCCTGCCGTGGCTCGCGGCCGGCTCGCGCATCTGGCCGGATTATGCGCACTACGGGCACACGTTTTTGAGCGATCGCCTGGCACGCCCCGTGGACGTCGTGACGCACTATCGCGCGTTCGGGCTGGTCGAAGTCGTCCGGCAGCTGACCGGATCGGCGTGGGCCGCGGACACGTGGATCGTCGCGGCGATGGTGACGGCGGTGCTGTGGATCGCGGACCGGCCGGCCGCGCGGCCGCCCGTCAACGCCCTCGCGCTGTACCTGGCCGCCTCATTGCTCATCAGCCCGATGAGCGAAGTGCATCACTTGATCCTGCTCTGGCCGGCGCTGATTCTGCTCGTGCGAGAGCCGCTGGACGGCGGCATGTCGCTGCCGCGCCTGATCCTGTTGCTGCTGGTACTGACCGTCGCGTTCAACCTGCGGCAGGTGCCGTTCGGTGCCTTCGCCGCGGTGGTGGGGACGTGCGGGCTCTTGATCGGTCGCTTCCCCTGAACCCAGTCACCTATTCACCGCCGCGGCCCCATGCGACCGGCGCGGCTCCGCTCCCGCTTGAACGGTACGATTCGCAGGATCCACCACCACGACCGATGCGTAGCCGTATTTCACCTCGCCCTTGCGGCCGATCCTGGTGAACGTGTGGCCGCGCGCTTCGAGATCGATCAGGATCTCGCGCGGGATGCGATCTTCGATCTGCACGTTGGAGCGTCCGCCGGCGCCGCCGCCAATCAGGATGCGGGGGCCTTCAATCGCGCGCTGAGCGGACTGGCCGCCGTCGATGACGTTGAGAATGATGTTGTAGACGGACGCCGGAATCCAGGCGTTCCCGGCCGCGCCGACGGCCATGCGCGGCACGAATCCGGGGATGCCGGACGCCAGGCCGTCGTGATTCGGGGCAAACAGCAGCGTCGGCACGCTGGTCGATGACGAACGCATCAGCGGGAGCGTGCTGCCAAAGCCGCCGCCGCGCCCGCCACCGCCCCGGAAGTGATCGTTGTAGAGGAACCCGAGTCCTTTCGAGACGTAGTAATTGCCGCCCCACGTCGAGAGCGTCTGTGTGAAGACGATCATGTTGCCGTCGCCATCGGCCACGGCAAACGACGTCGTACCGGTCTGGACGTGCCGCGATTCGTCTTCCGTCAGATCGGGCGCGGATGCACCCACCGTTGGGGAACCTCCCCGGCCTCCGCCGCCGCTGTACACCTTCGCCGGATCGATCAGCTTGAACCGATCGGCCGTGTGCGCGGCATCCAGGTGGTTGCCGTAGTCCACCGGCCAGCGCTCCGGATCCGCGATCCGCGCGCCGCCGTCGCGCACGCGCCAGGCTTCGATCGCGTAGTGCAGATAGTCCGCGTCGGTCGCAATCGTCGCGCCGGGCTTCGGTTTGTAGTTGTCGAGGATCTGCAGCGTCTCGACGATCTGCAGTCCCGTCGAGACGGGCGCGGGCACGGAGTACACGCGATGGCCGTGAAACATGCCTGCGATCGGCTTGCGTTCCATCGCGCGGTACTGGGCCAGATCTTCCAGCGCGATCACGCCGCCGTTGGCGGCCATGTCGTCGGCGATCCTGCGCGCAATCGCGCCGCGATAGAACGTGTCGGCGCCGTCTTTCGCGATCGCGCGCAGCGTCTCGGCGTAGTCCTTGTTGAAGAACCGATCGCCCGGCCTCGGCACGCGGCCGCCCGGCAGATAAATCTTCGCGGCCTCCGGATATTTCGCAAACGCGGCCTTGCCTTCTTCAATCGACGTCGGCAGCGCCTCGTCCAGGATGTAGCCCTCGTCTGCGAGCCTGATCGCGGGAGCGATCAGATCCGCCCAGGACACCCTCTTGCTGCCGTACTTCTGGTACAGCAGATCCAGCCCGGCGACCGTGCCCGGAATGTTCGCGACGGTTGGGCCGTCTGGCGCCGTGCGTCCGCCGGTCGGCGTGAACAGGCGCGCGTTGTCCGGCGCGATCCGGCTCGGCGTCATGTCCTTGTATTCGATGACGACCGGCTCGGTCATGCCCTTCAGGTACAGAATGGCCTGGCCGTCGCCGCCAAGGCCGGTGGCTTCGGGCTCCACGACGCCGAGCGCAAACGCCGTCGCGATGCCCGCGTCCACGATGTTGCCGCCGCGCTCGAGCATCGCGGCGCCCGCGGCCGATGCGAGCGGATGACCCGAGGTCACCATCGCGCGCGCGGGCGGCAGCGCGGGTTTCATCGGCGGCTCTTCCGCCACCATGCGATCGATCACGGACTCCGCGCCGGCGAGATCTTTGACCTGCGCCATCTGCGGACGGTATTTCTCTCGCACGGCGTCCCACGCCGCCGCCGACGGGCCGTTCAGGTAGTACAGCGATTTGAGCGTCTGCCAGACCTGATCGAACGCCGATGTCCATCGCGCGGCGTCGGCCGCCGCTGGAGTCAACGTGGCGGCGCCTTCATCGACATCGCGCGGCGCCAGCACCCGCCACAGCGCGTACTGATTGGCGGACGCGAAGACAGCGGGCGGATCGTTGTCGTTGCGATTCGGATTG
>DASUGC010000044.1:0-2304 GCA_036274235.1 Vicinamibacterales bacterium
AAACTCTGGTTTCCCTTTTCGAGACAGACGACCTCAGAGGTCCTTGCTCGCCAGCTGTCGCGTCGTCTCCACAAACGCTTTCGCCGCGTGCGACAGATGCCCGTCTTTCCGGTGCACGAGCCGCAGCTCGCGTGGCGCGCGCAGATCAGGGACCTGCACTTCGAGCAACTGGCCGCGCGCGATTTCGCCTTGCGCGCAACGGCGCGGCAGCAGCGCCACGCCCAATCCCATCTCCACCGCGCGCTTGATGGCGTCCAGGCTCGGCAGCGAAATGCGGATGTTCAGAGCCGCCCGGCGCTGCTCGTACAGACGAAGGACCTGCTCGCGCGCGGGCGACGGATCGTTGTGCGCAATCACGATCTGGCGTCCCATTTCCTCCATCGTGATCTGCTTGCGGCCGGCGAGCGTATGGCCCGGCGGTACGAGCAACACAAGCTCGTCACGTCCCAGCACGAGCGACGAGAGCTCCTTCTCTGCCGGATTGAACGTGAGGACGCCGAGATCGACGTTGCGCAACATCACTTCCTGAGCCACGTGCCGCGCCGGCATGCGCCGGACCTCGACGAGCACGCCGGCGTGCTGACGCTGAAACGCTTCCACAATGGGCAGGACGGCATAGACGGCTCCTTCGTTGGCGCCGATCAGCACCCGGCCCGTCTTGAGATGACGCAATTCGGCCACCGCGCCGCTGGCCTCGGCCTCCAGCCGCAGCAGCCGATTGGCATAGTCCAGCAGGAGCTCGCCGGCATCCGTCAGGGTCCCGTCGCGCGAGGTGCGGTCAACCAGCCGCTCCCCCGTTGCCTGCTCGAGCCGCTTGATGGCCTGGCTGATGGCCGGCTGCGTGCGCCGGAGCTTTCGCGCGGCCCGGGAAAAGCTACGTTCGGCCGCAACCGTCGAAAACACACGCAAATCTTCAAATGTCATGGTTATTTCTGCTTATATTAACCTAAAGATCATAACTTTGACTTCTAGACAGAGCCCGCCGACACTGGTCGTCCCATGTCGAACCCACCCAATCCGGCTGACCGGCTGATCATCTTCGACACGACTCTGAGGGACGGCGAACAGGCCCCTGGTTTCTCGATGCGGATCGAGGAGAAGCTCATCCTGGCCCGCCAGATCGAGGCCCTGGGCTGCGACGTCATCGAGGCCGGCTTCCCCATCGCCTCCGAGGCGGATGCCGAAGCCGTCCGGCAGGTGTCGGGCGTGGTGCGTCGCGCGACCGTGGCGGCCCTGGCTCGCTGCGCACCAGACGACATCGATCGGGCCGCGTGGGCGATCGCCCCGGCCCGGCGGGGCCGGATCCACACGTTCATCGCGACCTCGGATCTGCACCTGGCGAGCAAGCTCCGCATCAGCCGGCGCGACTGCCTGGACGCAGCGGTGTCGTCGGTCCGCCGCGCGCGCCAGTTCACGAGCGACGTCGAGTTTTCGGCTGAGGACGCCACCAGAAGCGATTTCGACTTCCTCTGCCGCGTGGTCGAATCGGTCATCGATGCGGGCGCGACGACGATCAATCTGCCGGACACGGTGGGCTACTCGACGCCCGATGAGATTGGGGAGTTTTTCAGGACCATCATCGCGCGCGTCCCGAATTCGGATCGCGCGATTTTCAGCGCGCATTGCCATGACGACCTCGGACTCGCGGTCGCCAACACGCTGGCGGCGATCGCCGGCGGCGCGCGGCAGGTGGAGTGCACGATCAACGGGATCGGCGAACGCGCGGGCAACGCGTCGCTCGAAGAGATCGTCATGGCGACGCACGTGCGGCGCGATCGCGTGCCGGTCACGACCAGCATCGTGACCAGACAGCTTTATGCCAGCAGCCGGATGCTGGCGGACATCACGGGTGAGTCCGTCCAATCAAACAAGGCCATCGTCGGGCGCAACGCATTCGCGCACGAAGCGGGCATTCATCAGGACGGCATGCTCAAGGATCGACGGACCTACGAAATCATGCGGCCGGAGGATGTCGGCGTTCCGGAAACGACGCTCGTGCTCGGGAAACATTCGGGCCGTCATGCCGTGGCGCGCCGATGCGAGCAGCTCGGCGTGACGCTGTCGCGTCAGGATCTCGATCAGGTGTATCGCCGGATGGTTGCGCTCGCTGATACGCAGAAGCACGTGACCGACGAGGATCTCCGCGGGATTGTGGCGATCGTGACCGGCTTTGCGCCGGCGGTGGCGGTGCCGGCTGCGCCCGTGCGCGGCGCGGACGCGCTCACTGAACTGGGCTACGGATTCGGCGTGTAGCGGCGTCATGGAGCGAGCGACGAAGCGCCAGCGGAACGGCGACCGCCAGGC
>DASUGC010000045.1:0-43557 GCA_036274235.1 Vicinamibacterales bacterium
GAAGTTCTGCAGGTGATCGGTCGCCTCGGCCGTGTGGCTCCACAGCGTGACGGTATCGCGCCAGTACTGGACCTGAGCATGTGCGACCACACTGCACGCGGCGATACCGGCAACGGCGCCCGCGGCCAGCGTTCGCATCATCGCGCGGCTGCGCGCCAGTCCGGCGAGACCCCAGACGCCCGCGATGCTCAGACCGATCATCGGCAGGTACATGAATCGATCGGCGCGGGCCTGGCCTCCCACTTCAGCGATGCCGCTGACAGGCACCAGCATCCCCAGAAACCACAGCCACCCAACCAGCGCGTACGGCGCGCGCCGCCTCAGCGCCCACACGGCACCGCTGATGACCAGCAGAACGAGCGCAGACATCGCGACCCGGCCGGGCGGCAGCGAGCTCGGAAAGGGATAGAACACAGCCATCCGCACCGGCCAGATCGCCTGCGACAGATAGTCCACGTACGAGACGACGGCGTTCTGCACGCGAAGCGCCAGCGGCATTTCTGCCAGCGTCTTGACGGCGCCGCCATGCTGCTGCGCCAGGAACGTGGTGAGGCTCGATGCGGCGACGATGCCCAGGAGCGGCACCTTCTCAAGGACGAGCGCGCCAGGACCACGCCGCCAGCGATCGAGAGGCCAATAATCGAGCAACAGCAGCACCATCGGCATCGTGACGATCATCGGCTTGGCCATCAGGCCAAGGGCCAGTCCGGCCGCCACGAGGACGTATCGCGCCACACTCGGCGCGCGGACGTACCGCACGTACGCGATGGCCGTGAGCATGAAAAAGAACGCGCACAGCACGTCTTTGCGCTCGGCCACCCACGCGACGGATTCGACGTGCAGGGGATGCACGGCGAAGATGGCGGCCACCACGCTGCTCTTCCAGACAGATCGGGTGAGCATCCGCATCAGGCCGAAGAGCATCAGCGTGTTCGCGACGTGCAGCGCGAGGTTTGTGACGTGGTGCCACCCGGCGGCCAGGCCGAAGAGCTGAATGTCGAGCGCGTGCGAGATCCACGTCAGCGGATGCCAGTTCGCCTCATGAATGGCGCTGAAGGCCCATGCGATGGCCGAAGACGTCAGGCCGTTGGCAAGATTCGGATTCGCGTAGACGTACTGCGGGTCGTCGAGCGCCACGAAGTCGAAGCGCCAGACTGGCGCATACGTGACGACGGTCACCAGCGCCAGCGCGGTGCACACAATCGCCGGCGTCCAACGGCCGGCTGTCCCATCGAACTCGTAGCCGGCGCGCTTCAGCCCGCCGGATGCAACGGCCGGCGCCGTCCGGGACGGGGAACTGGAACGCGGTTTCCTGCGTGCGGCCATCGAAAGATGAACGCCGGGCTACAGCCCGGCGGCTACTTTGGCCACAACCAGCCGAACGTGCCGCCGGTGACCAGACCGTAGACCAGCGCATCGATCGTGCTCTTGAACGTCGCGGAGACGGACTTGCGGTACCAGATGACCTGCGACCACTGCGCGAGGACGTAGCCCATGAATGCGGTCGTGCTGGCTATCTGCGACACGCGCAGGTACTCGGCGCCGGCCGGCAACGCGCGGCTGGCAATGTAACCGGCGAACGTCGACACCACGAGGCAGAACAGCAGCCACTGCGCCAGTTGGGCCCCCATGCCGCGCATCCCGTTCGGCAGCACCGTCGTGATCAGCACGGGGCCCCGAGTCAGTTTGTCTTTGTAGGCCTGAGAGCGCATGTCCTCCATGCCGGCCGGCTTGGGTGTCATGTAATCGCCCGGCGGAATGTTGAACTTTCGCAGCGCGTCCATGACGTCGGCTTCCGCCGGCATCTTCTGGAAGTCTGACCGATGGTGCGGCAGCACCATGTGCATCAGAAAGCTCACGAAAAACACGAGGACTCCCGAGAGGGCGATCGGGAGCAGTAACGATGAGAGCGCGACCATCTCCACCTCCTGAGGGGGCTGGCCGGGAAGGAAGAAACGCTTCCCGCGAATGAAGTCGCAGTCTACACGGTTTCGGCATTTGATAAAGTCCCGGGCGTGAGCGCGACGCGGGAGATCCGGCGACAGGCGGCGATCGTGCTGATCGTCGGCGGGCTCGCACACTTCGTGGCGCTGTCGCATCCGCGGGAAGTGGTGTTCGACGAAGCGACGTTCGGCAACTACGTCGCGGCGTACTGCTGCACGGGCCAGCACACCTTCGACGTTCATCCCCCTCACGGCAAGCTGCTGATTGCGCTCGGCGCGAAGCTCGGTGGCTTCGACGGCAGCTTCACGTTCGATCACATCGGGCAACCGTATGGGGATCAACCGGTGGTGGCGCTGCGGTTCATGCCGGCGCTGGCAGGGACGTTGATTCCGCTTGTGTTCTTTTTCTTTCTGCGCGAGCTGCGAGCCTCGCCACCCATCGCGTTCCTGGGCGGATTGCTCGTCGCGCTCGACAACGCGCTGCTCGTGGACACGCGCATCATCGTCTTCGACGGGATCCTGGTCGCCGCCACATTCGGGGCGCTCGCGTGTTTCCTTTCAGCCCAGCGCACGACCGGCATCGGTTGGCGGATCGTCCTGGCCGGCCTGCTCGCGGGTCTTGCGCTCGGCACCAAGACCACCGGACTGGCTGCACTGGCGCTGATGGGCATCTGCCTGGCCTTTGGATTGGGCGTCGTGCGCGCCACGATCGGCGCGCGAGTCAAACAGGCCGTCGCGCTGGGTCTGTCTGCGGCGCTGGTCTACGCGGCCGGCTGGGTTGTCCACTGGATGGTCCTGCCCAACCCGGGCCCCGGCGACGCGTTTTACGAGACGACCGGCCACATGGTGCCGGACCTGCTGACGGCGCACCGGACGATGATCGAGCAGAACGTCGCGCTGAGCGCGACGCATCCCGACGCGAGCCGGCCGTGGACGTGGCCCTTCATGAAAGTGGCGCCGTATCTCTGGCAAGGCACGAACGCCGCCATCTACATGGTCGGCAATCCGATCGTCTGGTGGGGCACGGCGCTGATTTTTCTGGCCGTGCTGGTGCAACTGGCCTTGCTGAGGCCGCTTGGTGCCCGTCCGCCGCCGCCGGTCAATTCGAATCCGCGGCTCTGGGTGCCGCTGGCCGGCTATGCCATCGCGTTCGTCCCGCTGCTGCCCGTCACGCGCGTGCTGTTTCTGTATCACTACTGGACGCCCCTGCTCTTTTCGCTCGCCTTCGTGCTGCTGTGGCTCGACCGCTCCGGCTGGGCGCGACCGGGAGGTTTCAAACAGCAACGCGTGAGCTACATCGCCGTCATCACGCTCGCGGTGATTGGATTCGTGCTCGTCTCACCACTGACGTATGGCTTTTCGGTGGGCGGGTACGACGAGTGGCTGGTGGGGATTGTGCGATCGTGGCGGTGAGGAGAGCCCGGAGGGGACGGACGCTTTGCCCCGTCTCCTCCGTCCCCTCAGTACCGGGCGACGTTTAGAAGCCGCCTCCCCTTCCGCCCCCGATCCGCTTCTCGTACGGCGGATGACCAGGCGCCGGCGGATTCGCCTTCACGCGCGTCATCGCCTCGTCGATGGCCTTCAGGAGTTGCGTATCGCGCCCCTTGGCGAGCTCCGTGGGGTCCTCGTCCACGCGGATGTCGGGATCCACGCCGTGCCCTTCGGCAAACCACTTGCCCTTCGGGTCATACATGCGGAACGTCGGCACGGTCACGGATCCGCCATCGACCAGCGGCGGCGCGCCGCTGATGCCGATCAGGCCGCCCCACGTGCGCGTTCCGATCAGCGGCCCGAGCCCGGCCTCGCGGAAGTAGAACGGGAACGCGTCGCCGCCTGATCCGCTCCAGCCATTGATCAGCATGACCTTGGGCCCCGCGTGCGCGACCGGCGGCCACTGCCAGCTCGCGCCGTCTCGTACGGCCCAGTACGCCAGCATCGGGCGATTCAGCAATTCAATGAACCTGTCGGGAATCTGGCCGCCGCTGTTGAAGCGCTCGTCGATGATGAGGCCGTCCTTCTGAAACTGCGCGACGAACTGCCGCATCAGCTCGTTCTGCGCATCCGTGCCCGTGCTCTGCACGTAGATGTAGCCGACGCGTCCGTCCGTGGCTTTGTCCACCTGCTGTCGTCGTTCCTCTATCCACTGACGGAAGCGCAGCTCGACTTCACTCGGAAGGCACTTGACGACGACGGAACGCGCCTGGTCTGGGGAGGGCATCTTGCTCACGGTCAGCATGACCGTCTTGCCGGCGAGTCCCTGGAATGCCGCCCACGGATCCTCGGACGCGCGCAGCGGCACGCCATTGACGGCCAGGACATAATCGCCCGCGCTGACGTCCACGCCCGGTTCATCGAGCGGAGACCGCACATCGACGTCCCAGGGCCCGCCGCGGATGATCTTCTTGATGCGATAGGCGCCGTTCGCCACCTCCCAGTCCACGCCGAGCATTCCCACCGGTTTCTCCGGCGCTTCCTCGACCACGCCGCCGCCGCGATAGGTATGGGACGCATCGAGCTCGCCGATGAACTCGCCCAGCACGAAGTTCACGTCCCAGCGCGTGACCGCGTCAGCAAGGATCGCGAGATAAGAGTCGCGCATTTCAGCCCAATCGACGCCGTGCATGTTGGGGTCGTAAAAGAAATCGCGCTCGAACCGGTAGGCGTCGAGGAACATCTGCTTCCATTCCGCGCGCGGATCCACCGGCACCTCGATCTCCGAGGTCGGCATGGGCTTGGCGAGCTTCTGCGCGGGGCGCACGTCGACGATCGCGGCCTTGTCCTCAACACGGACAAGGGCCTTCTTGCCGTCGGCCGAGAGACTGACACCGTCGGCTTTCTCCAGAATCGTCTGCTCGCTGCGCTCGGCCTCGTCGTACTGCATGAGCGCACTCGGATCGGTCGGCGGCGATCCGGCCTTGGGCAGGCGCCGATACACGAGCTTGCCGGACACAGCGGTCAGGTCGGCATAGTTGCCGGCGGCCGGCGGCAACACCACCGCGCGCTGCTCAAGGCCGTCGAAATCAATGTCGACGGAGGCTGGACCTTTGGGCGCCGATCCCGGGGCCGCGGCGGCAGTTGGCGTGGACGTGGATGTGGACGCGGCCGGCTTCGGCTCCACATCGTTTTTGGGGGCAAGCGGCGACGGCACGTTCTTGCGCAACGGCAGCGCGATCAGCCGGGTCGGGTTGGCATACGTCCACGACGTGTCGAAGCTGCCGTAGACGGGCGCGAACGTACGATCGGAGGCGTAGAACAAGTACTTTCCGTCTGGATCGAACGTCGGCTGGCTGTCGTTCAGGTAGCCGCTCGTGACCTGCGTCTTTTTCCCATCTCGCGAGTCAACAACGTAGATCGCGCTCACGCCGTAATCGCCGACGGCACGCGCATAGGCGATCCACCGCGAGTCCGGCGACCAGGCGAAGCGCCAGGCCTCCAGAGCGCCATGCGCCATCCACTGCGGACTCTGGTCGAGCAGCGTCACGTTGCCCGACTCGATGTCGAGGAGCCTCACCTTCATGGACTGATCGGCAAAGACAACCTTCTTGCTGTCGGGCGACCACTGGGCGGGATAACGAAATCCGGCGCCGAGGGAGGTGATCTTCCGCTCCGTACCCGAGCCGTCAGCCGGCCGCACCGTCAGCTCGTATTCGCCGCTGCGATCGCTCCAGTACGCGATGGTGGTCCCGTCCGGCGACCAGGTGGGATAGCGTTCGGCCACGCCCGATGATCGCGTGAGATTCAAGATCGCGCCGTTTTCCGCCGGCAGCGTCACGACGTCGCCACGAGCCTCGAACACCGCGCGCTGGCCGGTGGGCGAGACGCCGGCCGACACGATCAGATCGCCCGCCTTCGCCGACGTCGGCCGCAACGTCTGTACGTCGGTCGTCACCGTCACCGGCACCTCCGTGACTTTTTCCGTATTGAGGTCCAGCAGGTTCAACCGGCCGCCGGCCTGGAACACGATGGTGTCGCCGTTGATCGACGGAAAGGTGATGTCGTAACGCGTCAGCGTCGTGATCTGACGCGTGCGGCCGTTTGTCGTGTCCAGCGCCCAGATGTTGTTGCGCTCGACCTTGTCGCGATCGGAAAGAAAGTAGACCGTGTTGCCGCGCCACATCGGCTGCGCGTCGTTCGCGGGATTGCTGGTCAGATTGCGCGAGGCCAGCGTCTGCAGATCGAACAGCCAGAGGTCCGGCGCCCAGCCGCCGCGATACCGCTTCCACGTGCGGAAGTCCTGCGACTGCGGCATGTAGACGAATTGCCGGCCGTCGCGCGAGAACGCGCCGAACTCGCCGTAGGGCACGGGCAGCTTCTCCGGCAGTCCGCCGGTCGTATTCACCAGGTAAAACTGATTGAAGCGCTGGCGGCCGCTCTCACGCCCGGAGGCGAACAGCACGCGCTTGCCGTCGGGGTGCCATCCGATGACGCGATCGTCCATCGGATGGTACGTGAGCCGCTTCGGCTCGCCGCCGTCCACCGGCACCACGTACACATCCAGATTGCCGTCGTAGTTGGCGCTGTAGGCGATCTGCGATCCGTCGGGCGAGAACCGCGGAAACATCTCTTCACCCAGGGGCGAACTGAGCCGCGTGGCCGCCCCGCCGGCGCGAGGGACTGTCCAGATGTCACCGGCGTAGACAAAGGCGATCCTTGTCGCCGAGACGTCCGGATACCGAAACATCCGGCCATCGATGGCCCGGGCCTGCAGCACGGTGACGGCGCCGGCGACGAGAGCGCCGGCGGCGGCGATCGATACGACTCTGGTTCTGATCATGGAACGGGTCCTCTGTTTAATTAGTTGCGATTGGGGCCCCACCCCCAATAGCTCCTCGCGGCTCCCGCCGCGCTTCATCTGGCTCGCGGGCCCTCGGCCGCTCGCACGCTCAGCTCCCTCGCTACGCTCGGGGCTTCGCGGACTTTCTATTAGTTGCGTCCGAAGCGAATGCCCAGTTTGACGCCGAATTCGTTCGTGACGTTCCGTGGCTCATAGGCCAGGAATTGGGCCTGAGCGGTGATGCCGTTCACGGTGTACGTCGCGATTTCGCCGTTGGTATTCGAATCGCTGACGTGCCAGCGGATGTAGTACGGCTCCAGCGAGATATGCGACGTCATCTGATACTTCGCGCCGGCGCGGAAGGCAAACCCGCTGTGTTGATCGAACGACACGTCGGTAAAGCCGTTCAGCGTAAACGCCGGCGCCGTCGGCGTGGCCGGAATGTCGCCGCTGCCAAAGTAGGAATCGTAGGTGGTGTTCCACCCATGGAGTAACTGATCGTACTCAGCATTGAGACTGAGGACGCCATGTGACCCGACCTGGAAACGCGCAGTGATCCCCAGCGGGAGATAGAGATACTGCTGGATGCGATACCCGGGAATCCCGACAAGGCCATTCGAGAGATAACGGTATCCAAGACCCGAGTACGGCGCCCACACCACGGACGATCCGGTGAAATCCTTGCCGATCATCCCCCGGGTCTCCAGGTACCAATCCGGATCGCCGCTTTCGCTGCAAGGCTGTGCGTCACCCAGATCCAGGGCCCATCCATTCGGCGAGTTGCCATTGGGCACGATCAGGAACGGTGAGCACCACCCGTCATAGGTAGTATGTCCGGTCTGGCCGCGAAAACTGGCCTGCACGAACCATTGCCGGCGCGGGTCGATTACCTTGGTGCCGATGTACTCGCCCCCGATCTTCGGGCCATGAATCGAAATGGCGAGCCCGTCCGGCTCCGTATAGTTGTACCCGCTGGCGCTGACGTTAACCTCGTTTGCGGTTTGCGTGGTCAGTCGCGGGCTTTGTGCGGCAGCGTCAGACGCACACAGGGCGACAGCGGCGGTCAAAACGAACGCAACGGCTCTCATAGGCCCTAACATATCGCGGCCGGTGCCGGGCCGGCACGCGGGCGCGGCCGTGAACGAACCGCGCCGACCTGCGCCAGCACCTCCATTAAGATGGCTCGGTGCTCGCGCCTCCCCGGCTGAACCCCGATCGCCTCCGGCGCGTGGACCGCTGGGTGGGTGCGCCGATCTGCTTCCTGCTGACGCTCGTCTCCCGGCTCTCATCGCTGGTGCGGCCGCGGCGGCCCGCCACGGCTGAACCACCGCGGAACATCCTGTTGATCGAACTGGCGGAGATGGGCACGACCGTGCTGGCCTGTCCGGCCGTCCACCGGATCCGCTCGTCGTATCCGGACTGCCGCGTCTTTTTTCTGCTGTTCAAGCACATCGACGAGAGCGTCAAGGTCCTCAACATGGTGCCCGACGCCCACGTGATGACCATCGAGGTTGCCAACGCCTGGACGATCGTGCGGGATACCCTCCGGGTGATGCGTCAGGCCCGCCGGCTGCGGATCGACACCACCATCAACCTCGAGGTCTTCACGCGATTCAGCACGATCCTGACGTACCTGAGCGGCGCCCGCACCCGCGTCGGCTTTCATCCGTTTACGCAGCCCGGCCAGTACATCGGCCACCTGTTCACGCACAACGTGAACTACAGCCCGCACATTCACACGTGGCAGTCGCTGATGGCGCTCGTCAAGACCCTCGACGGGCCCCAGCGCACCCTCCCCCACGGCAAACGCCCGGCGGCTGCCCCCGACGAGTGTGTCATCCCGAAAATCGCCAGCACGCCCGAGGCGAGCGAACGGATGCGCCGCCTGATTGCCGCCGAACGGCCCGCGGCCGCGGGCAAGCGGCTGATCGCCATCAACCCGAACGCAAGCAAGCTCATCGCCATCCGCAAGTGGCCGCTCGACCGCTATGCCGATCTCGTCTCGCGGCTGCTCGATGATGAGCGCAACGCGTGCGTCATCACGGGCCTGGCCTCCGAGCGCGAGGATGCGCGATACATTCTGGACCGTGTGAAGAGCGATAGACTCGTGGATCTGACCGGCAAGACGTCGCTGAGGGAATTGATCGATCTGTTCAATCTGGTGGACGTCCTGGTGACGAACGACAGCGGCCCGGCCCATTTCGCCGCGCTGACCGACGCGCACGTCGTCGTCTTTTTCGGTCCGGAGACGCCGGTGCTGTATCGGCCGCTCACCGACCGCTGCACCGTCATGTATTCCGATTTCGCGTGCAGCCCCTGTGTGTCTGCCTGCAACCAGCGCCGGTCG
The DNA here is from genome assembly GCA_036274235.1 of Vicinamibacterales bacterium. Taxonomy (GTDB): domain Bacteria; phylum Acidobacteriota; class Vicinamibacteria; order Vicinamibacterales; family SCN-69-37; genus DASUGC01. Next base: position 9,065 of record DASUGC010000045.1, read on the forward strand.
GTCTGTACCGACAATCAGTGCCTCATTCAGATCCCCGCTGACGTTGTGCATGGCACCGTCAGCAGGATTCTGCAGGGAGCCGCGCGCTAGCTCATGAAACCCACGAAACATCTTCAGGACTTCATTTCTTCATGTGGGACGGCGGTCTTTCGCAAAGGCACTTCGTTATCCCGTTATCCAGTTAGAATCCCCCACGTCGGAGGGAGCGTCATGCGTCATCGAGTGATTGCGGGCCTGCTTGCACTGGCGGCGGCAACTGCGGGCTCCCTGGTCTTGGACGCGCGCGTTTCCCCTGATTCACAGGACGCCTGCCGCGCGCCGGCACTCCCGGCGTCAACCCTGCCCAATATCTTCACGCCCGCCCAGGAGTCCGATCTGGGCGACGCCGTTGCCGAGCGCGTCGAACCCAGCCTGCGGATCATCGAAGACGCCGACTTGAACACGTATCTGCGCCGCATTGGCGGCGATCTGGTCAGCCATCTTCCGCAGAACGGATTGCGCATCACCTTTTCGCTGGTCGACCTCCCGGAAGCCAATGCCTTCGTGCTGCCGGGCGGGCACGTCTTTGTGACCAGAAAGCTGGTCGGCTTTACGCAGGCCGAAGACGAGCTGGCCGGCGTGCTCGGGCACGAACTCGGGCATCTGGCCGCCCGCCAGCAGTCCGTGGCGCTTACCAGACAGATGGCGGACGTCATCGGGGTGTCTGAAGTCGGCAATCGCGATGACATCTTCGAAAAGTACAACCGCCTGATGGACAACGCCGCGCGAAAGCCCGGCGCCTTCAAACGAGGGGCGGAAACCGACAAGGATCAAATCGAAGCCGATCGACTCGGCATCTTCGTCGTGACGGCGGCGGGGTACGATCCGCAGGCGCACGTGCGGCTGTTCGATCGATTCGCCGAGACGCAAGGCAACACGGGCAGTTTCCTGTCGCAGTTGTTCGGCACGACCAGCCCGGACGCCAAACGGTTGGGCGAAATGATCAGGACCACGGCCGCCATGCCGGCAGGCTGCAAGGGAACCGCGCACGACCCCGAGGCCTACAAGGCCTGGCAGCGCAAGGTGCTGACCTATTCCGGCCTGGGCCGGAAGGAGTCGCTCGCCGGCGTCATCAGCCGCAAGGCGCTCACACCGCCGCTGCGCGGCGAGGTGAACCGTCTCCGTTTCAGTCCCGACGGCCGGTTCATCCTGGCGCAGGACGATGCGGGCATCTCGGTGCTGTCGCGCGAGCCGCTCGCCTCGCTGTTCCGGATCCCCGCGGCGGACGCCGAACCGGCGCACTTTACGCAGGATTCGTCGGCCGTGGTGTTCTTTACGCCGGACTTGCGCGTGGAACGGTGGAGCGTCGCCGCGCGCCAGATGGAGGACGTTCGCGACCTGGTGCGACACGAGCGCTGCGCGGCGTCCGAACTGTCGCCCGATGGCAGGATGCTCGCCTGCGTAGACGGCACGTTCATGTTCTGGCTCCTGGACGTGCAATCAGGATCGGTCCTGTTTCAGAAAAAGATGATGAACGTCATGGCGTTTGTCTCGGACTCGCCCCTGGCGTTTTCGCCGGATGGCCGGTTCGTCGTGGCCGGATATCGCGGCCTGGCGTTGGGCGGCACTGGCGTCCCCGAAGCGAATGCCGTGATCTACGACGTCCAGGCGAAGAAGCCCGTCAGCGTCAAGTACGAGATCACTCGCCTGTTATCATCGACGTTCGCATTTCTGGCGCCGGACAAGGTGATCGCACTGGATCCGGACCAACCGGCCAAATCCGCCATCTTCAAATTTCCCAGCGGCGACATCATCGAACGGCTCGAACTCTCGCGCAGCGAGCTCGACGCGGCGTCCAAAGGCAACTACGTGATGCTGCGGCCCTTCCAGAAGTACGCCGTCGGCGTCTTGAATCTGACCACGAAGCTGGTCGTGAAAGGCAACCCCGCCGGAGCGTTCGACCTGCACGACGATGTGTTCGTCGCCGAGCGGGGCACCGGCGAAATTGGCCTCTACGCCGTGGAGGGCAATCGCGTCCTCGGTTCGGTGACCGTGCCGGCCAGTGAATTCGGCAGCCTGCGCGCGGCCGCCGTCTCGCCGGATCTGTCGTGGATCGCGCTCTCGGACTCGACGCGCGGCGGAATCTGGAACATTCCGAGCGGTTCCGGGGCTGGGCAGCTTCGTGGCTTTCGCGGCGCCTCGTTCGATGCCCAGGGCGCCCTGATCGCAGACATGCCGAAAACCCAGACCGAGCCGCGGTCCCTGACGCGCATCGACACGGCCAGCCGTCAGGTCACGATGCTCGGCGAGATCAAGGACAGGCGCGCTTCTCAAGTCGGCCGGTTTCTCATGATTGAACGGCCGCTGCCGGCCAATTCCCCAAGTCCGACGGGCGCCGAGTTCGAGTTGCGCGATGTCGCGCGCACGGCGAGCCTCTGGACGCGTTCATTTCCGAAAGATCCGCCCCAGGTCTGGGTGAGTCCGGATGGCGAATCCATCGTCTTTGCATGGGCCGCAGATTCATCGGCGGGGCGCGACCGTATTCGCGCCGATGAGACGTTGCAGGCCAAAGCCAAAGCTGACGCGGTGTCCGGCGACTACGTCGTGGAGGTGCTGAATACCGAACAGGCCACCGTGCGCGCGCGTCTGCTGGTGGAGACCGGAAAAGGCTCCTTCCGGCTCCGCGGCGTCATCGCGGCCGGCGACTGGGCGCTCGTGCTGGACTCGCTGAATCGCGTACTGGTCTACTCCCTGAAAACGGGCGATCTGAAAGGGTACGCGTTCGGCAGCCGCTGCGTCGTGAATGCGGCGTCCGGCACCATGGCCATCGACCTTGGCGGCGGCCGCATGACGGTCCACGACCTCACGACGATGCGGCGTCTCCGCGACTACGCCTTCGCCAATCCCGTCGAATATGCGGCATTTTCGCAGGACGGAGGCCGTCTGTTCGTGCTGACGTCGGATCAGACGGCGTATGTCATGAAGACGCGGCCCGAATAGCAGTCAGCCGATCTGAGGCTGATGTGGCTCGGGCGCTGACTGCGCCCTCGCGTCTTGCAACAGGACTGGCGGGCTCGCGCCTGGCTCAGTCGACTGCCGGCGCAGTGCCGCCAAGAAAGGCCGCCGCGTAATCCGCCATGGCGGCCTCGACGACTTTGGTGGCGTGATCGCGGCCGTAAACTTTCGTGATCCGCGCCACGGGGCGCTCCCCGGGCACGAGCTTGTAGGTGAGAAAGTAATGCTGCAGGCGTTCAATCAGCACCGGCGGCACATCGTTGATGCCCGTCGCCGCGCCCCACATGTTGTCGTTTTCGAGCACGGCGATGATCTTGTCGTCGGCCTCGCCGCGGTCGATCATCTGCAGCCCGCCGATGACGCGGCAGCGCACGATGATCTCATTGCGCGCAATCGCGCGCTCGCTGAGCACGCAGATATCGAGCGGATCGCCATCACCGCGTCTGGCGCCCCGCGCCAGCTTCCGCACGCGATCGGCGCAGTACGTGCGCGGAACGAAACCGTACAACGCCGGATGCTGCGCCGAAAACCGCTGCGGGCGATCCACGTGCAGATAGCCCGATACCTTGTCAACTTCGTACTTCATCAAGTCGAACGGCGTGATCTCGATAAACGCATTCAGATGCACCGGCGGCTCAGGCCCGACATCGAGGCCGTGCCACGGGTGCGGGCGAAACTGAAAGACCGGAAGGTCGCGCTTCGGCATACGCTCTGAGGCTATCAAACCGGCAGATGCTACCGCCCGATCTGCAGGTTCTGCACTCTCTTTTCCCCGTCGGCGAGCGTGAGCTTGATCGCCGCTGGAATCAGCTGCTGGAGATACTCAGGCTCGAAGCGCATCTCCGTGTCGATTTCGGTAAGCGCGCACACGTAGTACTCGCCGGCCGGCAATCCGTCGATGGCAAACGTACCGGTGTCGCTCGTCCGCGCGTCACGAATGCGTCGCGACCTGATGCGCCAGTCTGCAGGATTGGTCGAAAACAACATGACGGACAACCGCGACGCGGGACTGCCGTCCGCGGTGGTGATTTGGCCCGAGACACGCGCGAGCGCGTTGCTGATCGTCACCACGAGATCGGACGTATCGCCTGAAAGTTCGACCGCATCGTCGAGCAGGTCCCTGTCGCCCAGCCGCGCGGACTTCACCGCCCACAGGTTGTCAGGCGTCGCGGGCAATGTCATGGTCAGGCGGTAGGTACCTGGCGCGACGCCTGCGGCCGAAAGCGACCCATCTGCGGACCCTGAGCCTGAAAAAGTGGAAAATAACGAGTCATCACCGGCAAGAGAGAATCTCAAGGCCGAGACCTGCCACGGCGGTGCGCCGGTACCTTCCATGACGACGCGACCGGAAATCTGAAGGCCTGGCTTCATCGCGATCGTAAGCCCGTTCAGATCGACTCCAGCGACCGACAGATCCAGCCGGCCCCACCACGGCCGCTGTGTGAACGGCGCCTGCTGAAACTCCTGCAGGCTGGCCGGCGGCGCGGACGGTGCGCGGGGCGGCATCGTTGGACCACCCCGTACCGAGATCGTGTAATCGCCGGGCGGCAGTGATTCCCACGAAAAGGAGCCGTCTTCGAGGCTTCGTGCGACTCGGACCGGATAGCCCAGAAAGGCGGGAGGATGGGTCAGGGCCATTGACACGGTGACGCCGGACGCCGGCTGCCCGTCCGCACCAATCACCACGCCGCGAATCCTCGCCACGGGCATGGTCCGCAACGTGAAGTCCACGCCGGTCCGGGCCTCAGCTTTGCCGACGGTCACAAAGTCGGCGGCGTCTGCCGAGGGCGTGCCCGGATAGAAGCTCGGTGCGTAGGCTGAAGCCCGCGCGCGCTCGGGCGCCGGAGTCGCACCCGATTGCCGCGCCCACTGCAGCTCCGCACTGGTGGCCGTCGGTGGAATTGCTCCTTCATATTGCGCGCTGACGACGTAGGCGCCGGGCAGCAATCCGAACATCCGGTAGTCCCCGTGGGCATTCGTGTAGGCAGCCTCCGACGCAATGAGCCGCGGCTTGCGCTGGCCGCCGGCTGACACGACTTGCGCCGCCTTGACCACGACATTGGCCAGCGGATTGCCAATCGGATCAAGCACGCGCCCGGCGATCGCTGAGCCATGCAGCAACGCCGTGACTCGGGCCTCGAATGTCTGCCCGTCCGTCAACGTGATCGCCTGACCGGTCAGTCCGGCACGAGGCGCGCCATAGTCCATGGAAATGTAGGCGCCCTTCTTGAAGCTGAGAGTGTACCGGCCGGCCGGCAATCTGTCGAAGCGGTAGCGTCCGGCTTCGTCCGTTGCTACCGTCCTGATGTCTTCCAGACCGGATCGATCAAGCGTGACAGTCACGTTGCGCAAAGGTTTGCGTTGCTCGTCGTCATTGACGACGACGCCCTGAACGATGGCGGCGCCGAGGGTCGATGCGGCGGGCACATCGCGCACTTGATCCACGGCGCGTGCGCGCGAACCGCACAGAGCAGCGGCGGCGATCGTCAACGCAGAAACGAACACAAATCGAGGCTTGCTCACCGCCGCACCGTTGCCTGAAGATCCTGCGTGTGCGAGGTGCCGTCACCAATCGAGACGCGAGCGGCCGACGGGATCAAGGCCGTCAACACGCCGGGATCGGAGAAATCAGCGGACGGCCAATCACAGCCAGCCACAAGGTAGTCGCCGGCCGGCAGACCAGTGAATGTGTACCGTCCGTCGCGGCCAGGCGCGGCGGTTTGCACGCGGCGCGATCCCATGCCAGGAATCCGCCAGAGCGATCGATCCACTGGAAAGACCGCGACCGTCGCTGCCGGCGCCAGCTCACCGCGAGTGTCGCGCACGATACCCGTCAGTGTGGAGATCTGATTCGTCAGGGTCACGACGACATCGGGAAGCCCTGACGCCGAAAGATCAAAAGCCTGATCCACCAGGTTCTGCCCGTTCGCCATCGCGGAGGCGAGCACCCACCCTCTGGGCAGACCTTGGATCTCGACCATATAGCGGCCGGGGATGTACTCCACCGTCGTGAATTGAGCCGGGTCCGGCCGGTCCATCCTGACCGGACGCGGTGACGTTATGGCGCCCGGAGTGCCGGGCACCGCCCTCGCCGTTATCGTCACGGCTTTCAGTTGGTCTGCAGGCAGCGCCGCGCTCTGCGCCGACTGCAGTTGGATGCGGCCGCTCAGGCGCGCGCCCGATGCCAGCGGCAACTCGAGCCCCATGACGTCGGCGTCGCCGACCACGATCGATCGCGAAGCCCAGAGCACGCGGGTGTCGGCAGCCGTCGGCGGTTTTTGCACGAACACCGTATAGGCGCCCGGTGCGATACCCAGGAACGCAAATGCACCGCTGCCGTCGGCGACCGCGCGCGGCGTGTCGATCAGCGCCGCTTGACTCGCGCGTTGTGACGGATCAGGCGCGACCAGGAACACCGTCAATCCCGTCACCGGGCCCGGAAGCCCGATCAGGCGTCCAGTGACACTCCGCGTGCGCACCGGCCGCAGAACGATGTCCACGCCGGTCTTCTCTTCGCCCGACTGCAGGTGTACCACCGCCGCTGCGGTCGCAGTCTGGCTGGCCGGGTGGTACGACGAAGCGTAGAAGGCCCCGCGATCGCCCGTGGGCGGCACCACGGGTTCGTTGAAACCGCCGAATTGACTGACCGAGAACGCGCCAACCCGGGTGCCGACCCCGCGCGGCATGGTCCCGCCATTTGCGCCGACCTCGGCTGCGAACGCACTCACGGCCGCGTTACCCTGTCCTTGCGCGGCCGTGAAACGCTGAATCTCGGCCACCGGAACCGTGGTGGTCGCGGCGAGGACGCCGACGATGTAGTCTCCCGGCGTGACATCCGCGTGATAGATGCCGCGATCGTCCGTCTGCGTGCTGAGGACGGGCTGCATGACGGGTCCGCCCCATGACGGCATTCTGGAGATGACGGTGACTTCCACACCGACCATCGGGTCGCCGGTTTCATCGACGACGCGGCCGCCGATCCCGCCGTTCTTCCACATCTCAATCGCCACGTCGATCACGCGATCTGTCGCGGTGATCTCGATCATGCGGTTGAGATCCAGCGCGCGCCGGATCTGAATGACTGCCGCATCCCCGTACTGACTGCGGACGTAGCCCGTTGCCGTGGCGGTCACGGCGTACGTACCGACCGGCAGTCCGCGGAACATGAACTGCCCTTTGCTGTCGGTCTGCGCGCTGCGCTGACCGCTCGGCGTGCCGTCATCGAACGTCAACTGCGGCGCGCCAAGCGCTCCGGTGCTGCCGAGCAGCACGATGGCTCCCGCAATGCCTGTGGACGTGCCAGCTTCAACGACGCGGCCCATGATGATGCCGGGGCCGGCCTTCAGAATCTGGGGCTGCGGAGCCGCCGTCTGACCACCCGCCGCGGCCGGCCCCCCGCCTCGTCCCTGGGCAACGAGTGCCGCTACGCCGGCGAGCACCAGAAACGCCGAAAGGAACGCACCCCTCTTGCCATGGTGGTGTGCCATAGGCGATGGAGATACTACGCCGCCCCTCTGTGTGGAGTTACTCGGCGCAAAAGGAAAACGGGGCAAGCCGCCCCGTTCCCTGAGTTCCCTTGGTTCCCTGAGTTCTCGTCGTTTCTAGTATCGGTAGTGCTCCGGCTTATACGGCCCATCGACGCTCACGCCGATATACTTCGCCTGCTCGTCGCTCAGCTTCGTCAGCTTGACGCCGAGCTTCGCCAGGTGCAGCCGCGCGACTTCCTCGTCCAGCTTCTTCGGCAGCATCAGCACCTGCAGTCCGATCTTCTCCGCGTTCTGGTGCAGCTCGATTTGCGCCAGCACCTGGTTGGTGAATGACGCGGACATCACGAACGACGGGTGCCCCGTCGCACAACCCAGGTTGAGCAAGCGCCCCTCGGCCAGGATCAGCACGCTGTGGCCGTCCGGGAACTGGAACTCGTCGTACTGCGGCTTGATGTTCACCTTCTTGATGCCGGGCATCTTCTTGAGGCCGGCCATGTCGATCTCGTTGTCGAAGTGGCCGATGTTGCCCACGATGGCCTTGTCCTTCATCCGCGCCATGTGTTCGACGGTGATGATGTTGAAATTGCCCGTCGCCGTGATGAAGATGTCTGCCTTCTCCAGCACGTCCTCCAGCGTGACGACTTCGTAGCCTTCCATCGCCGCCTGCAGGGCGCAGATCGGGTCGATTTCCGTGATGACCACGCGGCAGCCCTGGCCGCGCAGCGCCTGCGCGCAACCCTTGCCCACCTCGCCGTACCCGAAGACCACGGCCAGCTTGCCGCCGAGCATGACGTCCGTGGCTCGGGCCAGGCCGTCCGGCAGCGAGTGCCGGCACCCGTAGATGTTGTCGAACTTCGACTTGGTCACCGAGTCGTTGACGTTGATCGCGGGAAACAGGAGCGTGCCCGAGTTCTTCATCTCGTACAGCCGGTGCACGCCCGTCGTCGTCTCCTCGGAGACGCCGCGGATGCCCTTGGCCAGCTTGGTCCACACGCCGGGACGAGCCTTGAGCTCGCGCCTGATGGTGTCGAGAATCACGCCCCACTCTTCCGGGTCGTTCGCTTCATCGAAGGCCGGCACCTTGCCGGCCTTTTCGAATTCGTAGGCCTTGTGCACGAACAGCGTCGCGTCGCCGCCGTCGTCCACGATGAGCGTCGGGCCCGATCCATCCGGCCAGAGCAGCGCTTCTGTCGTGCACCACCAGTATTCGTCCAGCGTCTCGCCCTTCCAGGCGAACACCGGAATGCCGCGCGGCGTCTCCGCCGTGCCGCCGGTTTCCGGACGACCGACGACGACCGCGGCGGCGGCGTGATCCTGGGTGGAAAAAATGTTGCAGGAAACCCAGCGCACGTCGGCGCCCAGATCCGCGAGCGTTTCGATCAGCACCGCCGTCTGGATCGTCATATGGAGCGAGCCCATGACGCGCGCGCCGGAGAGCGGTTTGGTCTTGCCGTAGCGATCGCGAAGCGCCATCAGACCGGGCATTTCCTGCTCGGCGAGACGGATTTCCTTCCGTCCCCATTCGGCCAGGGCCAGATCGGCGACTTTGTACGGCATCCGCCCGGCGTTGCGGGCGAGGTCAAACGAGTGGGCGGTCAGCAGCGTCGTGGGTGTCATCTCAGCACCTTCATTATCAGTTCGCAGTTAACAGGTATCGGCTCTCTTGTCGTGGATCCGCAGGCGGCGGGCTTCAGCCCGCCGATGTCTATTCCGTCGTCTGTTGTGGTTTCTGCGCCCATGCCGCAAACAGCACCGGCCCTTTGGCCTCTTCCGACGGCGTCAGCGCGTGAATCTTCAGACCAGTCAATCCGGCCTGGGCCACAAAACGTCGAATCTGCCCTTCCTCGAAGCCGAGCCAGACGTGGCCCATTCGCTGGCGGTACTCCTCGCGTTCGTGAGCGGCCATGTCCACCAGCAGCAACCGGCCGCCGGGCTTGAGCACGCGGCCCGCCTCGGCCAGGGCTTCGGCGGGGGCCGGCACGTGATGCAGCACGAGCATCAGCGTGACCGCGTCGAGCGACCCGCTCTCGATAGGCAGCGACTCGAGCGATCCATGCCGCAACTCGATGTTGCTCAGGCCGGTCAACCGTTCGCGCGCGGCGGCGAGCATCTCGGCGGACGCATCGACACCAATCACGCGCGCGACAAACGGAGCAAGGCGGGCGACGAGGGCGCCCGTGCCGCATCCCAGATCCGCCACGGACCACGTCGATGGCAGCAGGCCAAGCAGCGCTTCCGGCACGAATTCGCGGCCGAACAGCTCATCGCGCAGCCGGTCCCATTCACCGGCCGACGTCGCGAAGAATTCCTGCGAGGCCGTTCGCCGGCCCTCGAGCACTTTCGCGAGCCGGCGCGCGTCGTGATTGGCGCCGACGCGATCGGCCATGGAGTCGCGCGTGATGTTCCAGAGTTGCCTGCGTGGGCCGGACGCGCCGTCGAGCGCGATCGAGTAGTAGCGGCTCGTACCGTCACGACGCGATGACACCCAGCCAGCGTCCAGCAGCATCTTCAGATGGCGGCTGACCGTCGACTGTGGAAGCTGGAGGACCGCACACAACTCCGACACCGTCAGTTCCTGGCGCTCGAGCAGCCAGAGCATGCGGCAACGGGTCGAGTCCGCCAGGGCGGAGAACGAGTCCTGTAAGACCGAAGCGGCAATCAGCATTAAATCCGTAAATCCGGATTTAATGATATATCAGCGGGAGTTGATTCCGCAAGCGGTCATTTGTCCCGCATCAAAGCCCTGTTTAAAGGCCTGGACGCGGTCGGCGGATGAGCCGTGAGTAAACGATTCGGGGTTCACCTGGCCTCGCGTGGATCGCTGGATTCTGTCGTCGCCGATGGCCGCCGCGGCGTTCAGCCCCTCTTCCAGGTCTCCTGTCTCCAGCCGGCCGCGCTGCGCCGCATAGTGGCCCCAGACCCCCGCCAGGCAATCAGCCTGCAGTTCCTGACGCACGGACACGGCATTCGCGTTGGCGCCGCTCGATCGCAATTGCTCGGCGCGATCGAAGACGCCCACCAGATTCTGCACGTGGTGGCCGACTTCATGCGCAATCACGTATGCCTGCGCGAAATCGCCAGGGGCGCCAAATCGCTGATCCAGATCGCGGTAGAAGCTCAAGTCGATGTAGACCTTGCGATCGCCCGGACAATAGAAGGGCCCGACGGCCGCCGACGTGAAGCCACAGGCCGAATTGACCTGGTCGCTGAAAAGCACGAGCTTCGGATAGCTGTACGAGCGATTCGCCGCGGCAAACAGCTGATCCCAGGTTTCCTCGGTGTCTTTGAGGACCTCGCTGACGAACTTGGCCCCCGGATCCGACGCGTAGTTTGGATCGGCCGGTTGCGCGGTGTAACCGGATTCATCGACCGCTTCGCCACCACTGAGGAGGCCCAGTGGGTTTCCGGTCGTGAGGTAGCCGAGCACGAGCAGCACGAGCAGGCCGCCCACGCCGAGGCCGCCGATGCCTCGTCCCATCCCGCCGCCGAATCCACCGAACCCGCCGAACCCCGCGCGCATCCCGCGGCGGTCTTCTACATTGGAGCTGGTGCGACCGTCGTCAAAACGCATGGCAGCCTCGCTACATCACTGTAGCAAGGCGGAGGCCAATCGGCACAAGTGACGGCGGGTAACGGCGGGTGACGTCAGGGACCATCAGCGGACTGAGGCTAGCCAACTTGTCTAATCGGCTGGCCCGGGGACGCGTCGTTCCCAGTCCCTCCAGTTGACCTGTCGTTACCCGGCCCGCCGTTCCCCGCCTAGAATCGAACGACGAAACTCAGCCGGTATGTCCGGGGCGTCACGAACGACGACCGGGTGGTTGCCGTGCCAAACGATTCCCGTACGGCCTGACACGACGAGGTGGTGTTGTCGTTGCACCAGGCGGTGTTGGTGACGCCAATCTTGTCCTGTGAGTTGAACAGGTTGAACGTCTCGAACTTCACCCCGAGGTTCGTCGAACGACCCACACGGAACGTGCCTTCCAGGGCCACGTCGGCCGTGACGACCATTCCCGGGATCCGCTCGGAACCCAGGCCGTCGTAGTTGTAGGTCAGCGTCGTCGCCTGGATGTCCGTGTCCGGGACGAGCACACTGACCGTCCTCGTCTTGGAATACGTGACGAGCGAGGAGGCCGTGGTGACGAGGCCGGCGGTGAGATCGACCTGGTTGATGGCATGGTGATAGGCGCCCGCGAACTTCGCCAGGTGCGGCCGATCGAACGCCGGCGTCCCGGACAACCGGCTCTGGATCTCGGCGCATGGAAATTTCCCCTGGGGATCGCCGAGCAGCGGGTCCACCGACTGCTGGCAGATCGCGTCGGTGAAGTCATCGAGGGCGGTGAAGTCGTCGGCGAAGTGATTCCCGCGCGTCCGCGAGAACGTGTAGCTGCCCTGCGCGGACCAGTTGTCCGCGAAACGCTTGTCCAGGGTGAACTCCACGCCTCGATACGTTCGCTCGCCATCGGCGATGTTCTGCACCACGCGGGTGACGCTGCCATCCGGGGCGAACGACTGCACGTCGTCGATGAAGTTCTTCCAGTTGCGGGAAATGACTCGCAGCCCGATGCCGAGCGTGTTGCTGACCTGGCGCTCGAACCCGGCCGTCATCTCATCCATGTAGCGCGGCGTCACATCCAGGTTCGGGGCGAACGTGCTGCCGCCCTGCTCGTTCCGGTAGCTGAAGACGTACTGCGATCCGTCCCACTGGTACGAGTTGTAGTTGGTCTGCTGCGGCACGGACGCAAACGCATCCGAGAAACCCTGGAGAATGTTGTCGTGGAACCGGCCCCATGAGCCGACCACGATCGTCCTGCTGTCGTCCGTCAGCGAGACGCTGGCCGACACCCGCGGCGCGAACACCCAGGCATTCACCGTGCCGACGCCGATGTCGCTGGTTCCCGTCTGGTGCTCCAGGCGCAGGCCGGCTTCCACGCTCACGCGCGGTCCCAGCTCGAACCGATCGCGCGCGTACAGGGCCAGCTGATCGCCCTTCGACGTTGACGGCGCGTTGTCATACTGCTCGTAGACGAACGGATCGTACGTCCGGGTATTGGGATTGAAGTTGAACACGTAGAAAACCTTGTCAGCCGGAAACCGGAAGTAGTTCACCGACTGCACCCGCTGCCAGTCCGCGCCGAACTTGATCGCATGGCTCCTGCCGCCGAAACCTGAGAAATACTCCAGCGCGCCGCTCGCCTGCGTCCGCGGCCGATCCACGCGGCCGTCGAACGTCGCGCCGTTATACCAGCGCGAGTCGTTCAAATCGACGATTGGCGCGCCGCCGTCGACCGAACCGCCGGTCTCGAACGGAATGACGTCAATCACGGCCGACGCCTTCGACGCCATGACCGTGGCGGTCCACTTGGTCCCGATCACCCCGTTGTACTGCCCGGCCCAGTTGTCGCCCTTCTGGTTCTGCGTCGTGAGTGACTGCAGCTCGGCCGCATTGCCCCAGTAGTCGATGACGAAGCCATTGGTCGGCGACGTCGAGTACTTGAGCCACAGGCTCTGGTTGTGCGCGAGTTGCGTCGTCACGCGCATCGTCCAGAACGGGGAGTTCGTCGTCTGCTGGTATTCCTGATTCGCGAACCCGGGAGCGGCGTTCGTCTGCTGCTCCGGCGAGGTGACGCGCGCCTGCTCATAGGCCATGAAAAACCAGGCGCGATCGCGCTTGATCGGCCCGCCGATCGTGCCGCTGTAGGCCGGGTTCACATGATCGAACTTGGTCCGCGCCAGCGATTCGCCCGTGACCTCGTTGACGGCCGTGTTCTGCGTGTTCCAATTGTCGTTCGTCGCCAGGTATTTGAACGACCCCGCGAACTTGTTCGTGCCGGATCTGGTAATGACGTCCACGATCGCGCCGGTCCCGCGCCCGAACTCCACCCCCGCGGTGGACGTGCGCACGACCACTTCCTGAATCGCCTCGTAGTTCAGGTTGGCGCCAAACGTGCCCGTTGTCGGATCGGTCGTATTGACGCCGTCGAACATGAAGATGTTGTTGGTGCTCAGCGCGCCGTGTGAGTTGACGTTGCCCGTGCCGACGACGCCCGCGGCGAGTCCGACCAGCGCCTGGTAGTTGCGCGCGACCGCGAGCTTGGCGAATTCATCGACGCGCAGCCGCGTCTCCTGCGTCTGGTTGGTCACGTCCACGATCGGCGTCCGGCCGACGACCATCGTCGTCGTCTCGATCGGCGCGACTTTGAGCGTGACCACGAGGCTCGTGGTGCGGTTCGCCTCGACCAGATTGTTCGCCAGCGTGACGGTTTCAAAGTTCGGCAGCTTGACCGTCACGGTGTAACGGCCCAGTGGGACGACCGGAAAATGGAATCTGCCGGCGCCGTCCGTGACGGTCACCCTGGAAAAGCCGCGATCGACACTGGCCAGCGTCACGGACGCCCCCGCCAGCAGGCCACCCGTGGCGTCTTTGACGTCGCCGGCCACTTGGCCGACTTGTCCCGTCTGGGCCTGCGCGACGGCGGGTGCGAATCCAATCGCCAGGACGGCGACCGCCAGGTACGCGCGAATAAATCGAACCATCTGCTGCCTCCTGCCCAAGCCGCGCAAAAGCGGGTTGAACCGGCTGGCAGGGTGCAAAGGCGCGTCCAGTGGGCGGGCGAGATCCTGCTCGAGGAGGCAGACGCTATCTAACGATTTCGCAATTAGTTACGCGATCGCACAGTGAAGCCGTGCAACGATGGGAAACCGGAATAATCCGGTTTCTCACCGGGCACTTTCAAGTTTGTGATCGCCTGATTCAGCGCGCCGGCGCGACGGGAGCCTTCAGCCGCTCCGGATGCTGGATGAGGTTTTCGATGAAGAACTCCATCATCCGCTGGTTGTTCACGCCGCTGTGGCCGGCGTCCGGGCCAACCTGCACTTCAAAGCTCTTGCCGGCCTGTTGCAGCGCCTTGATCAATTGCATCGAGTTGTTCGGATGCACGTTGTTGTCCGCCGTGCCGTAATAGAGAAGCAAGCGGCCCTGCAGGTCCCTGGCGTACTTCATCGCGCTGCCGTTCTCGTAGCCTTCCTTGTTCTCCTGCGGAATCCACATGTACCGCTCGGTGTAGATCGTGTCGTAGTGATACCAGGAGGTGACCGGCGACGACGCGGACGCGGCGGTGAAGACTTCCGGATGGCGCAGGATTTCCATGGCCGACGTATAGCCGCCGTACGACGTGCCGTAAATGCCGACGCGTTCCTTGTCGAAGTACGGGCGAGTCCACAGTGACTTGATGCCTTCGGCCATGTCGTCCATTTCCGTGACGCCCAGCTTCATGTAGATCGAGTCCAGCATCTTCTTGCCCATGCCGGGAGCCGCGCGGGAGCTCAGGCTGACGAGCAGGAATCCGTACTCCGCCGTCGCGCTCGGCGTGGCGAACGTCTCCGTCGGCACGCTGCTGCCGCTGGCTGGACCGCCGTACACGCTCACGAGCGTCGGGTACTTCCTGGAGGGATCGAACGTCGACGGAAACGCGATGGTGCCGTAGAGCGTCGTCGCGCCATAGGCGGCCTTGTAGGTGAACATCTCGACTTTCTTCAGGCCGATGGCGTTGAACTTGGCGAGGTCGCTCTTGGCAAGCTGCGCGACGACTTTTCCGGACGCATCGACCAGTTGTGTCGCCGCCGGCGTGTCGTGGGTCTGGTAGACGTCGGTAAAGAACTTGTTGTCCGGCGAAAGGCTGACCGTGTGCGTGAACTTCGGATCGGTCAGTCGCACGTCACCCTTGCCGTCGAGGCCCACGCGATGCAGCTGCTGCTTCATGTAGTTGTCGCCATCGCGCGCCATGTAGAACATGACGCCGGCGGCCTCGTCCACTTTCACGATGCCGGCCGACTCGAAGGTCGCATTCGTCGTGATTGGATTAATCAGGCGGCCGGAGATGTCGTACAGGTAGTAGTTCGAGAAGCCGTTTCGCTCCGATTCCCAGATGAACCGCTTGTGATCCGCCAGCCACCGCATGGTCGGGCGGTTCTCGACCCAGCCCGTCGGCCAGTTCTCAGGCACGATCACGCGGCATTTCGTCGTCGCGGGGCTGCACGCGATGTATTCCATGACGTTCTGCCGCCGGTTCGTGCGGTTCATGAGCATCTCGGAACTATCCGGCAGCCACGCACCCTGCGGCGTCATGCCGTACACGTAATAGCCGACCGTCTCGTTCGCGAACGGCTTGCCGCTGCGGGTATCGAGCGTGACCTTCTGCTTCGTCGCGACGTCGTACACCATCACGTCGGCGACGGGATTGTCGGTCCCGGCCTTCGGATAGGCCTCGGTGTCGAGTGAGACCTGGAGCTGCGTCTGCTCCATTTGAATGTAGTAGTCCTTCACCTTGCTTTCGTCGAACCGATAGAAGCCGACCTTCCTGCTGTCTGGCGACCACCAGATCGCCGTGGTCTGGCCGAGCTCTTCGCCGTAGACCCAGCTGCCGACGCCGTACTTCACCCGCGACTTCTCGCTGCCGTCGGTCGTGATCGCCACCTCGCCCGTGCCATCCGCGTTGCTCACATAGATGTTGCGATCGCGGTAGTACGCCTTCATCTTGCCGTCCGGCGACGCGGAGCATGCCGCCTGGCGGCCGCGCTGCACCTGCTCAGGCGGACAGGGATTCGGTGCACCGGATGGCAGTTGGGCGGCGCCTCGTCCGCCGCCGCCCTGACGTCCCCCGGCCGGCGGCGCCCCGCCCGCACGGCCGGGGCCGGCGCCACGGCCGGCGCCGGCGACCGGCGCGTCTCCCGTGACCTCGGCGCGCATCGTCGCCAGGTCGAACTTGTACGCCTTGCCTGCCGCGCTGTAGGTGAAGGACTTGCCATCCTCGGCCCACGTCGGCGTCACGGCGCCGCTGATCACCGCCGGCCCGCCCTGCATCGCGGTCTGCATTTTCTGGAATTGGTCGTAGCCGGGCATGGTGCGGAGCCGGTCCTGAGCGTGCATCGGCACGATCATCAGCGCCAGGCCGAGAGCGGCACCCATGAGCGACAAACTGCGTGTCTTGGACATGAGCGAAGTCTAGCAAAACGAACAACGGGCCTGCCCGCCGAAGCCGCGAGCGCAGCGAGCGAGTGGCGAAGGCGGGGCCTGCCCCGCCAATGCTGCGAGCGAAGCGAGCGTTCAGCGACGGCGGAAACGACGGGGACTAAGAGAACGGGGTGACCTGACAACCTGGAGCCCCTTCCGCGCGTCTAAGGGCGCATGCGACAACTACGACTTGCGGTGCGGGCGCTGCTGCGGCAGCCGGCGTTTGCGGTGATCACGGTCCTGACCCTGGCGCTGGGTATAGGCGCGAACACGGCCGTGTTCAGCGTCATCCGTGGCGTGCTGCTCCGGCCTCTGCCGTACCCGAAGCCGGAACAACTGCAGTACATCACCAGTCAGTTCCCCGCGCTGGGCTTCGACCAGTTCTGGGTGTCGATGCCGGAGTTCTCCGAGCTGCGCGACAACAACCAGGTGTTCTCGAGTGTGGGCGCCTACGCGATTGCCGCCCTCAACATCGATACGAATCCGCCGAGCCGGCCGGTCGTCGGCGCGGTGACGCCCGAGTTGATGCCCACGCTCGGGGTCGCGCCGCATCGCGGCCGAATGTTCACGGTCGAAGACTCGCGCCCGAATGCGGCTCCGGTCGGGATCCTCTCGTATGAGATCTGGCAGCGTGAGTACGGGGGCGACGAGTCGGTCGTCGGACGTTCCGTCCGCATGAGTGGCCGATCGGTTGAAATCGTCGGCATCATGCCTCCTGGCTACGACGTCCACGATTCGAAAGTGGAAGTCTGGCGGCCGTTGACCATCGATCCGTCGACGTTTCCGAATTCGCGCGGCAGCCACAATCTGTATCTCGTCGGCCGCCTCAAGGACGGCACGAGCTACGAACAGGCTAAAACGGACCTCGAGCGGCTGGTGAACCAGTGGCGAACCCTGGTTCCCGCGGGCCACGTGCCGAGCGCTGAGAATCATCGGCTGCGTGTGGATCCGCTGCGCGATGACATCGTCGGCAGCATCCGGCGCGCCCTGGTCGTGCTGCAAGTCGCGGTGGTGTTCGTGCTGCTGATTGCCTGCGCCAATCTTGCGAACCTGCTGGTCGCGCGGGCTGAGTCCCGGCACCGTGAGTACGCCGTACGAACAGCACTGGGCGCCTCGCGGTGGCAGTTGTTCGCCCAACTTCTGGCGGAAGGGTTGGCGCTCACGATTCCGGCCGCCGTGATGGGCACGGTTCTCGCCTACGTCGGGCTCAAGGCGCTGGTCGCCATGAGTCCGACCGCGATTCCGCGCAGTTCCGAAATCGGGCTCGATTGGCCGGTGCTTGGCTTCACACTGATCCTGTCGATTGTCACCGGCCTTGTCTTCGCGCTCGTGCCGCTGCTGCACTTCGGGGGCAATCGTCGCGTCTCCATTACGGAAACCAGCACGCGGACCACGGCTGGAGCGGCGCGCATCTGGATGCGATCGGTGCTCGTGGTCGTCGAAGTCGCGCTGGCGGTGACACTGGTCGTCGGCGCGGGTCTGCTGCTCCGGAGCTTCTTCAATTTGACGCACGTCGAGCCGGGTTTCAAGCGGTCCGGGCTCACCACATTCGGTCTGGTGCTCCCCAGCGCCAATTACTCGGCTGGACAGACCATTACCTTCTATCGCGAGTTGATGAACAGAATCTCCGGGCAATCCGGTGTTCAAAGCGTTGCCGCGATGTCCGGAGTACCGCCGTTACGCAACGTCGATGCCAATGACACGGATTTCGAACACATTCCGAACAATCGGCCGGCTGGATCGACACTCCCGATTGAGAACGTTGACTTCTGGCAGTTCGTAACGCTGGGTTACACCGACACCATGGGCATCCCCGTGGTGAAGGGCCGCAGTTTCGAGTTGGCGGACACGGAAGGCGCCCCGGTCGCCTTGGTCAATGAATCGCTCGCGCGGCGATTCTTCACGGATCGCGATCCGATTGGCGGCCGATTCAAGATCGGCGGCGACAGCGCGCCGTGGTTCACGATCGTGGGCGTGCTCAAGGACGTCAAACAGAAGGGAGTCGCCGCGGCAGTCGGCACGGAACTGTACCTGCTCAATGACCAGATGCCGAAGTACGGGCAGTTCGCGCCACGGACGATGAATCTCGTCATCCGCTCTCCGCTGCCGCTCGCCTCCTTGATCGCCGGCTATCGGGATGCGGTCCGCAGCCTGGATCCGGTATTGCCGCTCATTCGGCCGCAGTCCCTCGACGATGCGTTCGACGCGGCGATCGAGCGGCCGCGATTCCTGACCGTCCTGCTCGCCGTCTTCGCCGGACTCGCGCTCACACTGGCGGCCGTCGGCACATACGGCATCCTGTCCTACCTGGTCTCGCTGCGGACGCAGGAAATCGGCATCCGCATGGCACTCGGCGCAGACCGCTCGCAGATCCTGGGGCTGGTGCTGACGCGTGGGTTGCTGCTCGCGGCGGTTGGCGTCGTTATTGGCCTCGGCATTTCCCTGGCGGCGACGCGCGTGATGACGTCGTTGCTCTTCAACGTCGAGCCGACGGACGTGCTGACGCTGTTCTCCGTCGCGGCCGTGATGCTGCTGGTGGCCATCGTCGCGTGCATGATCCCGGCATGGCGCGCGACGCGAGTGGATCCGTTGGTGGTGATGAGGGAGAGCTAGGGCTAACGACGGGAACGACGGGCACTGGCAAGTTCCTTGCTAGTCCCGCGGCATGATTGCTGATCAGCTTCGTGACCGGACTCGGCAGTTTGCTCTCGACGTCGTCGATCTTTGTCTCGCCTTGCCCACGGATGATCTCGGGCGGCTTGTTCGCCCGCAGCTGCTTCGCGCCGGGACTGGCGTCGCGTCAAACTATCGCGCGTCTCAACGCAGTCGATCCAGGAAGGAATTCATTGGCCGAATCGCGGTCGCGATTGAGGAAGCCGATGAGGCCGAGCTCTGGATGGACGTCCTTCAGCATCGCGCCAGCGAGCCTGCGGCCAAGGTCACAAAGCTCCGGACTGAAGCGAGCGAGCTTCGAGCTATCTTCGCCAAGTCCCGGTCTACTGCCATCGCGAACGCCAAACGCTGGCCGGCTTGATGTGTCCGCCGCTACCCGGACTGGCGGCCGGACGTGCCCGTTGCTACCCAACCGCCCGACCAGTTTCCGTCGTTCCCGTCGTTCGCGTCGTTCGCGTCGTTCGCGCCGTTCGCGTCGTTCCCGTTCGTTCCCGTCGTTCCCGTCGTTTGCCTGGACCAGTTCCCGTCGTTCCCGTCGTTCCCGTCGTTGCCGTCGTTGCCCCTACTCGCCGCGAAGCGCCCGAACCGGATCCACCGTCGTCGCGCGCAGGGCCGGCACGTACGAGGCCAGCACCGCAACGGCGAGGAGAAACCCGGCGACGGCGCCGAACGTGAGCGGATCGAACGGGCTCACGTTGTAGAAGAGCGTTCGGCCAAACCATGTCCCCGCCGGCGCCAGTGCGAGGCCGAGAAGGACGCCCGCGCCGGCGAGCCGCAGGCCGTGGCCGACGATCAGTCGGAGCACCGCCGGCCGGCCGGCGCCCAGCGCCATCCGGACGCCGATCTCGTTCGTCCGTTGCGTGACGTGATACGACAACACGCCAAACACGCCCACTGACGCGAGCAGCAGCCCGACGATGCCGGTCACGCCGAAGATCCAGCCGAAGATCGCGTACTGCCAGTACCCGCCCTGCCGCACCTCGTCCATTGTGCGCACGAAGGCCACGGGCAGGTTCGGATCCGAGGCTTTGATGGCTTCCCGTACGGCCGGCGTGATCGAGGTCGGATTGCCGGAGACGCGAATCACGAGGGCGGTCGAAAATGTCTGCTGGAAGGCATACGGGACGTAGGCCGCCGCGAACGGCGCCGTATTGGGGTTCACGTTGTCGTGCTTGACGTCCGGGGCGACGCCGATCACGGTGAACCAGCCGCTTCCGAACGACGAGTCACCCGTCACCCGGAAGCGCGCGCCCACCGGCTGGCTGTCCGGCCAGAACTGATCGGCCATTGTCTTGTTCACGATCGCGAGCGGCTGTGACGACCACGCCTCGATGTCCGTCAGCTCGCGGCCCGCGATGAGTGAGACGCCCAGTGTGCGATGGAAGTGCGGCGAGATCCCGGAGAGGTTGACGATGGGCTCGTGACCCGGCTCGTAAGCCTTGCCGTCTGGCACAACGCCGTATCCGCCGCCGCCACCGTTGAGCGGCAACAGGTTGGAAGCAAACGCGGCCTCGACCGTGGACAACGCCTCCACGCGATTGACGATGTCCTGCACGCGTCTGGCCTTGGCCCCATCGGCCTCATACGCATCGCCCGGCAGATAGAACCGCATGGTCATCAGCGATTTCGGATCGAAGCCAATGGCATACGCATCGAGATTGCTGAACGTGCGGACAAACAGCAGCGCCGCCACCAGCGAGACCACTGCCAGTGCGACCTGGGCGACGACCAAGGTGCTGCGAAGACGCGAATGCCGCGTGCCGGTGCCCCGGCCGCCATCTTTCAAGGATTCAACCAGATTGCTGCGCGACGCCTGAAGCGCCGGCAGAAGCCCGAACACGACCGCGGTTCCCACCGCCACCGCGAATGCGTACAGAAACGACCGCGCGTCGAGACTCCAGGTGATGTAATACGGCACCTGATCGGGCGGCATCGCCGATGAGATCAGCCGGGTGCCGATCTGCGCCAGCACCAGCGCGAACGGCAGGCTGATGACGCTGAGCACCACGCTTTCCGTCAGCAGTTGCCGGATGATTTGCGCGCGGTTGGCACCCAGCGCCGTCCGGAGCGAGAACTCCCGTTGTCGCGTGGCGGCCCGCGCCAATTGAAGATTGGCGACGTTCGAACACGCGATCGCGAGCACGAGCGTGACGCTGGCCATCATCAGGAGAATGACCAGGGACACGTTGGCGGGAATGAAGCGCTCGCGCAGGGTCTGAAGCCCGATGGTCCAGTCGCCGTCTTCCTTCGGGAACTGCTGCTGGAGACTCGCGCTCCGCGCCGCCAGCTCGGCATGGGCGGACGCGAGCGTGGCGCCCGGCGCGATCCTGGCGAAGACCTGGAGATCGTGCAGATGTCGCGGTTCCTTGAAGACCGACGGCGTCAACGGAATCCAGATCTTCTGAGTGTTCGGAAACTCGAAATGCTCAGGCATCACGCCGACGATCACGGCGGGCGCGCCGTTGAGCGTGACCTTTCTCCCGGGAATATTCGGGTCCGAATCGTAGCGATCGCGCCAGACCGCAAAGCCGAGGAGCACGGCCGTCGGCGCGCCCGGTTGATCCATCTCCGGCGTGAAACCACCACCCAGGATGGGCGCGATGCCGAGGAGGGGAAACAAGTCCCACGACACGGCCGCCGCCGCGTACCGTGCGGGATCGTTGCGATCGTCGGAAAGGGCGAGGCTGCGATTCTGCAGCGCGGCGATCGACGAGAACGCCTGCGTGCCGGCCTGCAGGTCACGCCAATCCAGATACGACACGCCGCCATTGCTGACTCGAAGCGTGGCGTTTGTGGAACGCAGAATGACGATGCGCTCCGGGTCCGCATACGGAAACGGCTTCAGCAGCACGCCGTCAACGATGCTGAAGATGGTGGTGTTGAGCCCGACGCCAAACGCC
This sequence comes from Vicinamibacterales bacterium, assembly GCA_036274235.1. Lineage (GTDB taxonomy): Bacteria > Acidobacteriota > Vicinamibacteria > Vicinamibacterales > SCN-69-37 > DASUGC01. Next base: position 31,132 of record DASUGC010000045.1, read on the forward strand.
AGGCACAGCAGCGCGACAATCGCGAAGCTCTTGCCGCCCCAAAGGCTGCGCAGCGCCTGGCGAATGTCCTGGGACAGCACTGCAGACCTATACGGAAGCCGGCGGCTGAAGTTCGTGTCTCTTCGGTAGCCGGCGGGGCTCAGCCCGCCGGTTTTCAGGCACGTGTCTTCTCCAGATGCAGCAGCCGTCGCTTGCGCCAGAGTCCTCCGCCATACCCGCCCAGCTCGCCGCTCTTATTCACCACGCGGTGGCATGGGATGACGATGGCGATGCGGTTGAGGCCGTTGGCGCGGCCGACGGCTCGGACGGCCTTTGGCGAACCGACGGCACGCGCGATGTCTTCATACGAACGTGTTTCGCCAAAGGGAATCTCGAGCAGCGCGCGCCACACGGATTCCTCAAAGGCGGTACCGGGCGCGTACGTCTTCACGGCGAACGTGGTGCGCTCACCGGCGAAGTACTCGCGCAGCTCCTGCTCCAGCTGTGCCAATACGGGGTGCGTGCCCGGCGCCAAGGCGGACCCGAATCGGCGCCGCAGGGTCTCGATCTGATCTTCGAGCCGGCGACGGTCGGTGAACTCGAGCAGGCAGACGCCCTTGTCGGCCGCGCCGGCGATCATCGGTCCGACGGGCGTATCGATCCAGGTCACGCGAACGCAGTTGGCCGCGTCCGCCTGGCCCGGCGGCTGGCCAAATGCTTTTCGAAACGCGTCGCGGAAGCCGCTGTGGGATTCGTAGCCGGTGTCAAAGACGGCATCGTCAACCGCGCCGCCCTCCCGAAGCTGATCGAACGCACCGGCCAGGCGCCGCGCGCGACAGTACGCCTGAAACGTCAGGCCGTACTTCGCGGCGAAATAGCGCCGGACCCGTTCCGGATCCAACCCGGCGGATTTCAAGTCCTTCTCCGTCAAATGCGCGGCCGGCCGCGCCTCGACGCGCGCGAGAAGGTCCTGGACCCAGTCCGGCTCCTCGTCACCGGCCGGCTTGCACTTCAGGCAGGCCCGGTATCCGCCGGCAATCGCGTCTTTTGGCGAGGCGAAGAACTCGACATTTTCCGGCCGCGGTTTGCGCGCGTGGCACGACGGCCGGCAGAATATGCCCGTCGTCCGGACTCCCAGATAGAACAGACCGTCGTATGACGCGTCGGATCGAAGATAGGCGCGCTCCATCTCGGCCCGCGAGGGCATGGGAAGCAGTGAGAGCTGGTCAGCCGCCGGCGCCGCCATGAGGGTTCCTGACATCATGCGCCGAAGGTAGCCGGGCATCCAAGGCGGGCGCCACCGAAAAAGTGGGCCGCAATTTGGTCCCAGGCTTATGATGGGCCCGTTCCCGGGGGGACGTATGGACCAGAAGCCAACTCGTCGAGAGTTCGTGACCACGACTGCCGCCGCTGCCGCGGGTTTCATGATCGTGCCGCGCCACGTGCTGGGACGCGGCCTTCGGGCCCCGAGCGACATCCTCAACATCGCCACCGTCGGTATCAATGGTCAGGGCGGCGTCAATACCGTGAATGTGATGTCGGAGAACATCGTCGCGATCTGCGACGTGGACTTCGGCCTGCTCGACAAGAAGTTGAAAGATTGGCAGGACCGGCTGAATCCGCCGGCGCGGACGGGCGGCGGCGGCGGAGGCGGCGGCAATCCGCGCCAGCCCTCGAACGACGAGGTACTGGCGCGGCGATGGACGAACTTCGGGCCCTCGAAGGCGCAGCAGGAGGCCAACGCCAAGTGGGCGGAGATGCCCGAAGCGCAGCGGCTTCGCCGCTTCGTCGACGAGCAGCTGCCGAAGCTGCAGCGCTACCGCGACTATCGTGAAATGCTCGACAAGCAGAAGGATATCGACGCCGTGATCGTCGCGACGCCGGATCACATGCATGCCGTGATCGCGTCGGCAGCCATGTCGATCGGCAAGCACGTGTACGTGCAGAAGCCGCTGTGCTGGTCCGTGCACGAAGCCCGGCATCTTGCGAAGAAAGCGGCGGAGACGAAAGTCGTCACGCAGATGGGCAATCAGGGCCATTCGCAGGACGACGCGCGGCGTGGCCAGGAGTACCTGGCGGCGAAAGCGATCGGCGACATCCACGAAGTGCACGTGTGGACGAATCGTCCGCTCGCCTACTGGCCGCAGGGACTGCCGCGACCGGCCGCGATGCCGCCGAACACCACGCTGTCCTGGAACAACAGCAGCGTCACGCGGCGCCTCGCCGCCGCGATGGTTGGCGACTATCCCGTTCCCGACACGTTGTCGTGGGATCTATTTCTCGGCGTCTCGCCCGATGTGGCGTATCACCCGCTTTACCATCCGTTCAACTGGCGCGGCTGGGTGGACTGGGGCCAGGGCGCGCTTGGCGACATGGGCGCGCACCTGATCGATCACCCGGTGTGGGGACTCCAGCTGGGCACGCCCAGCGTGATCGAAACAACCTCCACGCCGTTCAACGGGTTCTGCTATCCGAACGCAACCAAGACCGACTACCTGTTTCCCGCCCGCAAAGGGATGCCGGAAGTGAAACTGGTCTGGTACGACGGCGGTCTGCTGCCGCCGCGGCCGGAGGAGATGGGCGAAGAACGCCTCAACGGCGAAGGCGGAGTGCTGTACATCGGGTCGAAGGGCAAGATGCTCCAACGGACGTACGGCGCCCAGCCGCGGCTGCTGCCGTTCGAGAAGCACAACGACTTCGGCGCCCCCAAGGAAAAACTCGCGCGCGTGCCGCACGGGAACCACGAAATGAACTGGGTCAATGCAATCAAGGGCAAGGAGGAGATCTCGTGCCCCTTCTCGTACGCATCCCATCTGACCGAGATCATGCTGCTGGGCGTCGCGTCGCTCCGCGCCGGCAAGAAGCTCTATTACGACGGCGAGAGCATGAGCGTCACGAACAACACAGCGATTGACGCTCAGCACGCGGCGCCGAACGACTACCTGACCAGAAAGTACAGAGAAGGCTACTCGCTGTGAGCGGCCTTACGCGGCGCGAATTTGGTGGAGTGATGGCCGGAGGGTTGCTGGCTGCGCCGTTCGTGCGCGTGGGGGCAACGCAAAAAGCCGCGTCCTCAAAGATTGCCGGCGTCCGCGTCGGCACGCAAAGCTACAGCTTTCGCGACCGAAGTCTGGACGAGGCCCTCGCCGGCATGGTCGCGGTCGGCTTGAGCTATTGCGAGCTCTGGTCGGGGCATACGGAAAGAGGGATCACGGCGCTTCCCGGCGGGAACCGGCGGGAGGCGACCAGAGCGTGGCGGCTCGATCCGAAGACCCTGGATTTCTTCAAGACCATCCGCGGCAAATTCGAGGCCGCTGGCGTGACGCTCACGTCCTACGACCTGCCATTCGCGGACGATTTCACCGACGAGGAAATTGCCGCCGTGTTCGAACTGGGCAAAGCGCTCGGCGTGAACATCATCACCTCGTCGGCCCAGGTCAGCGTGGCGCCGCGCGTCGAACCGTTTGCGGCGAAGGCCAACATGCTCGTGGGCTTCCACAATCACTCGCGCGTCGCGGCCAATCAGTTCGCCCGGCCCGCGGACTTCGCGAGGGCGATGGCGGCGGGGCCGCACCTGGGCATCACGCTGGACATCGGGCATTTCACCGCGGCCGGCTTCGACGCCTACACGTTCCTGCAGGACAACCACGATCACATCCGATGCCTGCACATCAAAGATCGCAACAAGCCGTCCTCGGCCACGCCTGAGCCGGCGACGACGCCCTTCGGACAAGGCGAAGCGCCCATCATCGGCGTGTTGAAGCTGCTGCGGGATCACAAATGGGACATACCCGCGCTCATTGAGTACGAGTACCGCGGGCAGGACACGGTGGAAGAAATGAAGAAAATGCTCGCGTACTGCAGAACGGCGCTGACGGAGTAAGGAAGGGCGTGAAGGTGGTGAAGGACGTGAAGAAAGGCCTGCTCGTGACCGCCGTGGTCATCCTCGGCGCCGCCACCGTCCTGTCAGCCTCCGTGCCTCAAGCCGGTCCTAACACCCTCACCGCCGCCGAAAGATCCGCCGGATGGCGATTGATGTTCGACGGCAGGAAGATCGACCAGTGGCGCGGGTTCAAGGAGAAAGGCGTGCCGCCCGGGTGGCAAGTCGTTGATGGCACGATCAAACAGGTCGCCGACGGCCCGGATCTGGTCTCGCTGGAGGAGTACGGCAGTTTTGATTTCCGATTCGACTGGATCGTCGCACCCGGCGCCAACAGCGGCGTGATGTACCGCGTCAGCGAAACCGGGGAGCAGACGTACCACACCGGTCCGGAGTATCAGGTCCTGGATAACGCCCGGCACGACGACGGCAAGAACCCGCTGACGTCGGCGGCGTCCTGCCACTCGTTGTACGCGCCGCCGAGGGATGTCTCGCGTCCGGCCAATGAGTGGAACGAAGGCCGGATCGTAATCCAGGGAAATCACGTGGAGCACTGGCTGAACGGCGAGCGAACCGTCAGCTACGAACTGGGCAGCGCCGAGTGGACGGCGAAAGTCGCGGCGAGCAAGTTCAACGAGTGGAAAGCGTTCGGCACGTTCGCGCGCGGCCGTCTGGCTCTCCAGCAGCACGGCGGCGGCGTGGCCTTTCGCAACCTGAAAATCAGAGTCGAATGAACAACCGCATAAAACTGTCCGCGATGATGTTCCTCCAGTACTTCATCTGGGGGTCATGGTTCGTCACGATGGGGACGTACCTCGGGACGACGTTGAAGTTTTCGGGCGCTGAAATCGGCCTGGCGTACGGCGCGACGGCAATCGCGGCGCTCGTCTCGCCGTTCTTTCTCGGTATCGTGGCCGATCGCTTCTTCGCCTCGGAAAAGCTGCTGGCGATTCTGCACCTCGGCGGGGCCGTCGTGATGTGGTTCGTGGCGCAGCAGGCCGAGTGGCGCACGTTCTATCCCCTGCTCATCGCCTACGCGTTCTTTTACATGCCGACGCTGTCGCTGACGAACTCGGTGGCGTTTCACCACGTCACGGATTCGGCGCGCGACTTCCCCATCCTCCGGGTGTTCGGCACGATTGGCTGGATCGTCGCCGGCATCATTGTCGGCAAGGTGCTGCACGCCGATGCGCTGGCGACGCCGATGAAGCTCGCGGCCGGCGCGTCCGTCGTCATGGGCGTTTTCTCGCTCATGCTCCCGCACACGCCGCCCAAGGCCGCGGGCGCGCCGTTCTCCGTGCGTGATGCGCTCGGGCTCGACGCTCTGTACCTGCTCAAGGACTCGGCGTTCCTGACATTCGTGATCGGATCGTTCCTGCTGTGCATTCCGTTGCAGTTCTATTACGCGTTCACGAACGCCTTTCTGAACGAAATCAAGGTGCCGGATCCCGCGTTCATCCAGACGTTCGGCCAGATGAGCGAGATCGGGTTCATGGTCGCGATGCCGTTTCTGCTGCGGAAGCTCGGCATCAAGATCATCATGGTCGTCGCCATGCTCGCCTGGGCCCTGCGGTACCTGGCTTTCGGCTGGGGCGACGCCATGGGCGGGATGTGGCTGCTCTACCTCGGCATCCTGCTGCACGGCGTCTGTTACGACTTCTTCTTCGTGGGCGGCCAGATTTACACCGATCAGCAGGCCGGCGAAAAGACGCGCGCCGCGGCGCAGGGCTTCCTGAACTTTGTGACCAACGGCGTCGGCTATTTCATCGGCGCATTCGTCTCGGGCCGCGTCGTGGACGCGCACGTGCTGTCGAGCGGCGGCCATGACTGGCGGGCGATCTGGATCGTGCCGGCGGCCCTCGCCGGGGCAATTGCCGTCATCTTTGCGTTGGCATTCAGCCCACGGCCGCAAGCCGTCAAGACGTAGTCAAAGCGTAGGCGGCGGGCTTCAGCCCGCCGTGAACAGCTGAACGGGTTTCACGCCCAGTACGCCTCGCCCTTTGGCTCGGCGATCACGACGTCTTTGAGAAAGGCAATCGCCTTCTTGAGGCCCTCGGCGCCTGACATCACGCTATCTTCGTGCTCGATGCTGAGCACGTGGTCGTAGCCGACCAGGCGCAGGTTGGTGACGATGTCCTTCCAGACCAGGGCGTCATGGCCGTACCCGACCGTGCGGAACATCCAGGACCGTTCGAGCTCGCGCGTGTAGTTCTTGCTGTCGAGCACGCCGTTCAGCGCGGTGTTCGCGCCATCGATCCGGCAGTCCTTGGCGTGCACGTGATAGATCGCGTCGCCGAGCGCGCGGATTGACGCAATCGGATCCGCCTGCTGCCAGAACAGGTGGCTCGGATCGAAATTCACGCCAATCGTCCCCGGCGCGACGTCGATCAGTCGCCGCATGGTCTCCGTGTTGTAGGCCACGAAGTTCGGGTGCATTTCTATCGCAATGCGAACGCCCGCGGACCGGGCGATCTTCGCGGTCTCCTTCCAGTACGGCACGACGCGCTCGGCCCACTGCCACTCCAGCGAGGCGCCGAACTCCGGCGGCCAGGGGCTGACGATCCAGCTTGGCTGCCGGGCCGACGGGTCGCTGCCTGGACACCCGCTGAAGGTGATGACACGCGACACGCCGAGCTGTTTCGCCAGCGCGACGGTGTCCACGAACGTCTCGTGGTGCGCCTTGGCGATCGTCTGGTCAGGATGCAGCGGGTTGCCGTGGCAGCTCAGCGCGGAGATCTCGAGGCCCCGTCGTGACAGGGCCTCTTGGAACGCCGCCAGCTTTTTCGCGTCTCCCAGGAGTTCGGCTGGTTTGCAGTGCGCATCGCCGGGATAGGCGCCCGTGCCGATTTCCACGGCTTCGAGACCCAGTTCGACCAGATAGTCGAGGGTTTCCTCGAAGGGCTTCGAGCCAAAGAGGACCGCAAACACACCGAGCTTCATGACCGCGTATCTTACGGCCTCTGGGCTTCACTCCTCCACTGCTTCAACAGCACCGACGCGATCACCATGAACGCGGCGGTGACACCAATCACCGCCAGCAGGACCGGCCAGCCTGACAGCTGGACGAACCACAGCTTCACACGCGCTGCCAGCGCCGGGTGCGCGCGGATCGCTCGATGCCATCGAGCACGCGCTGCGTGCGCACGCCGTCCGCGAAGTTCGGCTCGGGGACACGATCGTCGGCGATGGCTTCGAGCAGGTCGTACACCGTGTGCGTAAAGGTGTGCTCGTAACCAATGATGTGGCCCGGCGGCCACCACGCCTTGACGAACGGGTGCGAGGTTTCGGTCACGAGGATCCGGCGGAATCCGCGCTCCGCCTTCGGGCCCGACTCCAGATACAGGTCCAGTTCGTTCATCCGCTCGAGATCAAACGCCAGGCTGCCGCGGCTCCCATTGATCTCGAATCGATTGTGATTCTTGCGGCCGAGCGCCAGGCGGGTTGCCTCGAAGGTGGCCGTCGCGCCGTTGGCGAACCGCGCCACCGCCAGCGCCGCATCGTCCACGGTCACGCGTCCGCGCCGGCGCGGGTTGCCCGGCAGCGGCCGCGTCCTGATGAACGTCCGCAAATCGCCGGAGACCTCGGCGATCTCCCCCACGAGAAACCGCGCGAGGTCGACGATGTGCGCGCCAATATCGCCGAGCGCGCCGGACCCGGCACGCTTCTTGTCGAATCGCCACAGCAAGGGTAGATTCGGATCGCCGATCCAATCCTGCAGATAGACGGCGCGAAAGTGCCGGATGTCGCCGAGCTCGCCGCGCTCAACCAGGTCTTTCGCCAGCATCACTGCCGGCACGCGGCGGTAGTTGTGGCAGATCATGTGAATGACGCGCGCCTTGCGCACGGCCGCAAGCATCCGCTCGGCCTCCCGAACGGTATTCGCGAGCGGCTTTTCACAGAAGACCACTTTGCCGGCCCTGGCCGCGGCAATCGCCATCGGCGCGTGGAGATCACCAGGCGTCGAGACGTCAACGATGTCGATGTCCTTGCGACGCACCACGGATTCCCAGTCAGTCGATGCCTCGTCCCACCCGAGCGCCCGTGCGGCTTTCGCGGTTTCAGCCGGGTTGGTCCCGCACATCACCTTCAACCGAGGCGTCAACCGCGGCGAAAAGAACGGAGTGACCTGCCGGTACGCATTCGAATGCGCCCGGCCCATGAACGCGTGGCCGATCAGAGCGACGTTGACGGTAGGCATCGTTTCAGGTTGCAGGTTTCAGGTTGCAGGTTTCAGGTTGCAGGTTGCAGGCCGTAAGCGCCGCAGCCGGCGGGCTTCAGCCCGCCGTTCGGTGACGGTCGGGTGCCCATGAAGCCGTCCGTCTACGTCGAGATCCCCAGTTTTTTCAGCACCTCGGGCGGACATCCTTTCCAGTCCACGACAACCGTGTTGCCCATGAATTGGAGATCGGCGATGCCAATCTTGCTGGAGAAGAAACCGCTGGCCGTGAGGTCCCGGAAACTGTTGAAAAACGACACGCCGGTCGCCATCTCAGGCTTCGCGCGGCGCGGCCACGAGATGTCGTCGAGCACGGCTTTGCGCTCAGCGTCCGTGCAGGCCGAGAACAGCTTGTCGAAGCGGACGTGGCACTCGTGATTGAGCCAGGCCAGCCCGCCGCGCATCGCGTTCTGGCGCGCAGGCTGATCGACCATCATGAAGTCCATGAACTCCGGCACGCCGGCGTCGGTGGCGCTGCCCGACTTCTGATCGCGCGGAATAATCAGATCCACCAGCACGTTGACGGTCGCCCACTCGATGGCGGTGAAGAATTTCGGCTTGTAGGGCGCCTTCGCCTGCTGGGCCGTTTGGCGGGCCTGAGCCGCGGCCTCGCTCGCGGCCAGTGCCTCCGCATCGGTCCATGTCATCGCGGCGGCCGCGAGCGGCGCGGACGCCAGCGCCTGAAGCAACTGCCTGCGATCCATCGTCGCCATCACAGCCCGCCTTTCTTGCGCTCGTCCGCGATGAACGTGCTCGTGCGCATCGCCAGCGCCAGGATGGTCCACGTCGCGTTCTTGTCGGCCTGCGAGACGAACGGGCCGCCGTCGGTCACGAACAGGTTCCTGACGTCGTGCGCCTGGCCGTTCTTGTTGAGCACGGACGTCGCGGGGTTGTTGCCCATGCGCGTGGTGCCGATTTCGTGAATGATTCGACCGCCGTTCGCGAGACCGTAGAGCTGATTCTCGCCGGGCATGTTCCCCATCGGCGTGCCGCCCATTTCGGTGATGATGGCGCGGAAGGTCTCCTGCATGTGTTTGGCCTGTTTGATTTCGGCGTCGGACCACTTGAAATGGAACCGCAGGACCGGGATGCCGAACTTGTCCACGGTGGTGGGATCGAGCTCGCAGTACGTCTCCGCGTTGGGAATCATCTCGCCGCGGCCGGACAGGTTGATCGTCGCGCCGTAGAAGCGGCGATACTCGTTTTTCAGTTGCGCGCCATAGCCGCCGATTTCCCGCCCCTCGTGCAGGCCGCTGAAGCGCTGGATGCCGCCGCCGAACCCCGACTGCGGCATCGAGCGGCCGCCGCCAAGCTCGATGTGATACCCCCGCGGGAAATCCAGCTTCTTGTTGTCGAGCCACCACGGCACGTACAAATGCGCGCCGCCGACACCGTCGTCATTGTGCGGAATCTGATCCATCAGCTTCGGGATGAACCCGCTCACGCTGACGCCGGTGGAATCGGTCAGATAGCGCCCGACGTTGCCGGTCGAATTCGCGAGGCCTTGCGGGAACTTCGCGGACTTGGAGTTCAGAAGGATGCGCGCCGACTCGCAGGCGCTCGCGGCCAGCACCACGATGCGCGCGGGCACGTGATTTTCACGGCCGGTTCTCGCGTCGATGTAGAGCACCCCGTTGGCCAGGCCGTCGGCGCCAACGGTCACTTCACGCGCCATCGCATGCGTGCGCAACGTCAGCCGGCCGGTCTTCATCGCCGGCGGCAGGAGTACCGATGGCGATGAGAAGTTCGCATGGACGGCGCACCCGCGCGCGCACTCGCCGCAGTAGTGGCACGCGGGCCGATCGCCCAGCGGCTTCGTGAGAATCGACATGCGCGAGGGCACGCACGGCACGTTCAATCGCGCCGCGGCCTCCTTGATCAGCAGTTCGTGACAGCGCGGCGCAGGCGGCGGCATGAAAATGCCGTCCGGCTCGTTCCGGAAGCCTTCGTTCGATCCGAAGATGCCGATGAACCGGTCGATCGCGTCGTAATACGGCTTGATGTCGTCGTAGGTGATCGGCCAGTCGTCGCCGAGGCCATCGATCGAGTGGCGCTGAAAATCGTCCGGGCCGTATCGCAGAGAAATCCGGCCCCAGTGGTTGGTGCGGCCGCCGACCATGCGGCACCGGAACCAGTCGAACGTCGTGCCCGGTGCCGAGACGTACGGCTCGCCCTCGATCGTCCAGCCGCCGTTCTCGGCCAGGAACTCGCCAAAGGCGTGATCGGGCGTCGCGGCGCCCCGGCGCGGCGACTCGTACGACCACATCATCATCTTGGAATCTCGGGCTGGATCGAAGTCGATGCCCGCTTCGAGCATCAGCACGCGCGCGCCCGCTTCCGTCAGCACCTTGGCGGCCATCCCGCCGCCGGCACCGGAACCGATCACGCAGACGTCGTATTGTTCCCGGCTGCGAATCACCTGCATGGGAGGCATTCTAGTGCGCTAGGATTTCCCGATGCGGAAATTTCTCATCCTCGCGGTCCTGCTGGCCGACGGCGCCGCGGGACTTGGCGGGACCGGCACGCAGCAAACCACACCTGCGCCTCCAGCGGACGCGCGTGGGGCCCTCGGCTATCTGGGTGATTGGAACATCACAGGGACAGCGCCGGATACGAGCTACGTCTATTGGCTGGAGATCACGGTGGACGCCGGCCAGTTGCACGGCCTGTTCCTGAATCGGGTGGGCAATCCGGCGCCGCTGGGCCTGGTCAAGGTCGACAACGGGGAGTTGGTCTTCCAGGCCGGAACAGCCGCTCGTCCGGCCGGGCCGGAGTACCGGGCGCGTCTGACGGCGGATGGCCGATTAGCCGGCCACCACACCCTCGCGCAGAACGGCGCGGAACGCGTGATCAACTGGATCGGCGTCCGGCCGCCAACCTGGCCGGCCTCCGATGCCAACGCGCCGCACACATTCGGCGCGCCGGTCGTGCTTTTCGACAACAAGACACTCGACATGTGGGGCGTGCAGGTACCTGGCCGTCCCATCGGCTGGCGCATCGCGGACGGTGTGATGACGAATGCGCCGCCGCCAGATGCCGGCAACACCCGGTGGGTCGCCAATAACCTCGTGTCCAGGGAGAAATTCCTCAACTTCAAGATCGAGGCGGAATACAAGGTCGAAGCCGGCAGCAACAGCGGGATTTATCTTCGCGGCCGGTACGAGCTGCAGATTCTGGACGACTACGGCGATACGGCCGGCCGGCCCGATTTCGCGCACATGGCGATTTACGGCCGCACGCCGCCGCGCGTCAACGCCAGCAAACCCGCGGGCGAGTGGCAGACGATGGAGGCGATCCTGGCCGGCAATCGGGTCACCGTGACGCTGAACGGCCAGCGCGTGCAGGACAACACGATCATCACCGGCATCACCGGCGGCGCGCTCGACAACGACGAACTGTCACCGGGCCCAATCCTGATCCAGGGCGATCACCGCAGCGTCTGGATCCGCAAGCTCCTGGTGACGCCGATCTCGCGGTGACCGGACGACCTCTGAGGTCGTTTCCCCGCGAAATGACAACCGCGGGTGTCATTTCGCGGGGTCCTGTCAGCCCCAGAAACCCGTCACGGCTGTGATCCGTCCGTCCGGACCGAACCTGAACACGTTCGAGCCTTGCCCGCGTGGCGCCTGATCCGGGCCCGTCGCGATCCAATCGACAATGACCAGCCCCTGACATTGCCGCACGGCGCCTCGCCTCTTCAGCACAATCCCTGGCATGAATTTCTGTGCCGCGGCGATATGCGTGGACAGTTCCTGCGCGCCATCGATCAGGCTGTACCGATCATGAAAACTCACATCGGCCGTCGCGATTTGTCCCAGTGTCGCCATCCGCGCGGCTTCGTCTGGCTGCGTCCAGAGATCGAACCACTCATCCACCGCGGCGGCCGCGCCCGCATGCACCAGGTCGGACACAGCATTGGCGAGCAGCGACAACTGAAAGCGCCAGCCCTGCACGTGATGATCGCGCGAGACCTCGTCCGGGAATTCGTGGCGCAGGCTGAGAAGCGTTGCCGATCCCGACGGCTCCAGCGCAATCGTGACCCGCGACCCGCCCGGCGGAAACGGTGAGCCCGAATTGAAGCCGTAGCTGAAGACGATGCCGCCCGGCGGCAGGATTTCGAGCACTTCTCCGCTCGCTTCCACGTTGCCCGGATGGCGGATGTAGACACGACCGCCCACCCCTGGCTCGATGGTCGATCCCGGTCCCCACCACGATGCCCATCGCGCATCGTCGGTAAAGAAACTGAAGACGGTTTCTCGCGGCGCCTGGATCGTGACGCGGCGGTCGAGGGTGTGCGACAAGTTCATGACTGCTCCAGACTGTTTATTACTTGCGCGTGGGGCCCCACCCC
>DASUGC010000046.1:0-2197 GCA_036274235.1 Vicinamibacterales bacterium
GGCGCCCCCTCACCTTTCCGGCTGTTCGCGCGCTCGTCTGCGAGGCCTTCACTGCGTTGTACTTCGCCGCTCACCCCGATCAGCTGGACATCATCATCCAACTGCGTCGGCACCTACCGCTGCGGATCTGACAAAGTAGTACTAGGATCTGATCAGAAATGCCACAGACCTTGTTCCAGAAAGTGTGGGACCGGCACGCCGTGCGGCAGCTGCCGAACGGCCAGACGCAGCTGTACATCGGCCTCCACCTGATCCACGAAGTCACCAGTCCGCAGGCGTTCGACGAGCTCGCGCACCGTGGATGGCGTGTCGCCGCGCCCGAGCGCACCTTCGCAACCATCGATCACATCGTCCCCACCCTGTCCCAGCAGCGGCCCTTTGCGGACGGAATGGCGGAGACGATGACGTCCGCGCTGGAGCGGAACTGCCGGGAGCACGGCATCCCCCTGTTCGACCTGGCCACCGGCGCTCAGGGCATCGTTCACGTCATTGGCCCCGAGCTGGGGTTGACGCAGCCGGGGATGACGATTTGCTGCGGCGACAGCCACACGTCCACGCATGGCGCATTCGGAGCGATCGCGTTCGGGATCGGCACCTCGCAGGTGCGGGACGTGCTGGCGTCACAGTCACTCGCCGTGTCGCCATTCAAAGTCCGGCGGATCGATGTGACCGGCCGGCTGGCGCCGGGTGTGTTCGCCAAGGACGTCATTCTCACGATCATCGGCCGGCTCGGCGTGCACGGCGGCGCCGGGTACGCGTACGAGTACGGCGGTGACGCGATCGAGCGCATGTCGATGGACGAGCGGATGACCATCTGCAACATGTCGATCGAGGGCGGCGCGCGGCTGGGCTACGTCAATCCGGATCAGAGGACGTTCGACTACGTGCAAGGCAGGCGGTTTGCGCCGGCCGGCGACGCGTTCGATCGCGCGTGCGACTGGTGGCGGCAGATGGCCTCCGACCCCGGCGCGGTCTACGACGATCGCGTGGTCATCGAGGGACCGTCCATCGCACCGACGGTGACCTGGGGCATCAATCCCGGGCAGTCTGTGGCCGTTGACGGCCGGCTGCCTGAGGCCCGCGAGGCGGGATCGACAGCCGACGAGGCGTTGGCCTTCATGGGCTTTGACGCCGGCCAGCCGATTGCCGGGGTCAAGATCGACGTCGCCTTCGTGGGATCGTGCACGAACGGCCGGTTGTCGGATCTGCGCGAAGCGGCGCGGGTGATTCGCGGACATCGAGTCGCGCCTCACGTGCGCGCGCTCGTGGTGCCCGGATCGCAGGCGGTGCGGATCGCGGCCGAGCGCGAAGGTTTGCACGAGGTGTTCGCCGATGCCGGGTTCGAATGGCGGAGCGCCGGCTGCTCGATGTGCCTGGCGATGAATCCGGATCGTCTCAACGGCCGCGAAGTCTGCGCGTCTTCGTCTAATCGCAACTTCAAGGGCCGCCAGGGCAGCCCGACCGGCCGTACGCTGCTGATGAGTCCCGCGATGGTGGCCGCCGCGGCAATCGCGGGCGAGGTGGTTGACGTTCGGACGTGGGGACGCTTGTCATGAGCGGATCGGCTGTCACACGCATCACCGGCCGGGCCATTGCGATCGAGGGCCATGACATCGACACCGACCGTATCATGCCGGCCCGGTTTCTCAAGGCGATCACGTTCGAGGGACTGGAAGCCCATCTGTTCGAGGACGACCGGATCGAAGCCGCCGGCCGCGGGCTTGTCCATCCGTTCGACGACACGAGCCGCGCCGGCGCGCGGGTGTTGATCGTCGGCCGAAACTTCGGCTGCGGATCGTCGCGCGAGCACGCGCCTCAAGCGATCGCGCGCTGGGGCATTCGCGCGATCGTGGGCGAATCATTTGCGGAGATCTTTTTCGGCAATGCCCTGATGCTCGGTCTCCCCTGCGTCATGGTCGACGGCGAGACACGCGCTGCGCTCGCGGCCGTGTCGGCCGATGACCCGTCGATCGAAATCGCCGTCGATTTGGAGGCGAGGTCCGTGACGACGGGCGATCGGTCGGTTCCCATCACCATCAGCGAGCCGGCCCGTCACGCGTTGATGTCCGGCGCCTGGGACGCGACCGCATTGCTGCTGGCCGATTACGACACGGTCCGGCGCACGGCGGGCAGGTTGCCCTATATTGGCGGGTTTAAGGACCTCTGAGGTCGTCTGTCTCGAAAAGGGAAACTCTGG
>DASUGC010000047.1:0-5020 GCA_036274235.1 Vicinamibacterales bacterium
CGCCGCGAGCGCGCGTGGGGGTGGGGCTTGCGTCAACAACGCCGCGAAGCCCCGAGCGGAGCGAGGGCGCTGAGCGTCCGGCTCGCGGCGGGCGCCGCGAGCGCGCGTGGGGGTGGGGCCCCACGCGCAACTAATAGAAAGATGGCCGCATGTCCGTTTTGATCGACAGGAACACCCGTCTGCTAGTCCAGGGCCTCACCGGCCGCGAAGGCACGTTTCATGCGAAGGCCGCGCAGGCCTACGGCACCAACGTCGTCGGTGGCGTCACGCCCGGCAAGGGCGGGACGACGCACGAGGGGTGGCCGGTGTTTAACACCGTCGCCGATGCCGTGAGGAAGACCGGCGCCAACGCGAGCGTCATCTTTGTGCCGCCGCCTGGCGGTGCCGATGCCGTGATGGAAGCGGCCGACGCCGGATTGCCGCTGGCCGTCTGCATCACCGAAGGCATTCCGGTCGTTGACATGATGCGCGCGATGACCGTGGTGCGTGCCCGCAAGATGGCGCTGATCGGACCGAACTGCCCGGGGCTGATTACGGCGGGGCAGGCGAAGGCCGGCATCATTCCCGGAAACATCTGCAGGCCAGGCCGCGTCGGCGTGGTCTCGAAGAGCGGGACCTTGACCTACGAGGCCATTCACCAGCTCTCGCTGCTGGGACTCGGACAGACCACGTGCATCGGCATCGGTGGGGATCCCCTGATCGGCACGTCGTTTATCGATGCGCTGGCGTTGTTTGCGGCGGATCCGGAGACCGAGGCGGTCGTGCTGATCGGCGAGATCGGCGGCAACGCCGAAGAGGACGCCGCCGCCTACATCAAGGCGTCGTTTAAGAAACCAGTCGTCGGATTTATCGCGGGGCAGACGGCGCCGCCCGGGCGCCGCATGGGGCACGCGGGCGCGATTATCGCGGGCGGCAAAGGCACCGCGGCGGAGAAGATGCAGGCGCTCACGGCCGCCGGTGTCCACGTCGTGAAGAGCCCGGCGGATATCGGTAGCGCAGTATCACGCGCCCTGGGCCGCTAGTACGCAGCCGGCGGGCTTTAGCCCGCCGGGAACGCACCGGCGCGATATAATTGCATGAGTACGTGGGCACGCCACGCCTGGCTTGCCCGAGATCGGCAAGGACAGGATGAGTTCACCTTCATCGAGCGTCGAGCCTGCGCAGGTTCTTCCCCAGACCCCCGTCGTCAACGACTTCACGATTCAGGTCGCCACCGTCAACGGATCCGGCAGCCAGACCGCGAACATCGTGATTCTGCGGTCGATTTTCCAGATGGGCGTGCCCGTCTCCGGCAAGAACCTGTTCCCGTCGAACATCGCCGGACTGCCCACGTGGTACACGATCCGCGCGAATCACAAGGGCTACATCAGCCGGAAGAAGGAAATCGATTTCTGCGTGGCGATGAATCCCGAGACGGCGCACGAAGACGTCAAATCGCTGCGGCCGGGCGCGGCGGTGGTCTACGACGAGCCGCTGAAGCTGAACGCGCTGCGGAACGATTTGATTTTCTATCCGGTGCCGTTCGACAAGATCGTGAACGCGGTGACCACGGACGCGAAGCTGCGCCGGCTCGTCCGCAACATGGTCTATGACGGCGTGCTCTCGCACCTGTTGAATATCGATCTCGCCGAGATGGAGAAGGCGCTCGGCAAGCAGCTCGGCAAGAAGCCGAAGGCGATGCAGCTCAACATGTCGGCGCTCGAATCCGGCCGCAAGTACTCCGTTGACAATTTCCAGATCCAGCACCCCTTCCGGATCGAACGGCTGAACAAGACCGCCGGCCAGATTCTGGTTGAAGGCAATGCGGCCGCGGCGATGGGCTGCATGTTCGGCGGCGCCACGGTCGTCGCCTGGTATCCGATCACGCCGTCCTCGTCATTGCCGGAAACGCTGATTGGCTACATGCGGAAATACCGCATGGACAAGACGAGCGGCAAGGCCACGTTCGCCATCGTGCAGGCGGAAGACGAAATCGCGGCGATCGGCATGGTGATTGGCGCCGGTTGGGCGGGGGCGCGGGCGATGACGTCCACGTCCGGTCCGGGCGTCTCGCTCATGGCGGAATTCGCCGGTCTGGCGTACTACGCGGAAGTCCCCGGCGTCATTTTCGACATTCAGCGCGTCGGTCCGTCCACCGGACTCCCGACCCGCACGGCCCAAGGCGACATTCTCTCGACGGCTGTGAATTCTCACGGCGATACCCAGCATGTGATGCTGCTGCCGGGATCGGTCGAGGAGTGCTACACGATGGCCGCCGAATCGTTCGATCTGGCCGAACGTCTGCAGACGATCGTCTATGTGATGAGCGATCTCGATCTGGGCATGAACACCTGGATGTCGCAGCCGTTTCCGTACATCGACAAGCCGATGGATCGCGGCAAGATTCTGTCGGACGCCAAGGTCAAGGAACTGGGCGCCACCTGGGGCCGGTACAAGGACATCGACGGCGACGGGATTCCGTATCGCAGCCTGCCGGGCACGCCCGCGCCCGCGTATTTCACGCGCGGATCGGGCCATAACGAAATGGCCCAGTACACCGAGCGGCCCGACGACTACGTCAAGAACCTGGACCGGCTCGCCCGCAAGTTCGATACGGCCAAGACGATTGTGCCGAAGCCCATCATCGAGAATGAGGCCGCGGCCAAGGTCGGGATCATTGCCTACGGGTCCAGCGACTTCGCCGTCCTCGAGTCACGCGACCAGCTCGATGAGGAGCACAGCCTCAAGACGTCGTATCTCCGCCTGCGCGCCTATCCGTTCACGCCCGCGGTGGAGGAATTCGTCCGCCGCCACGATCGCGTGTACGTCGTCGAGCAGAATCGGGACGCGCAGATGCTGAAGCTCCTGCGCATGGACCTGGACCCGGCGCTGTCCACGCGGCTGCGCAGCGTCCTGCATTACAACGGCCTGCCGATTGACGCGCGCAGCATCACCGACAGCCTCATCGCGCAGGAAGGCGCGCTCTAACTTCGGAAGGATCCTGAACCCATGTCAGACGCGACTGCTCCCGCTCCTGTTCCGCCGAAGAAGGTGAACCGCATCGGCCTCGAGATGGCCCCTTATCGCGGCAGCAAGACGACGCTGTGCGCCGGGTGCGGGCACAATGCCATCACCGAGCGCATCATCGATTCGTTCTACGAAATGGGCGTCGATCCGAAGCGCGTCATGAAGTTCTCCGGCATCGGCTGCTCCAGCAAGAGCCCGGCGTACTTCCTCAATCCGTCGCACGGCTTCAACTCCGTCCACGGGCGCATGCCGTCGATTGCGACCGGCGCGCTGCTCGCCAACGCGAGCATGCTCGGCATCGGCGTGAGCGGCGACGGCGACACGGGCGCGATCGGCATCGGCCAGTTCGTGCACCTGATGCGGCGCAACCTGCCGCTCATCTACATCATCGAAGACAACGGCTGCTACGGGCTGACCAAGGGCCAGTTCTCGCCGACGGCTGATCTGGGATCCAAGGCCAAGAACGGCGTGGTCAACGACCTGCCGGCCATTGACACCTGCGCGCTGGCCATCGAGCTGGGCGCGTCGTTCGTGGCGCGGTCGTTCTCCGGCGACAAGAAGCAGTTGCAGGCCATCCTGAAGGCCGCGATCGCCCATCGCGGCACGTGCATGATTGACGTGATCTCGCCGTGCGTCACGTTCAACGACCACGAGGGTTCGACCAAGAGCTACGCATACGCCAAGGATCACGACGACCCGCTCGGCGAGGTCCAGTTCGTGCCGTTCTTCGAGGACATCACCGTGGATTACGAGCCGGGCTCGACCACGGCCGTGACCATGCACGACGGATCGCACCTGTTCCTGCGCAAGGTGGCGGAGGACTACAACCCGTCCGACAAGATGGCGGCGATTCGTCTCCTGCACGAGTCGGCATCCCGCGGCGAGTTCGCCACGGGCATCGTCTATATCGCCCCCGACCAGGAGAATTTCCTCGATGCGATGAGCCTGGTCGAAAAGCCGCTGGCCTTTCTCGGCGAGGGCGAGACGCGCCCGCCCAAGGCGGTGCTGGACGAGCTGATGGAAAGCCTTCGATAGGGGAACTGGGGGAACGTCGGAGCGCGCCGCCTTCGCTCCCAGTTCCCCAGTTCCTCAGTTCCCCCAGTTCCCCAGTTCAATCCGCTCGCCTGCAAGTCCGGCGGCCCGGGTCGTTCTACGGCCATGCGGGCCTTTCTGGTGTCCAATCTCCACATGCGGCGTGGCGGCGGGTTGCTGGTGGGACTGGCGGTGCTCGTAGCGGGCGCCGACTCCATCCAGTCGCAGGAACGATCCCTCACCATCGTCAGCGCCACGCCCAGGGGCGAAGTCGCCCAGATCGCCGATGCCGGCGAGATGCGGATCGTCTTTTCGGAGCCGATGGTCGCGATTGGCGGCGAGGTCACGCGGCCGCCCGAGTGGCTCTCGCTGTCGCCGGCCATCCGGGCGAACTATTACTGGTCCGGGACCCGCACGCTGATCGTGACGGCCGATCCGGACACGCCGCTGCCGTATGCGACCCGGTACACCGCGACGATTGGCGCCGGCGCCCGCAGCGTGGCCGGGCACGCGATCGCGTCGCCTTTTGCCTTTACGTTTACGACGCCGACGATTCGGCTCCTGGGCGCGGACTGGTACCGTAAGAGCGGCCGCTTTGACAGCCCGGCGGTCATCGCGCTGCGGTTCAACCAGCCGGTGCGGCCGGCGGACGTGCTCGCGCACGCGACCGTGCGCTACACGCCGCACACCTGGACGCGGCCGGCGCTGACGGCCCCGGCGCGCGACCTGCTCGCCAAAGAGGATCTCGAAGGCCTCGCGCGCTTCGACGCCAAGGTGGAGCGCGTGGCGCGCGTGGTCAGTTTGAGCGATGCCGTCCCGCTGACAGGCGCCTCCGGCTGGGACGAAAAACGCTTTCCACCGTCGCCGAACGTGGCCGTGGTCGAGACGGCTGGCGCGCCGGCCACGGACGCGTGGCTCACCGTCGCAATCGACGGGGGCATGCCGGGCGCGGACGGGCCAGAGGCCGCGGCCGCGCAATCGA
>DASUGC010000048.1:0-8005 GCA_036274235.1 Vicinamibacterales bacterium
GGGAGTATCCGTAGATGCTGAAGCGATCGGCCCGCACGGTATCGAGCACGATCAGCAGCACGTTCGGCGCCTCGGGCGGAAGAGTTTGCAGCTGCGAGAACTTGTAGCGTTCCCACATGGCCTGGCCCGGCACGACAGAAAACCAGATCGTCGCCGCGATTCCGAGGACCCAGGGGACTGATGACACAAAGAACCGGACACGACGCTGCGGGGCACGACGAACCCACCGGTATGCCTGACTGCCCACGCCGATGGCCAGCATGGCCGTTGCCGGCCGCAGGAGATGACCGCTCTGAATGATGTAGAGATACGTGAGCACGGCCGCATACAGAGAGATCGTCAGCGCGTCCCATGGGAGCCGTCGGATCCAGCCGAGGGCTGCCCACATCAGGAAGGCCATCAGGACAAACAGCACCAGGTTCGTCGCGGGCGACGCCCACAGAATGCTCTCATCGATCGGAATCGACTGCGCGGACCAGTTGAGCCATCCGTAGCGCTGAAATAGGAGGAATTTGGCACCCCCGACGAGGCCGCCAGCCAGCGCGAACCAGGTCGCAATGACAATCGAACGCCAGAGCCTGGCGCCCCAGCCCTGGCCGGAATCGCCGGCGAGAGCAGCCGACGAACGGATTTCGGTCTTCGTCATGGTTGAGCTTCCGATCTAAGGTCTGGGCGTGATCGCGCACTCGCGCACGCGATGCGCCAATTCGATCGACGCGCGGGCCTCATCAATGCCATAACCGCGGCCCGCGAGGATCTCTTCGTACGATCTCGTGTGGAGGTCGGTGAACCCCTCCGAGAACTCGACCTGGTCGCCGTCCACGGTGATGAGTCGGAAGCTGGTGCCCTTGCCGGGCTCGGGCCGCACCGGCAAATCGGCGGTGCTCGCGGAGAGAAACCACGAGACGTCGGCCCTCGCCAGCTCCAGCGTCCCCCCGGTCCGCCATTCATCGCGCACGTGTACGGCCGCCGACTGCACCGGCCCGAAGAGCCAGATCAACATGTCAAAGAAGTGGATGCCGATGTTGGTGGCCAGGCCGCCGGAGCGTTCCTTCACGCCCTTCCACGACACCTGATACCAGGGACCGCGCGCGGTGACGTACCGCAGGTTCACCCGGTATCGATGCGCCGGATTGCCGGCCTGGATCCGCCGGCGAAGCGCCCCGATGACCGGGTGCAGGCGAAGCTGGAGGATGGTGTTGACCCGCCGGCCGGTTTCCCGCTCGAGATCCTGAAGCGCATCCAGGTTCCACGGATTGATGACGATCGGCTTCTCGCAAATCGCGTCCGCGCCCACGCGGAGCGCCATGCGAATGTGCGCATCGTGCAGATAGTTGGGTGCGCAGATGCTGAGGTAGTGGATGCGGTGCTCTTCGGGTCCCCGCTTGAGCTTTTCCAGGTGCCGATCGAACCGTTCGATTTCTGGGAAAAATCGTACGTCAAACGAATAGCGATCCAGGACGCCCGCGGCGTCATGCGGGTCGGCCGCGGCCAGCACCCGGTGACCGGTGGCGCGGATCGCCTCGAGATGGCGCGGCGCGACGAAGCCGGCGACGCCGGTGATCGCGAAATTTCTGGGTCCGGTGCTGGCCATCATCACCTTGTCCGACGTCAGATGTTCGGCACGCCGCCCAGATACACGATCTGGCCGGTCACCGCGCCGTTTCCCGGCGCCAGAAAGAAATCGAGCACGCCGGCCACGTCTTCGAGCGTGCCCAGCCGCCTGATCGGCAACCGCGCCACCAACCGATCCATCGTCTCCGCCGGAATGCCGCGCGTCATGTCCGTGGCGACCGGAGTGGCGCCGATCACGTTGACCGTGATTCCCAGTTCAGCGACCTCGCGCGCCATCACCTGCGAGAGTGCCTCGACAGCCGCCTTTGACGCGACATAGGCGGCCTGTCCCTCCAGCCGGAACGGCACGGCAATCGAGCTGACATTCACGATGCGCCCGAATTTGCGGCGCTGCATTACCTTGATGACTTCCCGGCTCATGAGCCACGTGCCGATCAAATTGGTCTGGACGAGCCGGTTGAAGGTATCGAGCGGCGTGAGTAGCGCATGATTCATCGACGCCGCGCCCGCGTTGTTCAGCAGCACATCCACCCGGCCGGTGCGGGCGACGACCTCCTTGACCAGCGCCCGGACCGCCTGCTCGTTCGTCACATCCGACGGCAGGTCCACGAGCCCGTCGGCCGCCCATTCACAGGGATGCCGGCTCGCCGCCACCACGGTATAACCCTGGCTGAGCAGGCGCTCTGCGAGGAATCTGCCGATGCCCTTGCGGGCGCCGGTTACGATCGCGACGGGAGACGGCGATTCGGTCATGACGCAGGCGGCGCCGAAGAAGCGGGCGCGTCGAGCACAAAGGTGTATCGGTGCGTGGGCACGCCCGCGACACTGATCTTCTCGAACTGGCACCCCATGACGCTGCAGAGAATGTTCGACGCGCGATTCCGCGGCAGCACCAGCAGGTGCACACGCTGATACCGCATCGCCCGGAAGCGCGCGATCATTTCTTCGAAGAGCCGGACGGTCAGGCGGCTCTTTCCGCCCTCCGGCACGATCTTCTGGTACTCGGGCACGGCCACCAGCGAAATCACTTCGCCCAGTCCGGCCTCCCGACGGGACGCTTCGGCGCCGCGCTCGCGCACGATCGTCAGCGCGCGCCACACGCCCTTGAGCGTCGATGGGCGTGCCATCACGCTTCGCGCCATGATGCCGCAAAGCGCCGGGAAATGACGCCGGATTCCCTTGCCCATGAAGCCACCTGGATCCGGCGTGTAGGACGCGAACCCGACGATGCGGCCCTCATGCCGGCAGATGATCACGCCGACCGCGCCGTCCTCGACCAGGCGCCCATAAAACATCTCGCGCAGAAAGCGGCCGCCCAGGCCGACGATGGGACTGTCGGCGAGGAACTGCTCGTGCAGTCCGGCCACAGCATTGACGTCATCGCGACGGCGGCCGTCCAGTACTTCAATGGGCATGGTAATGGTCAGAGGGACCGCCGGAGTTTCTTGAACCGGTAGTTGACCTGCGAGCCGGTCGCGATCTTGACCTTGGACGGAATCATGAACGGCTGGAGCCGCCCTCGGCAGTGATCGGCGATTCGGCGCCGCAGCTCCGCGGCGGGAACCGGCGGATCGATCTGGACGGTGGCGACGACGATCTGGCCGAGCAGCAGATGCGCCTCGCCGAGCACGGTCACGTCGATCACGCCGGGCATTTCGGCGATGACCTTTTCGACTTCGGCCGGATAGACTTTCTGGCCGCCGACGTTGATGATGTCGGAGCGCCGGCCCAGAAACCGGTAGAACTCCCCTTGCCGCACCACGGCGTCGCCGGTATCGAACCACCCGTCGGCGTCGAAGGGGCTCGGCGCATTCAGGTAGCCGAGCATGGAAGTCCGGCACCGGATGCGAAACGTTCCGTCCACTACTTTCGTTTCATAGTCCTCTCCGCCCACTCTTACGAAGAGCGATCGGTTGGACTCGGACTTGGATCGCAGGATGCCGAGCTCGGACAGCCCGTAGGTCTGCTGAAAGGTCGCATGCGGAAACGCTTCGTTGGCCAGCGCGAGCGTCCGATCGGGCATGACTTCGGTGCCGTACGTGATCAGCTTCAGCGACGACAGGTCGTAGTCGCGGTTGGCCTGCGCGAGAAGCAGCAGGTTGAGAAACGACGGCGAGGTCGGCAGCAGCTCGACCTTGTGACGGGTGATGGCTTCGCACACCGCTCGCACGGATCGATCGGCCGGGACGACCGTCGTGCCCAGGTTGGCCAGCGTGTACATCAGGGTATTGAAGCCGCCGATGTGATCGAAGAGCAGGAAGTTGATCGTGCGGTAAGCGTGGCGCGGCGTCCGGAATTTTTCGAACAGCGGCGGCAAGGCGTGCAGGATCGCTTTCGGGGCGCCGCTCGAGCCCGAGCTGAAGAGCACCAGTCCCGGATCGCCGGCGGCCCGAAGCCGTTCGAGCAGCGGATGATGGGCGCGCAAGCCGGGATGCGTGATCCGCGGCTCGTCGTCCGCATCGAGCTCGACCGCGTGGTCTACCTCCGCGAGTTTCAGGAACGTCGCGTGCTGATCGCGGGACTCGCGCGACATCGGCACGAGTACGGCTCCAAGCCGCGTCAGCGCCAGCAGCGCGGTGACCGCCGCGGGCGAATAGTCGCCCGTGACCGCCACGGCATCCCCGGCAGCGATCCCCGCGGCCGTCAACTCGTCACACCATCGCTCGACGCGCGCGGCCAGGTCCCGATAGGCAAAGACCCGCTCCCGCCAGATCATGGCCGGCCGATCGCCGTGCTCGCGGAAGCGATCGAGCTGCCAGGCGACGTGATCGATCATCGGAGCTATGCCACGACTCCTTTGGCAGCGGGTTTTTCGCCGGCGGCCTCTTCGGCCAGTTCGAGGATGTAGTCGGCCAGGATCTCGATGCTGCGGAAGGGACTGTTCTTGCGGGACAGGGCCTTTTCGTTCACGAGAATCGTGTCGAATTGAAACTGCTCGGACAGGCTGGATTCGACGTCGGTGATGAAACCAACGAGCGCCAGCGAACTGACGACGGCCTGGGCGCCGACGAGCGGTGAGTCCGGGGCCGCCGTCAGGGATTCGGCCGCGCCATGCTCCTCCAGCGAGGTCTGCAGGAGCCGCACCATCATGGCAATGAGTTGCTCTCGATTCATGCCGTCAGTCTCCTGCCCGCCTTACGAGATGTCGTCTTCCGAACCGACGCCGCCGAACCTCAACGCCTGTCGAATGTGCACGGCCTGGCCCGACGCGTCGTACCCGCGAATCATGCCCTGCTCGTGGAGACGACCGAGGATCTGATACGGCGTGCCCTGCGTGGTGATGGGCTTGAGTTTCGCCACCATGGCCGCGTAGCTCAGAGGCTCCCGCTGGAGACTCGCAAAGACGGCGTGCTGCTCCGGCGTCACCGCATAGGCCGTCATCGTCCGCCCGGTTTCGTCACCGAGAAAATACTGGGGTTCGAGCGTGAACGTCGTCGGATGTACTTTGAACGACGGGACCAGCCGCACTTCACGCCCGGTCCAGACCACCTTGGACATGCTGTTGAACTGCCGGGTCAGCTGCGCGGCCCACGCCAGCCGCCGGACGGAGAGTTCGGTGTCGTCGTAGCGGTCCGAGATCTCCTGGCTGCCATGCTGCCAGAGTTCCGCGAGCGCGGCCGCGCCTTCTTCCACTTCCTCCACGCCGCTGGCGCCTGAGTCCACCGTCTGGCCCGAGAGCGCCGTAAACCATTCCTTGCCGTCGAAGCGCTGATCCTTCGCGCCGTCGATGCGGCGAGCCGACCAGAACTTGGAGTTCGGCTCGTCGTTGCACGCATAGAAGCCGGCGACGAATTTGTGGTACCGCAGGTAGGCGTTGCGATACGAGTGATCGTACCAGGCCCGCACGTCCGCCTCATCCTCGGGATGACGATTGAGGTGGTCGATGGCCGCTGCTGCCAGCGTCGCTGAATACGTGGCCAGGTGCACGCCGGACGAGAACAGGGGATCGATGAAGCAGCCGGAATCGCCGCACAGAAACGCGCGGCCGTGCGACAGTTCCTTGCTCTCGTACGACCATTCGCGCAGCACGCGGACTTCGTCGCACTGTGTCGCGGTTCCGAGAATCTCCACCGCGAGCGCGCACGAGCCGATGGCCTCGTGATAGAACGCGTCCGGCCCGACCTCGCGGATCCGGGCGTTCGATTCCACGCCGGTGACGACACCCACGCTGTACACGTCGTCTTTGAGCGGGATGATCCACATCCAGCCCTCTTTCCACGTCGCGGAAAAGATATTGCCCTCGAGGTCGCCCTTGAAGCGTTTCCCGCCCTTGAAGTACGACCAGACGGCCATGTTCTTGTAGTACTTGTCGTACCGCCGCAGGTTCAGTTGCTGCGCGACGATGCCGCGCGCGCCTGACGCGTCGATGATCCAGCCGGCCTCGACCGTGCCTTCCTGCTCGCCGCGCTTCCACTTGACGAGGCTGGGGGCGCCGTTCTCTCCCAGCTCGACGCCGGTGACCTCGGTCTCCTGACGAACGGCCGCGCCGCGTTCGGCGGCGGCATCGAGCAGAATCTGATCGTACTCCGCGCGCGTCACCTGATACGCGTGGTCGAACACCCAGGGCGCCGTCTTCGGCGTGGAAAACGTGAACGACCACGGCGGACGGCCGCCGCCCCAGATGAACGTCGCCGTGCGCTTGACGGTAAACTTCGCCGCTTCAATGCGGTCAAAGACGCCGAGCCGCGTGAGGATCGAGCACGTGCCGGGCAGCAACGATTCGCCGATCCGGTAGCGGGGGAACTTGAACTTCTCGAAGACGATCACGTCGTGACCGAGTTTCCGAAGGGTCAGAGCCGCCGTACTGCCGGCCGGCCCGCCCCCAATGACAACAATCGGTCGTGCACTCTGGCTGCTCATGAATCGGTGACCTCTGTGCAATTACCACACCACCGGACCGCCGGACGGCCCCCCCGCCATCAAAGCCGGACAGGGCCACGCTGCCTCGGCCAAACGCCTAATCCCCGGCGAAAAGCCGCCTATTCTTATCGGTTACAGGTCCCGTACATACCAGTTGCACGCGATCCCGAGTCGCACGGTTCTCCTGACCAGCAGGAAGTCTGCCCTCAGGTAGAATTCGTTCACAAAAGAGTCAACTTCCTCAGGCCTGACGAACGCGCTGACCCGCCGGACTCCCCGCGACCGCAGGCCGTCATATACGAACGCGAGGAGTTCCCGGGACACGCGGCGGCCGGTGGATTCGAAGAACGTTGACTGCCCGCGATAAGCAGGCTCAACTCCAAACGACAGCAACTCGGCCCGCACTCTCTCGCCCAGCTCGCGTTGCGGAGATCGGAGCGCCGGCAGGAGCGACGCCAGCGTTCGCAGTCTCGACGGCCGCGCCACGATGGACGCCAGCACCGTCCGCGCGAACGCCCATCGACTTTTCCGGAAGGCCGATTCAAACATCGCCGCCGAATCCGTCGTGGCGCTCAGAAATCCGACCAGGCGTCCGTCCCAGAAAAATCCCGCGCAAATGAACCGCGGGTCGGCCAACAGGGTGTTGTAGAAAAGACGAAAGAAGGACCCGCCGAAACGGGTCGGCAGCGACCCTCCGAGCACGCCGTTCTGAAGGGCTTCGAGCGCGGGAATGTCCGCGGACGCCAGCGGGCGGATCATGGCTGCGCCGTTGATCCGTTCGGCAGACCGGAGCGCACCTCTCGAATGAGATCGTCGGTAGACGTCAGGCGATAGCGTGTTGCGATTTCGTCCAGCATCCGCCGGCACGATCGGCGCTTGCGCGGCCCGCCCAGCATGGACAGCGAGGCGATTCGTGAACGCCAACCGCTGAGCTGGCACGACGGCAGCGGATCGGAAAAGTCGATCAGGTGAAACAGGATGATCAACGGGCCGCCGCGGCGCTGGGCCCGCTTCACCCCCCAGCGATAGAAACCGGTCCCAAGCAAATGGGCGTACGACGGGCTGAACGGCACGGGAGACGGCCGATGGTCCGGCAACGGCAGTTCGAGGAACTCGCGGCCCTCAAGTGGCCGGAAGGGCGCGGTCAGCGCGTCGACCGGTGCGCCAAGCCGGCGCGCCATGGCGGCGGTGGGAGACGCCGATGCATCCCACGCGTAACCCGCGGCCGCCAGCAATTCCAGGCATTCGCGATCGAGCCGGTATCCGGGGGCCCGAAAACCGCGGACCGGAACCTGCAGGCGCTGCTCCAGCCGCGCGCGGCTATCGCCGATTTCGATCTGCTTTTGCGCCGAGTCAATCTGCAGAAGATTGGGATGCGTGATCGTGTGTGAGGCAATCTCATGGCCCCGTCGCACGGCCTCTTCAATCAGCTTCCGCTTGGCGGGGTCATCCAGACTGCTGGCGATCACGAAGAGCGTCGCCCGCACACCCCGCGCTTTGAACAGCTCGAGCGCCGCGGTCAGACCGGTCGTGAAGATCGAATCGTCGCCCTCGAACTGCAGCCCCCAGG
>DASUGC010000049.1:0-2391 GCA_036274235.1 Vicinamibacterales bacterium
AGGTCATCACCGCGGCCACGTCCCACGTCAGCGCGCTCCGGAACTGCGGCCAGATCGCCATCGTGTTCGGGTACGGGATGAGCCAGTAGAAGAACCATGGCCGTCCCATGTGGAGCAGCGGAAACAGGCCCGCCTGCATGACCGCGAAGAGCGTCATCGCCTCGGCGAAGCGGTTGATCGACGTCCGCCATTTTTGATTGAGCAGGAGCAGAATCGCCGAGATCAGCGTGCCCGCGTGCCCGATCCCGATCCACCAGACGAAATTGACGATGGCGAACCCCCACGCCACCGGGATGTTAATGCCCCAGATCCCCACGCCTTTGACCAGCAGGTAAGTGACGGCGGCGCCGAGCGCCAGCGTCAGCAGAAGCCCGATGGCGAGGCCGCCCAGCCAGCCCGGCCTCAGGCGGCCCGTCAAGACGATCGAACTGATCTTCTCTGTGACCGACGCGAAGCTCTGGCCGGGGCCGATCACCGGCGGAATGTCCGGCTCGCGGTTGACGACTTTCGGCGGCAGTTCATCCGTACCCATTGGGGCCATCGGCTCAGATCTCCTCTGATTTGATCTCAGGATTCGGGTTGCGCACCGCCGCCAGGTACGTCGTGCGCGGGCGCGTGTTGAGTTCGGCGAGCAGGCCGTAATTGCGCGGCTCGCGTTTGAGATTCGACACGCGACTCGACGGGTCGTTGATGTCGCCGAAGACGATGGCTTCGGCCGGGCATGCCTGCTGGCACGCCGTTTTTATCTCGCCGTCGCGGACCTTGCGCCCTTCCTTCTCGGCGGTGATCTTCGCCTCCTGGATCCGCTGCACACAGTAGGTGCATTTTTCCATCACGCCGCGCGAGCGCACGCTCACGTCGGGGTTGCGCTGCAACTTCAATTGCGGCGTGTTCCAATCCGCGTAGAGCAGGAAGTTGAAGCGGCGGACCTTGTACGGGCAGTTGTTCGAGCAATAGCGCGTGCCGACGCAGCGGTTGTAGACCTGATCGTTCAGGCCTTCGGAGCTGTGCACAGTCGCGGCCACGGGGCAGACCAGTTCGCACGGCGCCTTCTCGCAATGCATGCAGGGGACGGGTTGAAAGAAGGCTTCGGGACGGTCGAGCGCGCCCGCGAAGTAACGATCAATGCGCAGCCAGTGCATCTCGCGCCCGCGCATCACCTCCTCTTTGCCGACGACCGGGATGTTATTTTCAGACTGGCAGGCGACGACGCAGGCGTTGCAGCCGACGCAGGCGTTCAGATCAATCGCCATGCCCCATGCGTAGCCGTTGTACGGCCACTCGGGGTAGAGCGATTTGTCCGGCGGCGGCTCTTCTTCGTTCGCGAAATTCGGGCGCCGGCGGAATTCGTCGAGTGTGGCCGAGCGCGCCAGCCCGCGCCCTTCCATCGTGTAATGAAGCTGCGTCGTGGCGATTGGCTGGCGCCGGCCCGTCTTGCGGATGGCCAAACCCTGGCCGAACCACGGCGCGTCGGAGGTGCGGATCGCGTATGCGTTGTAACCGAGCCCCGCGCCCACGCCGCCGCCGCGACCGCGCCCGTAGCCGAGATGCACGGTCGCGCAACCGTCGGCATGGCCGGGCGTGATCCATACGGGAGCGGGCAGCTTGCGCCCTTTGTATTCCAGCTCAACGACGTCCACCTCCACCTGGCCGTGTTCGCCGCCGCGCCAGGCGATTTCCTGATTGAGGCCGAATCGCTCCGCCGTCGCGGGACTGACCTCGACGACGTTGCCCCATGTGAGCTTCGTCAGCGGCTTGGGCAGTTCCTGCAGCCAGCCGTTGTGCGCGAAGCGGCCGTCGTAAATTGACGGGTCGGGGCGGAAGATGATTTCGAGCGTGTCCTGATCGCCGGAGGGATTGGGTGGATTGGACGGGCCGGACGCCGCCGGCGCCTCGTTCTGGTCCGACGGGCCGGACGCCGCCGAAACCGGCTTCGGCTCGAAGGCGGTTTCGGGCGCGACGCCCGTCCGCAACACCTCCTGCCACCACTGGTCGAAGGCCGTCGGTTGAGGTCTCGGCTGGAGCTGCGTTATGACCTGAGCCGCTTCCTGTTCATTTTGCGCCCGGGCCGGTATCGGCGGCGGCGGCGCGGGCTGCGCCTTCCCGCCGCGCTGCCCCGCCCAGTAATCGCGCACGATCTCGTAGCCCGATTGTTGGGCTTGCCCAGACATGGCCGCCACCAGTTCGTGCGCCGACCTGCTTTCGTAGAGCGGCGCGATCAGCGGCTGAATGATCGTCACCGTCCCGTCGTAAGCGCGCGCGTCGCCCCACGCCTCCAGGTAGTGCGATTCGGGAATGTGCCAGTGACAAAGCTCCGAGGTCTCATCCTGAAACAGGCTCAGGTGGACGCGCGTCTTGACCTTCGACATGCGTTCGGCGAATTTCAGGTCG
>DASUGC010000050.1:0-10479 GCA_036274235.1 Vicinamibacterales bacterium
CAGCGCGTACCAGTGCCGCTGCTGTTTCACGTAGGTGCCATTGCCGACGCCGAGATCCGGCAGTGGTTCGGCCGCATCAATCCGGTCGCTGAGCATCTGAACCTGGCGTTCGGCGTCGGCCATCTGGCGTCCCGCGGACAACCGGCCGACCACGTTGAGCCAGGTATGATCGCGCCGCCCCCGGTCCTGCCTGGCCCATGAGGGCGCCAGCGCTCGAGCATGAGACAGCGGCACCCACACGTCAGGGGATGCAAATCTCACCAGCGGCCGCAACCCTCGAAACGACTCTGGCGCGATGCCGATCACCTCAAACGGCCGGCCTGCGAGCCGGATCGTTGATCCCACCGCCCGCGGATCGCGGGCGAACCGGCGACGCCAGGCCGAGGCCGACAGCACCGCAACTGCCGGCGCGCCGGGCCGGTCATCCCCGGAATCGATTAAGCGTCCACGCTCGGCGTGCAGGCCGATGGTCGCGAAGTAATCACCGGACACGAGTTCGCCGAACACGATTTCCGAGGAGTCGCCCACAACCAGGGCATTCGTGAACGTGGTCCAGGCAGCGGTGGACTGAAACACGTCGGTCTGCTGAATCAGATCCTGATAATCAGGCCAGGACAGGCTCGCCGGGTAGAGCGCGTCGGTCATTGACGAGCGCTTGGCGATCATGACGACCGATGAGGCGTCGCCGATACTCAGTTCCGTTCGAAGCCCCGATCGAATCAGGGAGTAGACAGCCGTCACGACACCGATCGCCAAAGCGAGCGTGACGATCGAGAACAAGGTGAAGATCGGCGCACGGCGCAAACGCCGGAGTGCCAGAACGATGTCACTGCGCATAGCAGCCAGGTCCGTCAGTCATCGCGCACCGCATGAGTCCCGTCCCTAACTGTCATAGGACGCTATGACAGTCTGAGTGGTCTGTCGGCGCAAGAGGCCGGTCACATTAGACGGGTCTGGGACTACTCGCTTCGGAGCGACGGCACGAGCGGCATCCGCCTGAGCGCGCGCGTGGCGGCCACGGCGGCGATGAGCCCTCCCACAGCCACCGGCGCGATCCACGCCAGCGCGTGCCACGGCATGCCGCCGCCGCGGCTGATGATGATGGGGCCGACGGCCACGGCGGCCGCGGCGAGGCCGATCGCGAGGCCCGCGCCGATGACCGTCACATGTTCGACGGCGATCAGCCGCTGCAAGTCCGCTCCCGTAAACCCGGCGGCACCGAGCAGCGCAAGTTCGCGGCGTCGCTCCAGCACGTTTCGCATGACAACGGCGACGACGCCGACGCAGCCGAGCAGCAGCCCGAGACCACCGAGCGCCTGGAACGTGGACAGGTACGTGTTCTCGACACGATGGAAGGCCGCGAGCCTTGCCGTAGTGTCCTCGGCGTCAAAACCAAACGGTTCGAGCGATCGCTCGAGCGCGGTCATCGCGGCCGATGTGCGCGCCGGTGTCGGGTCTGGAATCGAAATTAGAAAAAATCTGAAGCCGGCAATGTCCGGGAACAGGGAGCGGAAGTTGGGCTCGGCGATCAGCATCTCGCCCTGCAGAACGGAGTCCGACAACGCGCCGACAATGCGCAGCCGAATCGGTCGCGTCGTGTCGTCGTCCACCGTGATTGTCTCGCCGACCGCGGAATGGAGCACGTACTCCAGAGATGTCGCATCAACGATCGCGGGAATGGCGCCGTCGGTCGCGGGCCGCTCGATCAATGTCCAGGGATTGTTCCCCTCATGACTCATCGTTGACGCGAACGTAAATCGACGCTCGCGGACCAGCGAACCCGGGACGCCCACGATCCGCGGATGTCTCGGTTGAAACAAGTTCAGGCAGCTCGCATCGTCGCCAGGACGAAGCCGGAGCCCGACGATCTGGGCGCCCGCGAGCGCGCCGCCGCCCGCTTCATCGAGGCCCACGGCCGCGCGGCCCTCCCGCGTGTGAAGGTCCTGCACGATGGGAAGCGCTGATTCGGCCAGCATGGCGAACCCGCCCGTCCCTGAATCGAGCGCGGCAGAGGGTGACGCGCCTTTTCGAAACGCATCCACTGACACGAGCAGGAAGGCCGCGCCCGCGACAAGTCCGGCGACGACCATGCTGCGGCCGGGCCGCCAGGAGGTGTTGCGCCGCCCCAGCGCCGGGATTGAGGTCAAGCGGGCCTCGGACACGCGCGGGCGCATCATGCGGAGCCGGAAGATCGCAAGGCCCGCGGAGACGACGAGCGCGCCGGCCACGAAGAAACCGCCGGCGGGATCAGCGAGACGAAGAGCGGCCAGCACGGAAAGTCCGATTGCGCCCGCCAGAAACATTGCCGGCAGCCAGCGGCGCGGCGGGCCCATCGCGATGGGTTCGCGCGAACCCGACAATTGGGCGCGCGGGGTCAGGCGGCCAAGCGATCGCACGGTCCACGCGATCGCGCCGAAAGCCGCGACGCCTGCGCCGGCAGCGCCAATCAACAGCGACACCGCATTCACATGCAACTGGAGTTGCGTGGTGCCGACCGCGCCGATCCACCACGTGCGCAGGGCGAACATCATCAACGCGGCCCAGCCAATCGCCAGCGCGATGCCGATGACCGCGCCGGCGCCGACGATGACGGCGGCCTCCGCCAGGAAGAGGCGACGGATGTCGGAGAGACTGAAGCCGGTGGCGCGCAGCACGCCAATCTGCGCCAGCCGCTGCTCGATGCTCAGCCTGAAAAACAACGCCGACAGCAGCAGCGCGGAGACCATTAGAAACGCGCTGAAGTACGAAAAGTACTCGCCGAAGTCCGTCGAGCCGGCCGCAGCCGCGGTCGCCTGCCGACGGACATCGACGACGGTGAAACCGGCGCGCGATGGATCCACGGCACCGACGATCTCTGCCGTGATGTCAGCCGCGGCAGCCGGCGCCGGCGTCCTGATGCGAATCGATGTGACCTGACCGTGCTGGCTGCGCCAGAGCGACTGACCGGCATCCAGCGGAATCAGCGCCTTTGGCGACGTTCGATACTGCTTCCAGTACGCCTCGTCTTGCGGACGCACGAGGCCCAGGTCGATCGGAAAGGGCGGATCCCATTCGCCAAAGTCCGACGCCGTCGTAATGCCGGGGTAGTCCGGCGCCAGCCGGCGATCGACGGCCAATCCGGTCATCGGAATGGTGCCGGCGACGCGGAACGTGGCGTGGGCCGTCGCGAGCTGGCCGCTGTCCAGCCACTTGAAGTACTCGAGATCGATCGTGGCTCCCGCGCCTGCGCGGAGATCGCGTTGCGTCCACTCGTTGAGCACGATCGGCGGAAGGTCGCCCTGCGTGGCGAGGAGCGCGGCGACGCGCGCGTCGCCGGCGGCGTCCGGGCCGATCGCCGTCACGAGAGAGTAGGGCACGGAGCCGTTGGGCGCCGTGAGCCGGTTCGCCAACCACGTCAATACTGGCGTCGCCGTGCGGCCTGCACGTGATCCAATCGCCATCAGCGGCTCGACAATGCCGTCGGGAATCAGGCCGCTTTTGGATTCGATCAGCGTGACCGGGGGATCGTCGAGCGCACTGACGAGCAGCCCGAGATCACTGATAGACACATTGGAATTGAGTGCGGTGATAGTCGCCGCCGCGGTGCTGGTCCCGCCGGCGAGGACCGTGTTCACGCGCTCATCAAGACTCAGATCGCGCTGGAGCCGGCCCAGAGAGACGAACACGCTTCGCACCGGACCCTGCCCCGGCGCCAGCGAAAACTCGCCCATCGATGCGCGATTGAGCACGCCGCCGACCGTCAGGCGAATGGTCCGGCCGGCCTGGTCGCGCCGGCCGTGCAGCGAGTCCAGCGGGATATCTGCCGGCCTCGGCATCCGAATCGTGACCGGATCCCCGGCCCTGGCGCCCAGATCGGCAGCCAGATCTTCGCTGAGCCAGGCCTCGGTGCCGGCCGGCGCGGGCTGGGTGACGTGGTGAAGTTGAAAAAAGCGATCGTCCACGCCGTACACCGATACCGATCCGGCGCGGCGCGAGGAGGACTCGTGCGAGACGACACCGGAGAGCGCCAGCATCGGAGCGACGTCCGTGGACGCCGGCCGACCCAAGCGGCCCGCCAACGACTCGGTGAACGGCTGCGCATTGGCGATGACAACGGTGGCAGCACCGAGGCGACCGGCGGCAATGGCCTGCAAGCTGTCGCGAACCGACGCGCCGACGAGAAGCGAGCCGGCGAGTACAGCGACCGCCGCGGCGACGCCCAGTGCGACGGCCGCATGCGTGCGGGAATAGTGGGCGAGGCTGCGGCGCGCGATGGTGCCAACCGTCACATGCGATCCGGAGGCGCGCCGGCCAGATCGATCAACGTGCGATCGACCACTTCATACCGGCGGCCGAAGCGGGCGGCCAGCGACGGGCTGTGCGTGACCACCACTACAGTCGTGCGGCCGTCTGTGGCGAGATCGGCGAGCACGTCAGCGACGCCCTCGGCGGCCGTTCGATCGAGGTTTCCTGTTGGTTCATCGCAGAGCACAAGGGCCGGCTGGCGGATCAACGCGCGGGCCACGGCCACGCGCTGGCGCTCGCCGCCGGACAGTTCCGCCGGCCGATGGTCCATGCGATCGCCAAGGCCGACGCGCGTGAGCAACAAGCGCGCGCGATCACTGAAGGGCCCGCCATCCCGCGCGACGACCGTCGGCGCGAGGACGTTGTCGATCGCGGATAGTTGCGGCAGCAGCAGATGATCCTGAAACACGAATCCAATGCGCGCGCCGCGGAAGGCCGCCTGGTCGCGTTCGCCGAGCGCGTATGGGTCCGTGCCATCGATCGACACCGAACCAGATGTCGGCGGCTCCAGGGCGCCGAGGACGTACAGCAGCGTACTCTTGCCGCTGCCAGACGGCCCCATGATCGCGGCCGCCTCGCCCTGGTTCAGCGTCAGGCTGACGCGGTCGAGAATCGGCAGCGGACCGCGAGGCGTCGCGTAACTCTTGTGGAGATCGGTGACGACCAGCACGACGCGTCCTCAGGTCGATGACAGCGATCCGGCCGGGCGAAGTGTCGCGTACGCGCGTTCCGTCGCCTGCGCCATATGATCGACAGTGTACTGGCGGCGGACGGCGTCAGCACCGGCGCGCGCCAGCTCCGCGGCCCGGCCTCGGTCTGTCAACAAGGCGAGCAAGCCATCAGCAAGAGCCTCGGGATCGTCCTTCGCGACCAGAAGGCCGCCGCCCGTGTTCTGCACGATCTCGGTAAACGCGCCCCGATCCGGCTGGACGACCGGCACGCCGTTGGCCATCGCTTCAAGGAGCGTCAATCCTTTCGGCTCATCGTACGTGGCCGGCATGGACATCACATCCATGCGATGAAACAGCGCAATCTTTCCCTCACGATTCGGCGCGCCGGCGTACTCGAACTGATCGCCCAGACCGGCCTGCCGCAGGGACGAGACCACGCCGTCGAAGTACGGCCGGTGCTCGTTCAGCAGATATCCGCCGGCGAGCAGCCGCGTGTCCGGGACATCCGGGCGCTGGCGCAGGCGGCGGTACGCTTCGGCCAGCAGGTGCAGGCCCTTTTCCGGCGCGATGCGGCCAAAGTAACCGATCGTGAATGGCGGGGACACGCGCGTGGGTGTGACGTCGTGACCGTCCATCGTGATCCCCAGCGGGACCACGGCCATTTTGCTCTCCGGGATCTTCAGGAAGTCCCGCATGAACGGCACGTAGGCCTCGCTGACGGAGAGAAAGCGATCGACGTGCGGGACCGCCGCGCGGATGAGCCCGATCGCTTCCGTCCGGTACGGCTCGGGTAGATTGTTGAGAAACAGATCCTCTCCCTGCAGCGTGCAGGTGACGGGAACGTTCAGCGCGGCGCGAAGCGGGCGCGCCAGCCCGATCAGCAGCGTAAACGGGAGGCTCACGACATCAAACCGCGGCACGTGCTCCAGCCATCGTCGCAGCTTGTCCACTTCCTTGGCCTGATAGCCGTCGGCGCCTTTGAGCATGGACACCGTCATGCTGCCAAGCGCGGCCGGATCAACTTTGATCTGCCGCTTGGAGGCGAGCCTGAGCGCCGCATTGGAATCCCACAGGCGATCGAGAAAGGCCGGCGTGTGCCGGAACAGCGGCACGTGCTGTTCCAGGAAAACGCTGACTCCGCCGAAGAAGACATGCGAATCGCTGACGTTCTTTTCGTCGGTGGTCGTCGGCGTGTAGATCGGCATGAGGACGACGTCGTGGCCGCGGTTGATGAGCGCGGTGGCCAGCGCATTGTCGCGCAGGCAACTGCCGCAGTACATGTCCGCGGCGCCGGCGGTGAGGTGCAGCAGGCGCATCCCGGCGCTACGCGCCCACTCCAGCGAGGCCTTTCGCCTGGAACGCGCGCCGGCCGTACAAATGATCGAACAGATTGCCTTCGTGCGGCTGCTCCCAGGCGATCGCATTCGTCTGGATAGGACCGAGATTGAGCCGGCCGATGGCCGCGGATCCCAGCAGGCGCTGAATAAAGGACCGGTCGTCTGTCAGTACGGTGGCCGACAGCGTCTGCCCGAAGCAATCCGGAACGCAGGCCAGGTCCCGGGGCGACATGTCCACAACGGAGACATACGGAAACAGAAACTCGCGGTTCGCGAGCGGATGAGACGCCGACGCACAGTGGATGACCGTCGGCAGCAGGTAGGTGCTGCCATGCCGGACGACGAGCCGCGGTCCCTTCCGGTAGCGGGCCGTGACGTCGATCGCCCCGGGCTCGGCCAGTCCCGTTTCAATCTGCGCATTGATGTGATCAGCGACGCGCGCATCGACGAACGGCGCGATTTCGGCGTCCGGGTCGTCGGCGGCGCGCGGCTCAATCGCCGCGAGCCGCTGCGCCAGCGCGCCGGCTATCTCCGCGCCGTGCGACGGCGTCCAGACGCCGGAGGCGTTCACGCACGAGCGGCCGCCATTTTCGGCGACGGACCTGATGATGATGTCCAGCGACTGCACCCAATCCGGCGCGCGGTCCGCGCCGAACACGATCTTGCTGTAACC
Source organism: Vicinamibacterales bacterium (assembly GCA_036274235.1). GTDB lineage: Bacteria > Acidobacteriota > Vicinamibacteria > Vicinamibacterales > SCN-69-37 > DASUGC01. The sequence goes on from DASUGC010000050.1 coordinate 6,966, forward strand.
GGGGCCGTGCAATTCAATTCGCGGATCGCCTGAGAACGCGCCGACGGCGGCGACGTCGCCAAAGAACAGACTGCGGCCGGTATGGCGCACGATCTCGCCCGCGCCGGCATGGTCACTTGGAAAGAAATTGAACGCGTCGCCCGGCACGCCGGCCTTCATCAGCGCCTGGATCAGGCGATAGGGCGTCCACGGCTCGGCGCTGCCAGGGCGCAGGACGAGCGGCATTTTGAGCGCGATTGCCGGCACCCACAGGCCGTGCACGCCCGGGGAATTGCTGGGCAGCACAATGCCCAGTGCGCGCGACCTGGGAAAGAAGCTGACGACCTGCCCATCCGCTTCGCCGTAGCCTCGGTCCAGCACCGTGGGATCGAGCCCGCGCGTCAGGCCCCGCACGATGGCGGAGACATTCTCCATGACGGCCGCGATCCGCGTGACATTGCGACGCACCATGGCGTACGGCATGCCGGTTGTCGCGGACACCTGGTGCACATAGTCCTCAGGCGACTGAGTCGTGTCTCCGACCGGCAGCGCGTCCTGCGCGAAGATCGCGGCCGCCGCGCGCGTCATGTCGATCAGGCGCGCGGTCGGAATGGCGAGCAGGGCCTCGCGCATCGCGCCCTGCGCCAGCAGATCGCGCCGGATCAAACCTGGATTCGCGTGACTGATCTCGACGAATGGGTCGCCGGTCGCGTGATGACGCGCATAGGCGACATCCAGGCTCTTGTACGGCACCCCACGGCGAATCAGGGGGATGTGTAACATGTGGCAAGTCTACGACGGGTACGACGGGTACGACAGGTACGACGGGTACACGGGTACGACTGGTACACGGGCACGACAGGCCGGGCGAGGGGCTATGGCCCGTGTCTTGCACCGATCCGGGGCATGCGACGCACTTCTCGCCACTATTCGGCGGAGGCTCTGCATCGCGCGGAGTACCGCCGCGAACGCCGGCGCCGGCGCCGCCGGCATCTACCGACGGCGATGATGGCCGGCGCGGCATTCTTCAGCCCCCATGCCGGCCATTCGGCGCCGTCCAAACGCCAGGCGGCGCCGTCGATTCTGCAGCGCGATCTGCCGCGCGGTACGCAGCCGATCGTGACTACCAGCGAAACGTTCCAGCTCGCGCCGGACTTCGAGATCGACGCGATCATTGCCGAGGCCGCGGAGCAGTTTCAGGTTGATCCCTACCTCATTCGCGCGGTGATTCAGACGGAGTCGGCCTTCGACACCCTGGCCGTCTCAACCGCCGGCGCCCAGGGGCTGATGCAGTTGATGCCCGCGCTGCAGAAAGAGCTCGGGGTCGACGATCCGTTCAACCCGCGGCAGAACATCATGGCGGGCACGCAGTACCTGAGCGCGCTGCTGAACTACTTCGGCGGCGATGTGGCGTTAGCGCTCGCCAGCTACAACGCCGGGCCCGGAGCGGTGGAACGCTACAACGGGATTCCGCCCTATGAAGAGACACATCGCTATGTGAAGACAATCGTGGACCTGGTCGCGCAGCAGCACTGACTGCCGGGCGTTCACCTTGTAGTACCATGAAGGTTCGTGTAGGTGTCATCGCGACTCCGGTTGGGTCTGGTGAGCCGGCTTCGTCCGGCTCAGCGAAGAGAGCAACGACCGGCGCCCTCTAGCGATTGAACCAGGCGTAGTACGGCTGCGGCTCCACTCGCCAGTCGCCGTTGATTCGTCGCACGACGTACGGGATTTCGACGACACCGAACTGTCCGACAAACACTTTCATGTCGGGTTGAGCGGATCCCTCGACGATGCGATCCCGGATCGGGAAAAACTCGCCGGGCTCGAGCTCCACCAGCGGCATTTCCATCGCGAGGGCGTCGAACATGCCGGATGGCTCGCGTTGCGCTCCGCGGAACAGAAGATCGAGACTCGCGCCGGGCGTGGCGAACGTGGCGGCTGCCGTGCGATCCATGGCGGCAAGCGCGGCCGTCAAGCCCCGAATGGCGTACTCGGGGCTGCCGCGTCTGGGTTCAGTGCTTTGCATCTCCACGCCAGCCAGCCACCAGCGCAGGTCGACCTTCCAGCCATCCGCCAGCTTGACCAGCGCCACAGCCATCGGACTGCCTCCATGTGTCACCGTGAAGAGAGCCGTGGTCCCGACCGCGTACTGTCCCTTACTGTCAGGGACCGCCTCGCGGCCGTGATCGAGAAATGGCCTGACCTGTTTCATCTGCAGCGATTGCGGATCGGTCGTGAGCTGCTCGAGCTTGGACTCGTTGACTCGTCCGCCGGATGTGAGACGCGCGCGGCGAGGGTCGGGAATGGTGACGGCGTTATAGCCCGCGACGTCGGCGGCGTAGATCGCCTTGACCAGCGCGCGGATCACCGGCTCCGGGCTGTCCGCCGCTGCCTGTGTGGAGACGATCAGCAGGGCGCCAAGAATCGCCGTCTTGATCACGGCTCATTGTAGAAGGACAATCGCGTCGGGAGATCCCCATCATGAAACTGATCGCCGTCGCCATCATCACCGGATTGGCAGTGCCCGTGGTCCTTCAGCAGACCGGCGCCGTTCAGACCGGCGGACGCGTCAGCGCGCCTCAGGCGCAGACGCCACGGCACGAGGACACGGAGTTCTACGAGCCCGTTCCGCCGGTCGTGACGCCGGGCGCAACCGACAGCGCGCCGCCATCGGACGCGATCGTGCTTTTTGGCGGCACGAATCTGGACGAGTGGGTCCTCACGCGCGATAAGTCACCGGCGCGATGGACAGTGGCCGCCGGCGCGCTCGTCGTGAACAAGGCGCAGGGCGTCGGCAACATCGAAACGAAACGGACGTTCAAGGACTTCCAGTTGCACCTGGAGTGGAAGATTCCGGAGAACATCACCGGGACCGATCAGGCGCGCGGCAACAGCGGCGTCTTCCTGGCGTCCACGGGCCCCGGTGACGCGGGATACGAATTGCAGATTCTGGATTCGTACAACAACAAGACGTACGTCAACGGACAGGCAGGCAGCGTCTACAAACAGAGCATTCCGCTGGTGAATCCGAATCGCAAACCGGGCGAATGGCAAAGCTATGACGTGATCTGGACCGCGCCGCGGTTTGCGGCGGATGGATCCGTGCAAACATCCGCGTACGTGACCGCGCTCTTCAATGGAGTGCTCGTGCAGAACCACTTTGAGCTGAAAGGCGAAACCGTCTATGTCGGCCAGCCGGCCTACAAGGCCTACGACCGCGCACCAATCAAACTGCAGGCCCACGGCGATCGCAGCGAACCGATCAGTTTTAGAAACATCTGGGTACGAGAATTGAAATAGCGGGTACGACGGGCACGACAGGTACGACAGGTACGACGGGTACGACAGGTACGGCGGTGGACGTCCGGGCGCGGGCGGGTTGTGTTTCAGTTTGACGTGATTCGCGGCTGGCCTCCGCCGCATGCTCGCGCGCCGTCGGCTGACGGCAGCGTTGTCTGCACGCCTGTTGTTCGCGGCAGGCCGATCTTTGCCGAAGCGCGCCTGAGGGACCGATCGTGGTCGGAACGCCGGC
>DASUGC010000051.1:0-3120 GCA_036274235.1 Vicinamibacterales bacterium
TCCCTCAACGCGAAAGTGGCGGAACTGGCAGACGCGCCGGGCTTCCTTAACCTGGGGGCTTCGCCCCCAGACCCCCGGCTCGCTGGCTCGCGCGATTCGGCTCTCCTGAAGAGCACGTCGCCAAATCGCGGCTCGCGGCGCGAGGCTCGCTCGCTTCGCTCGCGCGCTCACTCACCGGCGCCAATCCGTTACACTTCCAGGCACGCGAAAGTGGCGGAACTGGCAGACGCGCCGGTCTTAGGAGCCGGTGGCCGGAAGGCCTTGGGGGTTCGACTCCCCCCTTTCGCACTTCAGCCGGACCTTTGGACCGGACCTTTGGACCGGACCTTTGGACCGGACCTTGGACCTTGCGGACCGAACCCTTGGACCTTTGGACCTTGGACCCTTGGACCGATACCCGCCCGTTCACAACTAGCGGACAGATAACGCGCGTCAGTCCCGAAGGTCCCGCTTCGACTTTTGACTTTTAGGCCGTCCCTGACGGCATGCGTTATGCACTAATTCCGTGCGAGGGATATATGCGCATCATTCTGGCAACTGCCATAGCGTTCTCTGTTGCGGCGACCGCGCAGTCACGGGGGGCGGTTTCATCAGCAACGGCCTCGCCTGATGACGGCGGCCGGGTGATCTTCACAGTGCAGGGCACTAATCCGTGCGGCGCCGTCGAGTTTCAGTACGGCGACGGTCAGACAATCGTCCATCCAATTGTCGCGTTGCCGACGACCATCGCGCATGACTACACGCGCGTCGGCGAGTTTGAGGTGCGCGTGCGCGGCCAGGGCAATTGCGATGGCGTGACGACGACGCGCGCCAAAGTCCGGACGGCGCATCCTGCCCCGCCGCCTCCGCCACCTCCGCCGCCGACCGTGCCGCCGGGGCGTGGGGGGCAACCTCCCGTGCAGCCGCCAGCCGGCCGGGGCGGCGCGCAGCCGCGCAACGATCCGCAACAGGCGATGCGCCTGGCGGAAATGGATCGCAACCGGGACGGCGTCATCACCCGTAACGAGTGGACGGGCAATGCGCAGTCGTTCGCCATGCGCGACTGGAACGGCGACGGCCGCCTGTCCGGCGACGAAGTTCGCGTGGGCGCCACGCCGCCGGCGCGCGGACGGCAGGGCGGCGGATTCAACGACTGGACCGAGGCCCGATTCCGGCAGTTCGACACCAACCGGGATAACTGGCTGTCACGCGGAGAATGGCGATACGACGCCGACGATTTCCGGCGGCTGGATCGCAACCGCGATAACCGGCTTTCCATGACCGAGTTTCTGGTCGGTTCCATCGACGAGGAACGCGGTGATCGATTCGACGATCTTGATGCCAACCGCAACAACCGGCTCGAGCGCTGGGAATGGTTCGGCAGCCCGGACACCTTCCGGTGGCTCGATCGCAACAACGACGGCGTGCTGAGCCGTTCCGAAGTGGGCTATGACGACGTGCCCGGCGTCGGGTACGAGTATCCAAATGTCCGCGGCGGTCGAGGGGGCGGCCGGACCGTCACGGTGGACGTCAGCAGCCAGCAGGCGTGGACCGACACCGGCATCACCGTTCGCGCGGGCGATCCGCTGTTGATTCGAGCCTCCGGCCAGATCAGATTCAGCGGCAATGGCCGTGACACCGCGGAGCCTGACGGAGCGCGGGGGCGGGCTTCGACCGCGGCCGCCCCGATGCCCAACGTGGAAATTGGCGCCCTGATCGGGCGCATCGGCAACTCGGCGCCGTTTTTGATCGGATCCGATTCGGGGGACCTCCGCGCCCCACGCGACGGACGCTTGTACCTGGGCGTCAACGACGACATCCTCCGCGACAACGCGGGGCAGTTCCGGGCGATTCTCACGATCTACCGCTGACGTGCGGACAAGGTACGGCGGGGCTGTCCCCGCCGTACCTGTCGTACCCGCCGTACCTGTCGTACCCGTCGTACCTGCTAGTATTGATGCTCAATGAAGATTGAGTTGTCCGAGGTGAGCGAGACCCGCAGGCACCTCACCTTTGAAGTCCCGCCGGACGTCGTCGAAGCGGAAATCGAGAAAGTAGCGCGGACGTACGCGCGCAGCGCGCGCGTACCAGGCTTTCGACCGGGAAAAGTGCCCGCGCGCGTGCTGCGTCAGCGATTCCGGGACCAAATCCTCCAGGACGTCGCCAACGACATGATTCCGAAACTGGTCGGTAACGAGTTGCGCGACCGTGGCTTGAATCCGGTCGCCATGCCCGATATCAGGGACGTGGTGCTGGAAGAGGGCAAGCCGCTGACGTTTGTGGCGGATTTCGAAACGATGCCGGCGATTTCCGTCGGCGAGTATGAAGGGCTGTCGCTGCGGAAGCCACCGGCCGTGCTGGAAGTGGGCGCCGTCGATCGCGCGCTGGAGCAGTTGCAGCAACGCGCGGCGCGCTGGCAGCCGATTGAGGATCGTCCGGCGACCACCGGCGATACGGTGCTCGTGGATCTCACCCGCACGCGCCGCGGGCGGCTGGTCCAGCTGGCCGGCGAGGCGGCGCCGCCGGACGAGATGCAGGGCAAGCCGGAACAGCTCCAGAACGTCTCGATCGAGATTGGCAACAGCGCGAACCCGGTGGAGTTCAACCAGCACCTGGACGGCGCGCCGGTCGGCGCGACGCGCGAGTTTGCGGTCACCTACCCGGCGGACTACGAAGTCAAGGACATGGCGGGCGCCACCATCGACTATGCGGTGACGGTCAAGGGCATCCGGCGCAAGGAGCTGCTGCCGCTCGACGACGAGTTCGCCAAGGAGGTGAGCGAGCTCGAAACGCTGGACGCACTACGCGAGCGCATTCACGACGACCTGCAGAAAGGCGCCGAGCAGGACGCCGAGCACAAGATGCGCCACGACCTGCTGACGGAGCTGTCCGGGCGCGTGACGACGGTTCCCGAAGTGCTGGTGAACGAGGAGATCGACCGGCGGCTGGAGGAGTTCGTGCGGCGGCTCGCCGACCAGGGAATCGATCCGATGAAAGCCGAGATCGACTGGCAGGAATTCCGCGAGCGGCAGCGGGGTCCGGCCACGGAAACCGTGAAGAGCACCCTGGCGGTGGACGAAGTCGCGCGGCGCGAGTCGATCGAGGCCACCGACGAGGACGTCGATCAGGAGATCGAAAAGT
>DASUGC010000052.1:0-11304 GCA_036274235.1 Vicinamibacterales bacterium
GGTGAAGACCGCAAGCGCTGTCCGGCGGTCGGCGCGTGGCGATGCCAAGGTGCAGATACTACTGCTTCCCGGTGCCCTGTGTGCACGACATGGCCGCACCCCGCGTGACCGACAGCCGGCTGTGACTGGCGCGGCCAGCATGGCGACGCTAGACTGGCGCCGGTCACGACCGTGACCGGTGTTCTGAATGCTCCGGAGGTGCCGTACGGCGACCAACTCCCGCATCACCATCGACGGAAACGAAGCCGCGGCTTCGATTGCGTTTCGCGTCAGCGAGACGATAGCCATCTACCCGATCACGCCGAGCTCGCCGATGGCCGAGCTCTGCGACGAGTGGGCCAGCCGCGGCCGCACGAATCTCTGGGGCGCCATTCCTGACATCGCCGAGATGCAGTCGGAAGGCGGCGCGGCCGGCGCCGTCCACGGGGCCCTCCAGGCGGGTTCGCTGGCGACGACGTTCACGGCGTCGCAGGGTCTGCTCTTGATGATCCCGAACATGTACAAGATCGCCGGCGAGCTGACGCCGTTCACCATGCACGTGGCGGCGCGCACGCTGGCGACGCACGCGCTCTCGATTTTCGGCGACCACTCGGACGTCATGGCGTGCCGGCAGACGGGATTCGCGATGCTGTGCTCGAACTCCGTACAGGAAGCGCACGACATGGCCGCCGTCGCGCACGCGGCGACGCTCGAATCGCGCGTGCCCTTCCTGCATTTCTTCGACGGATTCCGCACCTCTCACGAGGTCGCCAAGATTCAGCCGATTGGCGATGACGACCTGCGCGCGCTCATTCCCGAGGCCGCGATCCACGAGCATCGGCGGCGCGCGCTGACGCCGGATCGTCCGGTCCTGCGCGGTACGGCCCAGAACCCCGACGTCTTTTTCCAGGCCCGCGAAGCGGCCAATGGGTTCTACGACGCCTGCCCCGCCATCGTCCAGAAGACCATGGACGCGCTGGCGGCACGGACCGGCCGGCGGTACGGCCTGTTTGAGTACGCCGGCCATCCGCAGGCAGAGCGCGTGATCGTCATCATGGGATCCGGTGCCGAGACCGTGCACGAAACGGTCGACGCCTTGGCGGCCCGCGGCGAGCCGGTCGGCGTCCTCAAGGTCCGGCTCTACCGGCCCTTCGCTCGGGCGGCCTTTCTCGCGTCCCTGCCGTTGTCAACGCGAAGCCTCGCGGTCCTCGACCGGACCAAGGAGCCCGGCGCCCCGGGCGACCCGCTGTACCAGGATGTGATCACGGCAATTGCCGAAGCACTGGCTGACGGGTTGTCCCCGCTGCCGGCGGCGCCGCGAGTGATCGCCGGACGCTACGGGCTTTCATCCAAAGAGTTCACGCCGGCGATGGTGAAATCGGTGTTCGACGAACTGGCCAAGCCGTCTCCGCGGCGTCATTTCACCGTGGGCATTATCGACGACGTGACGCACACCTCGCTCGAGTGGGATCGGTCGTTCAGGACCGAAGCGGAAGACGTGTCGTCGTCGGTGTTTTACGGGCTTGGCGCGGACGGCACGGTCGGCGCGAACAAGAACTCGATCAAGATTCTGGGACAGGAAACGGACCTCTTTGCGCAGGGCTACTTCGTGTATGACTCCAAGAAGTCCGGCGCGATCACCATCTCCCACCTCCGGACGAGCCCCCGGCCGATTCGGTCGGCGTATCTGGTCGAAAAGGCCGGCTTCGTCGCGTGCCATCAGTTCGAGTTCGTCGACAAAATCGACGTCCTGGATTTGGCGGCCGATGGCGCGGCGTTCCTCCTGAACGCGCCCTTCGGGCCCGACCGCGTCTGGGACGAGCTGCCGCGCGAAATGCAGCAGCAGATCGTCGATCGCAGGATCCGGTTCTTCGCGATCGATGCGTATGCGCTGGCGAAGCGCGCGGGCATGGGCACGCGGATCAACACGATCATGCAGACGTGTTTCTTCGCGATTGCCGGCGTCCTGCCGAGGGAAGAGGCGATCTCCCACATCAAGAAGGCGATCGAAAAGACCTATGGCAAGCGTGGCCCGGAGGTCGTGCGCCGGAACTGCGCGGTCGTAGACGAGGCGCTGGCGCATCTGCACGAGATTCCGGTACCCGGCCGCGTCAACGCCACGCGCGGCCGTCCGCCGCTCGTCTCGGAACGCGCGCCCGACTTCGTCCAGAGGGTCACGGCCGTCATGCTGGCCGGCAAGGGCGACCTGCTGCCGGTCAGCGCGTTTCCGGTGGACGGCACCTGGCCCACCGCGACCGCCAAGTGGGAGAAGCGCAACATCGCGCTGGAAATCCCGGTCTGGGACAGCAAGGTCTGCATCCAATGCAACCAATGCGCGCTGGTCTGTCCGCATGCGGCCATCCGCGCGAAGGTCTACGACGGCGACGCGCTCAACGGCGCGCCGGAGGCCTTTAAGTTCACGCCCTACAAAGGCCATGAGTACAAGGGCAAGACCTACACCATCCAGGTGGCGCCAGAGGACTGCACCGGCTGTTCACTGTGCGTGAATGTGTGCCCCGCCAAGGATCGGACGAACCCGAAACACAAAGCGATCGACATGCATCCGCAGGCGCCGATCCGGGACGTCGAACGTACCAATTACGAGTTCTTTCTGAATCTGCCGGAAGTGGATCGGACGGCCGTGCCGCGGCTCGATCACAAGGGGTCGCAATTCCTCGAGCCCCTCTTCGAGTACTCCGGCGCGTGCGCCGGCTGTGGCGAAACGCCCTACCTCAAGCTGCTCACCCAGCTGTTCGGCGACCGGCTCTTGATCGCCAACGCGACCGGCTGTTCGTCGATCTACGGCGGCAATCTGCCGACGACGCCCTACACGACGAACCGTGAAGGCCGCGGGCCGGCCTGGTCGAACTCGCTCTTCGAAGACAACGCCGAGTTCGGCTTCGGCATGCGGATGGCGCTCGACGCGCACGTCGGCGCCGCGCGCGGAATCCTCAAGCACATGGCGAGTGCGCTTGGCGAAGGTCTGGTCACGGCCATTCTGGATGCCGATCAATCAAACGAAGCCGGCATTGCCGCGCAGCGCGATCGCGTGAAGGCGCTGCGTCAGACGCTGGCCAGGCTCAAGACTCCGGAGGCCGCGCGCCTGGAGACACTGGCCGACTATCTGGTCAAGAAAAGCGTGTGGCTGGTCGGCGGCGACGGCTGGGCCTATGACATCGGCTACGGCGGCCTGGATCACGTGCTGGCGAATCGCCGTGACGTGAACATCCTGGTGATGGACACCGAGGTGTACTCGAACACGGGCGGCCAGCAATCCAAGGCGACGCCGCTCGGCGCATCCGCCAAGTTCGCGGCGGCCGGAAAGCCCGTCGGCAAGAAGGATCTGGGCCTGCTGGCGAACATGTACGGCCACGTGTATGTCGCGCGCGTCGCCTTCGGCGCCAGGATGGCGCAAACGGCGCAGGCGTTTCTGGAAGCGGAATCGTACGCGGGGCCCTCGCTGATCATCGCGTACAGCCACTGCATCGCCCACGGCTACGACATGGCCAACGGTGCGGTCCAGCAGAAGCTCGCCGTGGACTCCGGCGTCTGGCCGCTCTATCGCTTCGATCCGCGCCGGCTCCATAAGGGCGAGCCGCCGTTGCATCTCGACTACGGACCGCCCAGGGCGCGCGTGGCGGACTATCTGCGGAACGAGGCGCGCTTCCGCATGGTGGAGCGCGCCGATCCGGCGCGGTACAAGAAGTTCGTCGCGCAATCACAGGCCGCGGCGGAAAAGCGCTACGCCGTTTATCAGCAGCTCGCCGGCATCACGGTGCCGGTCATCGAGACGAAGCCGGACGAGGCCGGGGCCGCGACGCCGCCGCCGGCGCAGGAGGAATGATGGACCTCAGCACGACCTATCTTGGCTTCTCACTGCCGCACCCGCTCGTCGTCGGCGCGGGCCCCCTTGGCGACGATCTCGATCGCGTCCGCCAGCTCGAGGACCACGGCGCCGCGCTCATCGTCCTGCGCTCGCTCTATGAAGAAGAAATCACGGGCGAGCAGATGGACACGTTCCTGAACACGGAAAGCCACAGCGGCTCGTTCGCGGAGGCCACGACCTACGCTCCCGAACCGCTGATGGCGCTCGGGCCGGAGGAGTATCTGGAGCACCTGCATCGTGTGAAGCAGGCCGTGCGCATCCCCGTCATCGCCTCGCTCAACGGCGTGACGCCGGGCGGCTGGGTGTCCTATGCCGATCAGCTCCAGGAGGCCGGCGCCGACGGATTGGAACTGCACATCTACCACGCGGCCAGTGATATGGCGCGAAGCGCGGCAGATGTCGAGCGCGAAGCCATCCAGGTGGTGCGCGATGTGAAAGCGCGGCTGCGCATTCCCGTCGCCGTCAAGATGTCGCCGCTGCTCACCGCGTTCGCGCACTTTGCCAGGCAGCTCGATGATGCCGGCGCCGACGGCCTCGTGATGTTCACGCGGTTTCATCGTGTGGACATCGACGTCAAGGAACTGGATGTGGTGCGGACGCTGCCGCTGTCCGATTCGTCGGAGCTGCCGATGCGCCTCCGCGGGACGGCAGCGCTCGCGGGGCGGGTCAGGGCCTCTCTCGCCATCACCGGCGGCATTCACACCGCCGTTGACGTGATCAAGGCGACGATGGCCGGCGCGCATGCGACGCAGCTCGTCTCGGCGCTGCTTCGGCACGGTCCGACGCTGCTGAAGACCTTACGCTCCGACATCGAAGCCTGGATGCTCGAGCACGAATGGGCCTCGTTGTCGGAGATGCGAGGCAACATGAGCCTGGAGCGAATCAGCGATCCGGCCGCGTACGAGCGGGCGAACTTCCGGATGGCGCTGCGATAGCCGCTGCCGAGCGGTGCGGCAAGATGGGCGGATGGCCGCACGATCTACACGCCGACAGAAACCGCCAGCAGGGCTGCCGCGCTTGTGGCGATCGGCTGTCGTTACCCTGACGATTTCCCGAACGATCGATCCATCAATTCTTCGATCGCTTGAAGTGCCTTCGCGTTTGGGGCGCGCGTGCCCGTCCCGGTGAAATGCGGGTGCGTGATCACGGGCGAGGCGGCCGCCTTCCAGTCATCGCCGGACCATTCAAACCATCCGCCCTTGTCCTGATCGAACACGAAGAGAGGCTTGTTGCAGAGTTTGGCGAACTCCGCGCCCCATCCGGTCCCGCCGCGCACGGTCCCGTCGTCCAGAATCGCGCCAACGACGTAAATCTCCTGGCCGTGATTGACCTGGTACCAGAGCGTCTGCAGGACCCTCCGGATCGTGGGCGCGTCGGTATAGCGCCGATGCATCAGCCGCGATACGTAGGCCAGGCTGACGTCGCCGGCCTGCAGCTCCTCGTGATTGAGCATGCGAACGCCGCGCTGCCGCCCCATCTTATGGCCCTCGAAGGTAAAATTCACCTCCTCGACGCCATGGCGCTCGGCCGCCGCGCCGAAGGCCGTCTCGGCGCCCGGGGCCCCGCCGCTGAACAGGATGCAATCCGCTGCGTTCATCGGAGCCATCATAGAACAGGCGGGACCGAACCCGCCGGTTGTCGATTTCGTCCTACCCCAGACGACTAGCTGATGAGAGGCAAGAAGGCCTCCAAAAAGGAGACAACCCGTGCGATACCTCTGTCTGATTTATGACGATGAGAGCAATTGGGGAACGATGCCGAAGGAACAGGCCGACGCGATGATGGGCGAGTACTTCGCCTTCACGGAGGGCATCAAGAAGAGCGGCCACTACATCGGCGGCGAGGCGCTGCAACCGACGCCGACGGCGACCACGGTGCGGGTGCGCAACGGCAAGATCTCATCCACCGACGGCCCGTTCGCGGAGACCAAGGAACAGCTGGGCGGCTACTACCTCATCAACGCGAAGGACCTGAACGACGCCATCCAGATTGCGTCCAAGATTCCGTCCTCGCGGATTGGATCGATCGAGGTCCGGCCGATCCAGGAATTCAACTAGGTGGACGTCCGGGATCGGATCGACGAGGTTTATCGAGCCGATTCCCGGCGCGTGCTGGCGACGCTGATTCGTCTTCTCGGCGACTTCGACCTCGCCGAGGAGGCGATGCACGACGCGTTCATCGCGGCCCTGGACAACTGGAGCCGGGAGGGGATCCCTGACAATCCACGGGCCTGGCTTGTCTCGACAGGCCGCTTCAAGGCCATCGACAAACTGCGCCGGGCGGCGCGGTTTGACGCGGCGCGCGCACGGATCGCCGAACAGATCGAGGCCGCGGCGCCACCGCACGAGGTTGAAGACGCCGAAGGCGTGGAGGACGATCGGCTGCGATTGATCTTTACGTGCTGCCATCCAGCCCTGCAGCCCGACGCGCGAATCGCGCTGACGCTGCGTGAGGTGTGTGGCCTGGCGACCGAAGAAATCGCGCGCGCCTTTCTGGCTCCAGCCCCCACGATTGCGCAGCGCATCGTTCGCGCCAAAGGCAAGATTCGGGATGCCCGCATTCCCTATCAGGTCCCGGGGCGCGATGAGCTGGCCGATCGGCTCGACGCGGTGCTGCACGTGGTGTACCTCGTGTTCAACGAGGGCTACTCGGCCTCATCGGGCGGCGCCATCGTGCGACATGACCTGTGCGACGAGGCGATCCGGCTCGGTCGCCTGTTGCTGGAACTACTGCCGGAACCGGAAGTGATGGGGCTGCTGGCCCTCATGCTCCTGCATGATGCGCGCCGGCACGCCCGGATGTCGGCATCGGGGGATCTCCGGCTGCTCGACGAGCAGGACCGTTCGCTCTGGAATCGCCCACAAATCGCGGAAGGACAATCGCTGGTCGAGCGCGCGCTCTATTCGCGTCGCTTTGGGCCGTATACCTTACAGGCGGCGATTGCCGCCGTCCACGCCGAGGCCGCAGACGCAGGCGCAACCGACTGGAGACAGATTGTCGGGATCTACGACGTGCTGCTGCGCGTAGATCCCTCTCCGGTGGCCGAACTCAACCGCGCCGCGGCCGTCGCGATGCGCGACAGCCCGGCCGCCGGCCTGGCCCTCATCGATGCGATTCTGGCGCGCGGCGAGCTCGAGACCTACGCGCCGGCGCACGCCGCGCGCGCCGATCTCTGCCGGCGCCTCGGCCGCCGTGACGAGGCGATGACGGCGTACCGACGAGCCTGGGAACTGACAAGACAGGAACCGGAACGGCGGTTTCTGGAGCGGCGGATGGGAGAGTTGGAACCCTCCTCCTGATCGGAGCCTCCCGCTACGTCAGACCAAGCTCGTGAAGCAAGGTCGCCCGGATGCCGCTGATGCTGAAGGGCTTCGGAATCCATCGGGCCACCCGGCGGTCACTCCCGAACTCCTGATGATGGCCCGTGATCACAATCACCACGATTCCGGGAGAGAGTTCGACCGCGTGATCGATCAATGTCAGCCCCGAACGTCCAGGCATCCGGACATCGGTGATGAGGGCGTCGAAGGTGCCGACGCGCAGCCGCGCAAGGGCCGAGTCGGCATCGAGCGCGGTGTCCACCTCGAAGTCCTCGAACGTCAGTCGCAGCAATTCGACGATCTCGGCCTCGTCATCCACGACCAGCAACCGGCGCCGGCCCGTCATGACTCCTCCGAATCGTCGGGCACGAACCTCGGCAGCCTGATCGCGAACGTGGCCCCACCACCCGGCTGCGACTCGCAACTGATGGCGCCGCCATGTTCCAGCACGATGCCGTGCGAGATCGAGAGCCCCAGGCCCATGCCTTTGCCGGCTTCCTTCGTGCTGAAGAACGGCTGGAACACCCGGCTTCGCGTCTCCTCAGTCATGCCGATGCCATTGTCGGAGACTCTGACTTCGACTTCTGACGCGGACACCGCCCGCGACCGCACCTGGATCCGGCCGCCGGCCTCCCCGTGTGCCTCCAGAATCGCGTCACGCGCGTTGCCGAGGAGATTGATGAAGACCTGCTCCAGTTGTGACGCATTGATCACGGCCGTCACGCCAGGCTGCAGTTCGAGGCTGACGGAAATATTCTTGAGCCGCATCTGCTCGTGGATCAGGATGAGCGACTTCTCGATCACGTCTGCCACCAGCGTCGGAGTCTTGCCGGGGCGGGACTCGCGCGCGAATTCCATGATGTGACGGATGATCGCGGCCATCCGCTCGAGGTTGCGCTCGGCCTTCTCCAGGAGCGCGGCCTGGCCGGCCGGATCGTGGTCCTCCGGACGGGCCGACTCCAGCCGCGCGCGCACGAGCTGAATGTAGCCCGTGACGATGGTGAGCGGATTATTCAGCTCGTGGGCGAGGCCGGAGCTCACTTCACCCAGCGCCGCCAGTTTTCCGGACTGAATCAGCGACGCCTGGGCGTTCTGCAGTTCCCGCAGGCGATACCGGAGTTCGCTCGACAGCACATTGATGCCGTGCGCGAGGGCATCGAGCTCGTCGCGCGCCGGCGATACCGGAATCTCCTTCCACAGCTCGCCGACGGCCATGTTCTCAATCGCATCGGCGAGACGCTCGAAGCGATCGCGATCAAAACACACACGGGCGCCGCTCATCGGGGCCGCTCGGCGAGAAAGCGCGCCACCCACGCCAGGGCTCCCGCTTCCGAATCGAAGAGCTTCGCGGGAATACCCGGGTTGGCGACACGCAGATACAGGTTGCCCATCATCCGGCCGAACGCGCCCACCGGTACCAGCAGGGCAATGGCCGTGAATGAGTCCGTGAGTTTCCTGCCACTGTAATAGTGACGGGTTTCCGCATCCAGGGCCCGCGCCTGCCGCAGATCCACCACGATGGGCGCGCGGCGTCCGCCGCAGGCTTCGGCTGACATCGCGACGTTCTCCACAGCATCGCTGACCTGCTGGTCGACGTCGGCCAGGATGCGCGTGATGACGATGCCGTCCGGGGTCGTTTCTATCCGGGCCGTGCGCGTGTGACGAATACCGATCATGCCAATCGCCCAGTCACTGATCCCGGGACAGCGCAGATGCTATCCCAGACGTGGATGACCCGGCAGCCGGGTGAGGTACCGCGCCTTCAGGTCCTCGAGCAGACAACCCCGCGGGTACGGCAAGTCCGGGTCCTGTCCCTCAAGACTCCACATGGAGCTCCACAGATGAATCGCCCGCGTCGAGGGTGCGAATACCCACGTGACGGCCGGATCCAGCATTCGCCGCCAATCGCCCCAATCCACGGGAAAGAAGACGTTGGGTTCAAGGGCGAGATCCGTCAGGCCCAGGCGTTCGACGAGCCCGATGAGCAACCTCGGCCCCGCGGCGCCCCACTCAAACGAAGTCCGATCCATGCCGGCGCAGGCCTCCCACGCGCGCGCGATCAGTTCGCTCCGCGCCGGAACTTTCATGACAGCCGACCCCACCGTGAGATCTGGCTCATTGGCGAGGACGTACTCGGGTTCGAAATCGAACGGCTTCAGGCAGACCATGTCGGTGTCCACCCACCAGCCCCCGGACGCCAGCAGAAGTTTGTACCGAAAAAAATCAGAGAAACCGGCGAAAGTTCCCCGGCTGTCGCGGAAGAGCCAGTCCGACGTCAGGACATCGTTGCCGTCTCTGACAATGATTCCTGGAGGCACGCCTTCGACGTGGCCGTAGGTGTAGAGGTGGTACTCGTGTCCGTGCGCCAGGAATGACGCCATCGAGAGTCGCTCGAGCGCAGACAAGCGGGAACCGACCCACAGGGCCTGCACCACGCGATTGGCGTCAATAACTGACCCGCTCATCGAACGCCTGCCGCCGGCCATTTTGACATTTCGCGGGTCCAGTGCCGCACCCGGCGGCGGAGCCGGCGGTATCGTCTGCGGCATGCGCCATATTGCCGTGCTCGTGTTTCCGTCGATCGGGCGCGCGTACAGGCGAGCGACAGGGCCCGAGTCTTTGCGCAATCGATTCGGGTAAAGTCTCCGGAGAAGCTGCCGCAGTGATGATTCGAACGAATCGTGCCCTGATCCTGATCCCCCTGCTCGCGTTCGCCTGGTCCGGTTGCGGATCGCGCGAACTCACGATCGTCGATCGCCTCCGCGATCAGGTTGAGCGCTACCCGGCCATGCAGACGGAAGACGTGTACAAGTTCGTGCACCAGGCGGCGTTCGGTAACGGGCATCTGATGACGGATGAGGCGGCCGACCGCGGATATCTGACACAGGAACTCGCGACAGCAGGAGCCGATTCGCGCGAGCCGCTGCTCGAGGCGATCACGCCGGACGGCTCGGTCGTCCGGGTGAACCTCAGGCCATTCAAGGCGGCTGGATTCAGCGTGGACGAGCTTGCTGACGCCATGATCGCGTCGTCCAGGGCCATCCAACCGAACCGCGACGCGTTTGAACGCTGGTGGACGGAAGTCGCGGACGCGGCCGCGCATCACAAGCTGCCGTTCGATGCGGAGATGCTTCGAGCGTTCGGATCGGTCAAGAAGGGCGAAGGCTATCCCGCGGTGCACCATTCGCCGGAGTACGCGTCGCGCTACCTCCCGTCCTATCGCGTCGTGCTGCGCGATCTCGTACCCAAGCTTCGTTAGGCCCGCCTTCGCTTATCGGGCTGCCGCGCGGCGACGCCGAGGCACGCCGGCACTATCGCGGCTTGAACCGATCGGCGCAGCTGCCGAAGCCCATGTTGAAGCCGCGCGTGTAATAGTCGGCGCGGACGGGGCCGGCTTCGTGGATGCCGTCCACCATCTTCGGACCGCCGATGAGGGCGATCCCCAGCTGACCTTCGGCGAGCGCGTCACTCGTGTACAGCACCTGCGCCGCCTTCGACTGGCCGACGCCGGTTTCGGACCGGCGCAGGGCCGCCATTCCGGCGCCTGCAAAGCAGTCGGCGAGCAGTTCCTGTGCGTGCTTGTCGCCTTCGGCATCGCCGGTCTGCACGTGCACGGCGTGGCCGATCTCATGAGCCGCCACCGCAATCGCCGCGAATCTCCCAGTCGTACCGTCGGCTTCATGCACCGCACGAGCCACTTTCGTCAGGTACACCGCGTCGAGATAGACCGTGTTCGTGGACGGACAATACAGGGAGTTGTCGAACGGCTTCATGCAGTCGCCGGCTTTTTTCGCCACATCAGCGGGCTCGAAGACCGCGGCGATGCCCGTGCCCACGCCGTAATAGGCGACATCCGGAGCGGCAAACGTCCTGCCGATGCGCGCAAATTCCTCGGACCAGAGGCGTTTGAGAATCGGCAGCGCCGCGTTGACATCGTCGATGACGGGCTGCACGCCCGAGACACCGCCGCCCTCGTCGACGAATCGCCGCATTTCCGTACAGCGACGGCTGGCGCCCTGCATGCAGGTCTTCTCGGCGTCAGCGGCCTCGTCCCAGTGGCTGAGCCTTGTCGCCACTGACTTGGTATCGAGGAGTGTCCAATCGACGTCCCGCCGCGGC
>DASUGC010000053.1:0-14646 GCA_036274235.1 Vicinamibacterales bacterium
TCCGGAAGACCGGCCGTGAATGTGGACCAAATCCCGTCAGCCATGCCTGAAACCCTGACGCTCGTCACGCTTTCCGCCATTCGCGATGCCGCCAGGCGCATCCAATCCATCGCCCGGCGCACGCCCGTCCTCGACGTCTCGGACATGGCCGGCCGGCCGCTGTGGCTCAAGTGCGAGCCGCAGCAGCCTGGCGGCGCGTTCAAGATCCGCGGGGCCTCGAACATGCTCATGCGGCTGCCGGCCGAGGCCCTCAAGCGCGGCGTCATTACGTACTCCTCGGGCAACCACGGGCAGGCCGTCGCGCTGGCCGCCTCCAGACTCGGGGCGCCGGCCGTGATTGTGATGCCGACGACCGCGCCCGCCATCAAAGTGGCCGGCGTCAAACGCTGGGGCGCTGAAGTGGTGCTCGAGGGCACGACGTCGGCGCACCGCCGCGTGAGGGCCGAGGCCATCGCGGCCGATCGCGGCCTGACCATGGTGCCGCCGTTCGATCACGAGTGGATCATCGAAGGCCAGGGCACGTGCGGGCTGGAAATTCTCGATCAGGTCAGCGGTGTCAACGTCGTCGCGGTGCCTGTCGGCGGCGGCGGCCTGGTGTCAGGTGTCGCCGCGGCCATCAAACAGTCGCGGCCGGACGTGACGATCGTCGGCGTCGAACCCGCGGGAGCCGCCAAGATGTCCTCGTCGATTGCAGCGGGCCACCCCGTGACGCTCGATTCGACGCAATCGATCGCCGACGGCCTGATGCCCGTGCGCCCAGGCGACCTGACCTTTGCCCACGTCCAGCAATATGTCGACGCCGTCGTCACCGTGGACGACGCGCTGATTGCGCGCGCGGCGCTGTGGCTGTTTCACGAGGCCAAGCAGGTGGTCGAGCCCAGCGGCGCCGCCACGGTCGCCGCCACCCTGTGGCCGTCGGCCGATAGTCCCTTGTCGAACAAGAACGCGAAGGTCGTTGCGATTCTGAGCGGCGGCAACGTCGCCGCATCGACCCTCGCCGCGCTCGCCGAGCCGTTAGTGTAGGTCCAGCTCGAGGAACCAGCTTCACCCGGAGAACTTCCCATGTCACGTCTCACCGCTCGCCTCGTTGCCGTTGTCCTGATCGCGATGGCGTCGATCCACGCGCAAACCCCCGCTCCGCGCATCGCGCAGATGCCGGGCGTCAGTCCCGCCATGTTCAAAGGTTTGAAGTACCGCCTGGTCGGTCCCTCTCGCGGGGGCCGCGTGACGACGGTCACCGGCGTGCCGTCACAACCGGCCACCTTTTATATGGGCGCCGCCAGCGGCGGACTGTTCCGGACCACCGACAGCGGCGCCACCTGGACGCCGATTGCCGACGGCAAGATTCCGGTCGGATCGATGGGATCGATCGCCGTGGCTGACTCGGATCCGGATGTGATTTACGTCGGCACAGGCTCCGACGGCGTGCGCAGCAACGTCTCCACGGGCCGCGGCGTGTACAAGACGACGGACGCCGGCGCGACGTGGACGTTTGCTGGTCTGTACAACGCCGGCCAGATCGGCGCCCTTCGCATTCATCCGGCCGATCCCAACATCGTCTGGGTCGCCGCGATGGGTGACGCGTTCAAGCCGAACGCCGATCGCGGCATCTTCAAGACGACCGACGGCGGCGCCACCTGGAAGAAGACGCTGTTCATCAACGACACCGTCGGCGCGATGGACGTCGAAATCCAGCCGGGTCATCCGAATGTCGTGTATGCCTGGATGTCGCGTCTCGAGCGCAAGCCGTGGACGATCATCAGCGGCGGCAAAGAGGGCGGCTTCTACAAGAGCACCGATGGCGGGGAAACGTTCACGAAAATCACGAACGGGCTGCCCACCGGCCTGATTGGCAAGGCCAACCTGGCCGTGACGGCGGCCAGGCCGGATCGCATCTACGCGCTCATCGAGGCGCTGCCCGGAGCCGGGTTCTATCGGTCCGACGACGCGGGGCAGACGTGGGCGAACACGGGCGCGCCGGCCAATACGCAGGCATCGTTGGTGCAACGGCCGTTCTACTACACGACGCTGGGCGCCGATCCGACCAACGGCGACGTGGTCTACGCAGGCGCCGAAAGCTTCTTCAAGTCCTCAGACGGGGGAAAGAGCTTCACGTCCTTCCGCACCCCGCATGGCGACAATCACGACATCTGGATCAGTCCGAAAGACGGCAACATCATGATCCAGTCCAACGACGGCGGCGCCAACGTCTCGACGGATGGCGGCCGCACGTGGTCGTCGCAGAACAACCAGGTGACCGCGGAAATCTACGGCGTCACCGTGGACAATGAGTTCCCGTTCAATATCTACGCGGCGCAGCAGGACACCAGCTACACGCTGATCATGACCAGCCAGGCGAATCCGATGAACCTGGCGGACTGGCATCGCGGTCCGGGATGTGAGACGGGCCCCATTGTGCCGAAGCCCAACGATCCGAACGTCGTCTACGGCTCGTGCAAGGGCCAGTACGAGTGGATGAACATGAAGACCGGCCAGAGCAAGAATTACTGGATCGGCGGCCAGTCCCTGTATGGCAATCCCTCGAACGATTTGATCTATCGCTTTCAGCGCGTCTCGCCCATGGCCACGTCGCCGTGGGATCCCGAGGTGCTGTACTACGGATCGCAGTATCTGCACCGCACGCGCGACAAGGGTGTCACCTGGGAAAAAATTTCGCCGGATCTCACCGCGCACGATCCCTGCTGCCAGGCCCCGAGCGGCGAGCCGATCACGCGTGACGTGACGGGTGAGGAGTTCTACAGCACGCTCTACGCCATTACGGAGTCGCCGATCGAGCGTGGCGTCATCTGGACGGGCGCGAACGACGGCCCGGTGTCGGTCACGCGAGACAACGGCAAGACGTGGGAGACGGTGACGCCAAAGGATCTCCCGCCTGGCGGGCGCGTGCAGTGGATCGACGTCTCGCCACATCGGCGCGGATCGGCGTACCTCGCCGTGTATCGCTATCTGCTCGGCGACTATCAGCCGTATCTCTATCGCACGGACGACTACGGCAAGACGTGGAAGCGTCTGACGGACGGGAAGAACGGCATTCCCGCCGATTGGCCCACGCGCGTGGTGCGTGAGGACCCGGATCGAGAGGGCCTGCTGTACGCCGGCACCGAGTTCGGGATGTTCATCTCGTTCGACAACGGCGCGCACTGGCAGTCGTTCCAGCTCAACCTGCCCGCGACACCCGTCACGGACATCAAGGTCTATCAGAAGAACCTGATCGTCTCGACGCAGGGCCGATCGATCTGGATGCTGGACAACATCACGCCGCTGCATCAGCTGGCCGCCGACGTGCCGTCAGCCACGAAGGTCTTCAAGCCGCGTGATGGCTATAAGACACGCACAACTCCGGAACGTCTCGGGCCGCAGGTCGACTACTACGTGCCCGCGACGCAGGCACAGGGGACCGATCCGGTTGTCATTGAAATCCTCGATGCGAAAGGCGGGCTCGTGAACCGCTACTCGAGCGCCGCTGCGACCGGTGCGGGAACCGGGCGCGGAGGCCGCGCAGGCGGCGCCGGGGCGGGCGGCGGCGATGCGACGGCCGGCGATCCGGATGCGGCGCCGGCCGGCGGCCGCGGCGGCGGAGGATTCACGTCGCGCGTCACCAGGAACGAGGGCATGAATCGGTTTGTCTGGGACCTGCGCCACCAGAACGGCCTCAGCGCGCCGCCTGGAAACTATCAGGTGCGGGTCACGTCCGGTGGCGGGACGTTCACCCAGCCGCTGACGGTCCTTGTCGACCCGAATCTGGCCGCGGAAGGTCTCAGCGCCGCGGATCTGCAGGCGCAGTTCGATCACAACGTCCGGATGCGTGAACTGGTCGCGCTGGCGAGCCAGACGGTCGCGCGCGTGCGCGCGGCGCAGGCGCAACTGAAGAGCGCGCCCGGCGCCGATGCCGCCAAAGCGAAGCAGGTGGACGCCATCGCCGCGCAACTTCTGACGGAGCCGGTGCGGTACGGCAAACCGGGCCTTCAGGCGCACATCAGCTATCTGGCCGGCATGACGAGCGGCGCCGATCAGAAAGTGGGTAAGGACGCGCTCGATCGGTATGCCGTCCTCAAGAAGGAACTCGACGCGATCGTCGCGCAGCTGGATCAGTTGCTGGGGAAGTAGCTGCGCTGACTCTATTCACCTTGCAGGCCTTGTGGGTCCGTGTAGGGCTGGGCTGGCGGCCGCCATTGGCGGCCGGCGATGCGAGAAGCGAGGATGCTGCTGAGGCCGCGCGGATCGTTCCGGATGTGCCCGATACGGTAGCCGAGCGACATCGGACTGGCACTCTCGTGCCTTCATTCCTTGAGGCTTGACCGGTACAATCCTCACCCGTGCGCCGCATTCTGATCGGGGTTGGCGTAGGTCTGGCCGGCGCGCTCATCGCGCTCGCGGTGTCGCGTACGGATTTCGGCCGCCGCGCCGAGGCAATCACCTACGACTGGCGGCTCGCCCAGGAGCCGTCGCCGGCGCGCGACGACATCGTCATCGTTGACATCAATGAATCGTCCGTCAAGGCGCTGGCGCCGATCGTGGGCCGCTGGCCCTGGCCGCGCCTGATCCATTCGGGCGTCATCGACTATCTGGCGCGGGCCCGCGCGCGGTTTGTCGTCTACGACGTGCAGTTTACCGAGCGCGCGACGCAGGACACCTATCGCATCGGCGATCGGACCATTACCGGTCCGGAGTCGGACTCCCAACTGGCGAGTTCCGTGCGTCGTGCCGGCACGGTCATCCTGCTCGCTGATGCGCTTTTCGAAGGGCTCGCCAACGACTCAGACAGCCTCGAGAAATGCGGAAAGCCTGTGCCGTCCGGCACGATCTATTCACCGGGCGCCGGACTGTTCGTGCGTCCCTCCGTCTGCCCGCCGTTCGCGGAACTGCAGGATGGCGCCGCGGCGCTCGGCCATGACTTTCTGCAGAAGGATCGCGACGGCGTGTCGCGCCGGATGTTCCCCTTTATCGAATCGCAGGGCGTGGCCGTGCCGTCGCTTGGCACCGCGGCGGTGCTCCTCGCCAATCAGGTCGCGGCTGAGTCCGTGAAACTCGAAGGCCGCACACTCCGCATAGGGGACGCCGCCGTGCCGCTTGATGAACACGGCGCGATGCTGCTGAAGCTGCGTGGTCCCTACGCGAAGGGCGATCGCAGCACCTATCCCATCTATCCATTCTTCGACGTGCTGCTGTCCGAGCAGAACGTGATCGACGGAAAGGAACCGCCGATCCCCGAGTCCGCGTTCGAGAACAAGATCGTCTTCGTCGGCGCCGGCGCCACCGGGCTGACCGATGTTCACGCCACGGCGTTCGGCGGCACCACGCCCGGCGTCTATCTCCATGCCACGCTCGCCGACAACATCCTGTCGCGTCAATTCATGCGGCAGTCGTCTGAGGCGACCAACGTCGCGCTCGTCGTCTTCACCGGACTGGCCGGCGGCCTGGCTGCCGCCGCGTTGCCGGTGTGGTGGGCGCTCGCCGCGGTCACCGTGCTGGGTGCCGGGGGCATCGTCTGGCTCACGCGCGCCGTGGGTGCCGGTGTCTGGGCGCCCCTCGTGGCGCCGATGCTGGCGGCTGGCGTCGCCTTCGTCGGCGGGCTGGCCTGGCAGTACTTCGTGGAGGGCCGTGAGAAGCGGCACGTCAAGCAGTTGTTCGGCCGCTACGTATCCCCGGCGATTTTCCATCAACTCATCGCCGACCCCCAGATCGCGCGGCTGGGCGGCGGACGCCGCGAAATGACCGTGCTCTTCTCGGATATCCGCAATTTCACGACCGCGTCCGAGAAAGGCACGCCCGAAGAGGTTGTTTCGCAACTGAATGAGTATTTCGGCGCGATGGTGGAGGTCTTGTTCCGCCACAATGGCACGCTCGATAAGTTCGTCGGGGACATGGTGATGGGGCTGTTCGGGGCGCCCGTGGACGACCCCCATCATGCCGATAATGCGGTCGCGGCCGCCGTGGAGATGAGTGCCGTCCTGTCACGTCTGAACACCCGGTGGGCGGCAGCCGGACAGCCCGTTCTGGACATCGGCATCGGCATCAACTCCGGCGTCATGATTGCGGGTAATATCGGATCCCAATCCATCATGAGCTACACGGTCATCGGGGACGCCGTGAACCTGGGATCCCGGATCGAGTCGTTGAACAAGGAATACGGCACGCGAATTCTCATCAGCCAGGCGACGCGGGACCAGCTGAAACGGCCGTTCGCGACGCGGCGCGTGGGGGAGGCTCATGTGAAGGGGCGCCACGAGCCCGTCGTCGTCTGGGAAGTACTCGGGGCCGACACCGGGGGAGTGTCATGAAACGTGTGTGGATCGCGCCGATGGCGGCGCTGGCCGTGCTGCTTGCGACAGCGCCGGTGCCGGCGCAGGTGGCGCAAATCAAGCAGGTCGGGAAGAAGGCGCTGGAAGCCGGCGCCAAGGCCCAGAAAGATGTGTCCTACACCGAGGATGAGGAGCGGCAGATCGGCGCCGATATCAGCGCCAGGCTCCGCCAGCGGTACGGCGTGGTCCAGGATGCCGCGATTCACAAGTACATCAGTACGCTCGGCACGCTCCTGGCGCAAAGCAGCGACAGACCCAAGATCAAGTGGACGTTCATCGTGCTCGATACCGACGGCATCAACGCCTTTGCGGCGCCCGGCGGATTCATCCACATCACGCGCGGCGCGCTCGCCCTCATCCGGAACGAAGCGGAACTGGCGGGCGTGCTCGGTCACGAAATTTCGCATGTTGTGTTCAAGCACACGCTCATGGCCATCCGCACGTCCAAGGAGCTGGCGTCGTTTGGCAAGGTCATGACCACGGTCACCCGAACGGACTTCCTCGAACGGTCAATCAACAAGGGCTACTCGCTCACGCTCGAGAACGCGTTCAGCGTCCCCGACGAGCAGGCCGCCGATGCGGCCGGCATTACACTGGCCAACGGCCTCAATTACGCGCCGCAAGGCTTGACCGCGTTTCTCCAGCGCCTCGACGATCGCAACAAAGGCATGACGGATCGCAGTGGCCTGTTTGCATCCCATCCGGCGACCAAGGCCCGCCTCGACGAGATTGCCTCGCTCATCGAAGAGGAAGGACTGGCGAGCAAGGCGATCGTGCAGGCGCGCTACGCGCGGTCTGTGGCCTACAAACCCGTCGCCGTGTCGCAAATGTCGCAGGTGCCCGCGCCGGTCGAGACGACCGCCAAGGCGGAGCCGCCGAAGCCGGAGCCGAAGACCGGTCTCGACAAGTTCGGGCTCGGCGGCCTGAAGAAGCTTGGCAAGGAGAAACCCGCCGACGCCACAATCGCCGCCACCGGATCGCGCGGGGTCAATCCGGACCGCGACGCCAAGGGCGGGCCCAACAAGGCGCTGGTCGTGGTGACGGTTTCACCGGCGGAAATCGCCACGTTCCGCAAAGGCATCGTCGGCTGACCCTCTGATGCCCCATTCGACGGCGCACCTGCTGGACAGCGTCG
The DNA here is from genome assembly GCA_036274235.1 of Vicinamibacterales bacterium. Taxonomy (GTDB): domain Bacteria; phylum Acidobacteriota; class Vicinamibacteria; order Vicinamibacterales; family SCN-69-37; genus DASUGC01. The sequence goes on from DASUGC010000053.1 coordinate 7,459, forward strand.
GGCTCCTGCTTGGAGCCGCCCTGTTCATCGCGATCGTTCGCAACCGCGTCATCCGGCGCCGGCTTCTGTTCTCTGCCGCAATCACCATCGTCACGTTGGTGCTGCATCTTGCCGCGGAATGGCGGCCGGACATCGGCTGGCTTCGCGACTACGGCTGGCGGCTCGAAGAAATCGGCCTCAGCCTCTCATTCTTCAACACCCTGCTCTCGCTGGCGTTCAATCCCTGGTTCCGCGATGGCACCCACGATCGCACGCCCGCCATCGTGCAGGACACCCTGGTTATCCTCGTGGTCGCGGCCATCGGCATCATCGCGTTCGACATGTCGAGCATCAGCGTGCTCGCCGGATCGACCATCGTCGCGGGATTCGTCGGCTTCGCGGCCCAGTCCACGCTCTCGAACGCCTTCGCCGGCATCGCGATCCAGATCGAACGGCCGTTTCGCGTCGGTCACTGGGTCACCGTCGGCAACTGGGTGGGAACGGTCACCGAGATCACGTGGCGCGCCACCAAGATCCGCACGAAGGAGGGCAACATCGTGGACCTGCCCAACAGCGTGCTGGCCGGGGAGGCCATTACCAACTATTCAGAGCCTGATGCCCCCTCCATGCTGTATGTCGATGTCGGCCTGGGCTATGAGGTCGCGCCTGATGACGCCCGGGAGGCGCTGATGGAAGCGCTGGGGCAGGCCAAGTACGTGCTGTCCGAGCCGGCGCCCGACGTGCTCCTGCTCAAATTCGGCGATTCCGCCGTCGTCTATCGCGCGCGATTCTGGATCGATGACTTCAGCCAGGACGATTTGGCGCAGGACGCCGTTCACACGCGCATCTATTACGAACTCAGGCGCCGCAACATCGAGATTCCGTGGCCGATCCAGATTGAGTACAGCCGCGAAGAACCGCCCGTGGACACGCCCGAACGGCGGGAGCGGTTTGCCCGGCAGGTGGCGGCGGTGCCGGTGTTCGCCAAACTCCCGCCGGAGGCCCACCGGGCGCTGGCCGCGGAGGCGCGCGAGCTGCTCTACGGCGACGGCGAAGTCATCGTTCGCGAAGGCGACGCGGGCGCGTCGCTGTTTGCGGTGGTGGCCGGCCGGGTGGCGATCACCGTCGGGCCCGACCGGCGGGAAGTCGCCGTCACGCGCGCCGGCGGCTACTTTGGCGAGATGTCGCTGCTGACGGGCGATCCGCGCACGGCCACCGTGACCGCGCGCGGATCCTGCACGGTCCTGGAAATCACCGCCGAGTCATTCCGGGCCTACGTCCAGCAGCACCCGGAGGTCATCGACGCGCTGGCGGCCGCGGCGCAAACCCGCCGCAAAGAGCTGGACGATGCGCGCGCGGCGCCCGGCGGCGCGTCTCAACTGGCCACGGCCTCCCTGCGCGCCCGCATGCTGGATTATTTCGGCCTGCGGTAGCTGCCGGCGGCTCGACGCGGATCTCGTGACGCTCGATCGGCGTCCCGCCTCGGTTCAGGACATGCCGAGCCATGCAGGGCCGTGCAGCGGTTGGGTCTGGCGGCCGCCTGCGGCGGCCGGTTTCACGATAATCCCCCGGTGATCCTTGCCATTCATCCGCACACTGAACGGCGCGGCGAAGCGCAGATGCCGCACGCCGCACCGATCGCTCCGCGCCGGCTGCGCGCCCAGCCACTCCCAATCGATCGCCCCTTCGCCGGCTTCGGCATTGACCGTGAAGTATCCGACGCGAAACGTCATCAGATGCTGAAAAAAGTGCGAGCCCTGTGAGGGCGTCACTTTGAAGTCGCGGAACCCGGCTTCGACAATCGCCCGCGCGCCGGCGATCTGATCCCAGACGACGGGGACGCCGAGCGTCGGTTCGCTCGAGCCCAGCCGGCCGACCACAATCAACAGGTACGGCGTATGGGAGCGCGCGAGCTCGGCATTGAGGCGCCCGATCTCGGCCGCAATCTCCTGACTCCTGGCGGCGCCGAACCGCGCGGAGTCCACGACGACGGCGTCGTGCAGGTCGTCGAGGCGGCCATGACCCAGCACGGTGTCGCTCCAGCACAGCACGGCGCCGGGATCAGCCGCACCGAGATCGAGCGTCGCCATTTCGCGTTCGAAGGCCAGCGGCCGCAGCTGGAGCAGGGCGAACTCCGCCGGCGCCTGACCGGTCGCGAGGTTGACGGCGAATTCGAGTTCGACCGGGCCGCCCACGCCCTGCTCGCTCACGTCCAGCAATTCGGCCAGGATTTCGGCAAGAGGGAAAAGCCCGTGCTTGAGGACCGGCGCGAAGGTCACCAGCCGGACGCCCGGCCTCGTGGTGCCGTCGAAAATGACGTCGTTCTCCGGTGAGTACGTCGATCCGACCGATCCCAGCACGCCATCGCGTTCAGCGACGTCGAGTGCGTGAGCCTTGAGCTCGAACGCCGGCGTCCCATCCGGCCTGCGCGCCTCGTCGTCCAGCCGCAACGCATAGAACGTGCGTTGAGAATTGTGCAGGATGTCCTGGACGGACGAGAACTGGATCAGATGGCGCGGGTGCCTGGGAGAAAAGCGGAAGCAGGGTTCGCCGCCGACCACCGTCGCGCCCAGGCCGAGCCCCACGGCGGCGATTCCATCGCGTGGCTCGAGCGGCGGTACGGCGTAGAAGTTGTGGGAACGCGCCACGCCGGCCAGATCGGGGTAATAGCGATCCTCGCGGGGCCGCCCGGCCACACGCTGGATCACCACCGCCATTTTTTCTTCTTCATGCCGATACGGCGAGGCCGACAGGTAAGCCTTGACGCGTGTGGTGAACGTGGACGCATAGACGCGCCGGATCGCTTCCGACACGTGGGCCAGCCGCGTGGCCAGATCGCCTCGATTAGGCACCATCACGGTCTCATAGACGCCGGCGAACGGCTGATAGGGTGAGTCTTCGAGCAGGCTCGATGATCGGACGGCGAGCGGATAGCGCGCCACCTCCAGATACGCCGCCAGTGCATGACGGACATCCTCGGGCAGCGGCGTCGAACGGAAGCGCGCGAGCAGCGCGCGATCGTCGGTCGAGGCGAGCGCCGCCGCGCGCAGGTCGCCCGTATCCAGCATGCGATCGAACACGTCCGTGCCCAGGACGACCGCGGGCGGCACGCCGATGGGCGCGCCGGGCACGCGCGACCCGAGCCCGTACTCTTCGATCAGAAAATTGAGGAACGCCAGGCTGCGGCCCTTGCCGCCGAGCGACCCGCTGCCGATCCGGCAGAAACTCGACGCCGGATCGAACGTGTCCCGATCGAAATCGGCGACGATTCCGCGGCGGCGCCGGCGCCGGTAGTCGTGAATGGCGTCGATCAGGATGCGGCGCAAGTCCTCGATCGACGCGAAGTCCGAGACTTTGCGCGGCCGCAACCGATGGGCGAGCGCGAACTCGGTCCGGGCCTTGAGCCAGATCGAAAAGTGATTGCGTTCGCCGTGATACGCCAGGCTCTCGGCTGGCACCTGATGCAGCTCGGCTTCCAGCGTGCGAAGGTCGCCGGCGCGGCTGACGATGGCGCCGTCGGGCATCCGGAAGACGAAATCGCCGAAGCCGAAATTCTCAATCATGAACTGCTGCAGCTCGTGCAGCAGCGTCGGCGAGCCTTTGAGCACGAACGCGGCCGGCACGCCGGCGGCAAGCGGCGCATTCTCCGGCCGGCTCGACTGCAGCATGATTGGCACGTCGGGCTGCAGCTGCCGGACATGGCGCGCGAACGCCACGCCCGCTTCGGGCGAAGCGACTCCTTGCCGCGGAAACTCGATGTCCGCGATGACGCCCAGCACGCTGTCCTGGTACGTCGTGAAGTAGTCCCACGCCTCTTCGTACGATCCGCACAGCAGAATCTTCGGGCGAGCCTGCTGACGCATGACCTTGTCGGACAGGTTGATGCCTTCAGGCACCAGGCTCCTGGCGTGCCGCATGAGTTCCGCGTAGATCACCGGCAGGAAGGACGAGTAGTAGCGGACGCTGTCTTCGATCAGGATGATCGCCGGCACACCCATCTCGCCGGTGTCTGTCGAGACGTTGAGCCGATCTTCGACGTACTTGACGATGGCCGGCAGGATGCCGACATCGCCTTGCCAGAGAAACACGCGATCGATTCCGTCGGCTTCGGTTGGCGCCGCCGAGCCGACCAGGTCGCTCGCGTCGTACGCCATGGCCACAACCGGCACCTGCTGGCCCTGTTGCCGCAGCCGCCGCACCAGCTCGACGACGCCCATGTCCCCGAGTTTCACGGCGGCGATGACGAGATCGAACGGGCCCGCGCGTCTCGCCAGATCGAGCGCCTCGGTGCCGGTGCCCGCATGCCGCACGCGTGGGGCATCGTGCGGCTCGAAACTCAGAAAGCCGCCCAGAACTCCCTCGGCCGGCTGCCCATCTTCAGTCAGGATGAACGCGTCGTACAGCGACGACACGAGCAGGATGTCGTGGACCCGATACCGGGCCAGGTCGGGAAATCCGTGCAGGCGGCTTTCCGATCCAAGCCAGCGACTGGAAGCCGGAGAGGCCATAGGGAGCTACTGTATCGATGTCCGCACTGACGAGCTACGTGATCGTGACCGTCACGTCCGCACACGCTGGCGTCGGCGCTTCGTCGAGCCAGCGCCTGTGCTCCTGGACAAGTGTCACGCGCAGGACATACAGCCCCGGCATGGCCGGTGGGACGACGCGCACGAACAGCAAGTCGGCGTCACCGGACGCAATGCCCCTGTGCAGCAACGAGCGCACGGCGTGTGCTGCCGGCTCGAATTGCGCCGCACCGACCGGCTTCCAGCGACAGGCCGCCTGCACCGGGAATGGCGGCCACGTGCCGAGCGGGATGGCCATCTCATTCCGCACCCGCACCTTGATGAACGCCGGCACGCCCGCGGCCATTGGCTGCGGGGAGCCATCGATTTCCACCCGAATGCCCGCCACATCGCCGTCAGTCAGCACGGGCATCCCGTCGTCGGAACGGAACCCGCGAAGGTCCTGTTCGACCCAGCCGATGCGTCGCAGCAACGCCTGGAGCAGCGGCCGCACGCTGCGGTCGGCCGGCACCGGCAGTTCCATGACTTCGCGATACAGCTCCTCGTAGCGATCGAGCGCCATGTCGAGCGAAGCCTCCTGCCGGATCATCGCGGAGGTGGCCGCGGCCTGCGCCGGGTCATATTTGTCGATTTCCCGCGCCAGCCGATCGGGATTCAGCGCCTGAGTCAACGTGCGGGCGCCGAAGTTCCATTGCCGCAGGCACGAGACAAGATCGGGCGTCACCATCGGCCCGGATCCGACCGTATCGCATAAGACGACGGCGGCGCCCGCCGCCATCGCTTCAAGCGCGCAGCGCGCCTTGGCGAAGACCAGGTCGTATTGCGGCAAATGCGCTTCGGGCGCGTCGGCGACGTTCCCGGCCCCGGCGCCCATGACATCGACCGGAATCGCCAACCGGTCGCAGACCGCGCGCACCACGTCAGCGTGTGTGCCTGGCCACGCATTGTGGCTGAACACGAGCGCACGCGCGGGCTTGGCCGGCAACGGCGCCGCGCGCGGCGCGAATCGCGACATGTCGACGGCATTCAGAATCACGCGCGTTTCCGCGGCCGGGATTTCGCAGTCCTGCTGCAGGCGCTCGAGGCAGTTCTCGTCCACCGCGACGAAACGCTGAACGGCCGGCCATCGCGGCGGGCAGGAATGTGGCGCCGTGCGATCGTGGCACACGAAGATGCCTCGCGCTCGCGGAAACCGCGCGAGCGCTTCCACCGTCTCGATGAAGTGATGACCGTGGACGATGTCCGGTCCGTCGATGTCGTCGATGCGCGTGACCACGCGTACGCCGGCGGTTTCCAGTTCGTCGGCGATGGGGCCGCGAGAGGGCGCGTACACGGCGACGCGATGGCCCCGACGGTGCAGGCCAAGCGCCAGGTCGCGCGTGACAATTTCTGTTCCCGTGCGGCCGGCGAGGGTGACGTTCGTGAGCAGGAGCCGGAGGCTCAACTGGCCTCGCGGAGCGAGCGGGCGCGCAGCACGTTGGCGAGCGGCCGGATGTGCTGGTCGTAGCAAATCATTTCCTGATACGCACCCTCGTCGACGCGCTTCCGTCCATGGCGCTCGTAGTAGGGCGGCCCATCGGCGGGCCTCCAGACTTCACCGTCGCGCACGTGCCGGAACGTTTCGATTCCGAACGACTCGTCACCCCAGCGTGCGCGCGCCGACGACACCTCGGCGGCCATCTCGGCATAGCTGAGCGCGGCAGCCATTTTTCGATCGAGGGCCGCGGGCTCCAGCGTGAACGTCGTCTGACGTCGCGTGGTTGCACGTCTGGCGGCACCTGGCGCATCCATCAGGGCGAACGCCGCGTTCAGGACGGGACGGCTGGCCCGCCCGCCAGCCAAACGCACCGCCGCGTCGATGATGAGCCGGCACACGTCGTGCGTCGGGTTGAATCCTTCGGCGTCGTCACCAGCGACAACGCCGATGTGGTGATCAACGATGACATCGGCCAGTTCGTCCACGAGATCGGCAAAGACCGGGGTGCGGCGCTCGAGAAGTGTTCGGTAGATCTCGGCGTCCGAAAAACGGCCGAAGATCGGGCCAGCCGTGGCGCCGGCGCGGGCGATGAGTGCCGCGGTCGATGGCAAACGCGACACGCCGGTCTGGCCGGATCCGTCGGTCAACACCATGACCATCGGCCTGGCGGCTTCCATCCAGCCGTGCACCATCAGCTCGTGGCCCGGATGCCCCACGACCAGCAAGGCCGGGCCTGCCGTTAAGCGGTGGCGGCTCACGGCAGGGACGGTCCGAGAGCCGGTTCCGACGGTACAAGAAAAAAGCACGAGCACGGTAACTCGGCCCATCGCGACGACTGACCCCCGGTGGGCGGCATGGCTATAATTATTAGTCCGGTCCGACGCTTCAAAGGGTACAGATAATTCCAGTGCGAGTTCATGCGCTCCGGCTCGACGCTGCGTTCGACGATGTGACGACCACGTTCTCCCCCGAGCCACAGAAATAAGGATTGCACGAATGGACGAAGTCGAAGCTCGCAGGATGGTTGCAGGTATCGCGCACTGGCACCATAGGTTCGAAATCTGGCCCGGTGTGGTCACCCCCGGAACCTACGATCCGCAATTCCTGTTCGACAAGCTGCATCTGCCGGCTGACATGACTGACGCTCGCGTGCTTGATGTCGGACCCTCGGACGGTTTTTTTTCGATGCAGATGGCGCGTCGTGGC
>DASUGC010000054.1:0-3791 GCA_036274235.1 Vicinamibacterales bacterium
CCCAGCCGCCGGCAGAACTCCGCCCGCTCGCGAGCCTCGGCCACACTCGGCATCTCATCCACCCGCCACGGCAGCCGCCACGTCCAGTTGTGAGGCCCGATGGTGGCCGGAATATTGATGCGATCCGTCCAGCCGAACACATCCTGAATCGGCATGAACAGCTCATCCGATCCGGCGCCATAGGCGCTCGCGAGCAGCGCATCGCGGACGCCGCCGCTCCATGTCAGCCCGCCTTCGCCCGCGGCCCATTCCGCCAGCGTCTCGGTATCGTGCGTCCCGGTCATCGCTGCCGATCGCGCCGGATAGCTGGCGGGATCGACCAGCGGCTGGCCGGGCGCGTTCCACTCCCGCTCCCAGCGCATGACTTTGCATCCGGGCACATCGAGCCGGGCCAGCGATTGGCGGACGAACGGCGGTACCACACCGAGGTCCTCCGCGATAATCGTCGCCCCGGTATCGATCAGTATGCGCAGGATCGCCTCGCCCTGCGCGAGTTGCGCGGCCTCATCGCCCGGAGAGAAGAACGGATCGCCGTTCGGCGGCCGCTGGTACGTGCGGTACAGCCCGACGAGGTGATCGACGCGGAAGCCATCGAACAGCGCGGCCATGCGTGCGGCGCGATGGCGGAGCCACGCGTACCCGGTCTCGGCGATGCGATCCCATCGATACGCGGGCAGCCCCCAATCCTGCCCGAGCGCGCTGAACGCATCGGGCGGCACCCCAAGCGAGACGTCGAAGTTCACTTCGGCGGCATGCGTCCAGACGTCGGGACTGCCGGCCGCCATCATGAACGGCATGTCGCCAATCACCGTCACGCCGGCACCGCGCGCCGATGCGCGCGCGGCCTGCCACTGCGATTCGGCGATCCATTGCACGTACTGATGGCGAAGCACGTCACGCGCCAGCTGCCGTCGCGCTTCGTCCAGGGCTCCGGGCATCCGATCGCGAAGCGGCGGCGGCCAGTCGCGCCAATCGGGCGATCCGACGCGCTGCGCGATCGCGGCATACAGCGCCCAGTCGTCGAGCCACCAGCGCTCGCGCGAGACGTAGCCGGCGAGCTCGGCCGCACGCGTCGAGAGCTGCTCCCACTCGTCCCTGAAAAAGCGCCCGAACGCCAGGCTGAGCGCCTCGTCTTTCACCTGGCGCACCAGCTCGTACCGCACACGCGGCGCCGCGCACGCATCGACCAGATTCTGGCGGCTGCCGTCGGTCAGCGCGCCGACGCCGCCTGCCTGCGCAAAATCAGCGACGGCATCGATCGCGACATACATCGGATCGATCGCCATCGTCGATTGCGCCGAATACGGCGAGGTGTCGCCGGGCGCGACGACGCCGATCGGCAGGATCATGAGCCGGCTGAAACCGGCGCTGGCGAGCCAGGCCGACAGCGGCGCCAGATCGCGCAGATCTCCGATGCCCCAGCTCTGCGAGCTGGCCGCCGAAAACAGCGGAAGGCTGACGCCGGCGTGCCGCATCAGCGCGTCCGATCGCCGCCAAGCGCGCCCGGCACGCGCGACATCGCTTCTGAGAAGACGGCCGGCTCTGGCAGGAGGCTCGCGACCAGGTACGCCTCATCCGGAAAATCGAAGAAGAACCCCGGATGAATGAGCACGCCGTGGTCATGGAGCAGCCGCAGCACCAGCGCCTCCTCGGCTTCCGTGGCCGGCACACGAATCACGGCCGACCATCCGCCCTCGACCGGAAGCACGGTCATGGGCGAGGTCGATCCCGCCAATCGCTCGACCGCTTCGAGATTCGTCCGAACCCGCTCCTGGATGTGCGCGCGAATGGTGCGGCCAGCCATCAATAGCGCGGGCGCCGCGAGCTGGACGGGCGTGGACACGGACAAATACGTATCGGCGATGATCTCCAGCCTCGATACGGCCTGCGACACATCGTTTCCCGGTCCGCTCGTGAGAATCCATGCCAGCTTCATCTGCGGCAGGCCGGCCGCTTTCGACAGGCCGCCGAGCACGAACGTGAGCACGCGCGATTCACCGAGGCAACTGACGGCGTCGGCACCGGGTCGAAGCGGATAACCCGCGAACACTTCGTCGGCAATCACGGCTATCCGGGCAGCCGAGGCCCGCGCGACCAGCCACTCGCGATCGTCAGCCCGCAGCAGCGAGCCTGTCGGATTGTTCGGATTGACCACGAGTATCGCGCGTGTCCGGTTGGAGATCGCGTCCTCGACGCTGGCGCGATCGATGGTCCAGTACCCGTCATAGCGCAAGCGGTACGGTTGAGCGACGACGCCTTCGAGCTGCGTGAGGGAATCGAACAGCGGATAGCTCGGCTGCGGCACGAGCACGTGATCGCCGGGATTGCACAGGAGCTTGAACAACAGCGCATAGGCTTCGCTGGTGCTCGCCGTCAGCAGCACGTGCGCGGGATCGACGGTCACGCCATCGCCGGCGTACTCGCGCGCGACCGCCTCGCGCGCGGAGAGCAGGCCGGCTGGATCCGGCGCATAACGGCGGCTGTCCACGCGGCTGAATGCCTCGGCGATCTCTGAGCCGTACGGCAAATCGACGTTCGTGGGATTCGTTTCCGTGAGATCGAGAATCGACACGCCGTCCGCGCGAAGCTGCGCCAGGGCGCGGCTGATGGCGTTGGGCGCAAGCGTGGCCGGCAACCGGGACGAGAACATGAAGCGTTCAGCTTAGACTAAGCGCCATTGTCCAGGGTGCTCGTCATCGGCGCCGGAGCGGCGGGACTCCTGGCGGCCATCAGCGCCGCCGGCCGCGGTCATGAGATCCTCCTGATCGAACGCACGACCGACGGCGGCCGCAAGATCCTGATCAGCGGCGGCGGCCGCTGCAACGTCCTTCCGGAAGCACTCGAGCCCAATCGATTTGTCACCGACTCGTCCCCCGCGGTGGTGCGGCGGCTGTTGCGATCGTGGCCGCTGGAGCCGCAGCGGGCGTTCTTTGAGCAGGAGGTCGGCGTCCCGCTGAAGTTCGAAACGGAGCCGCGGAAGTACTTTCCGGTGTCCAACCGCGCGCGTGACATCCGCGACGGGCTCATCGCCCTGGCTGGACGCCGCGGCGTCCAATTGAAATTCGACACGCGCCTCGACGCGCTCTCCGCACGCACTCGCGGATGGACGGCCACCACGTCGCGCGGTCCGATCGAGGCCGACCGCGTCATTCTCGCCACCGGCGGCAGGTCCGTGCCGGCCACCGGCAGTGACGGCGCGGGCATCGAACTCGCTCGAATGCTCGGCCACCGGATCACGCCCGTCTATCCGGCGCTGACGCCCGTGATTAGCGATCCGGCGGTGCACGCGTCCTTATCCGGCATGTCGCTGCCCGTGAGGGTCCGCGCGCGCTGGCGCGATCACGAGGCCGAGGCGGAAGGCGGTTTCCTGTTTACGCACCATGGCTACAGCGGCCCGGCGATTCTCGACGTGTCGCACGTGGCGGTGCGGGCACGGCTGGCCGGCGAGCGCGCGACCCTGCGCGTCCGGTGGTGCGATCTCGATGAACGTGCCTGGACCGCGGAGTTGCAGGAGGCACGCGGCCTGACGCTGTCGGCCGTCGCGCGGCGGCTGCCCGCGCGGCTGGCGGAACAGTTGCTGGTGGAGGCCGGCGTCCCGCTCGATCGCCGCGCGGCCGATCTTCGCCGCGATGAGCGGGTCGCGCTCGTCACTCGACTCGCGACCTGCGACCTCCGCGTCACCGGCGATGAAGGCTACAAGAAGGCGGAAGTGACCGGAGGCGGCGTGCGGCTGGACCAGATCGATCCGGCGACGATGGAGAGCCGGGTCGCGCCCGGATTGTTTCTGTGCG
>DASUGC010000055.1:0-8155 GCA_036274235.1 Vicinamibacterales bacterium
AGGCGGGGTGCCGGGGGCCCCGCCGATACCGAATGTCGAGGGCGACGGTGTCAGCTACAGCGGCATCGTCTGGTTCGTGGTGATCCTCACGATCACGACCCTCGTGTGCCAGTTGCTGATGGTCGTGATGTTCAAGGCCATGGACCACCAGAAGCGCGCCTCGGATGCGGCGGCGCCGCCGCCCCCCCTGGCGCAGACCGTGAACCCGTCGGAGCGATCCGCGCCCCAGGGCCGCGTCTATCCGGAGATGGTCGCCATTGGCTCGACGAATGGCCCGGCGCCCGCGTTGCTCGTGCGCGAGCCCCTCAACCTGGACGCGCTGCACGCCCGCGAGCACGAGGAATTGACGACGTACGGGTACGCCGACAAGAACGCCGGGACGTACCGGATTCCGATCGAGCGCGCCAAGGAGCTGGTGCTCGAACAGAAGCTGCTGCCGGTGCGGGGCGCGGCGCCGGCGACGGCGGCGCCGGAAAAAGGCAAGGGTAAGAACAAGTGAGAGGGATTGTGAGTGACCGGACTCGTGGCCGGCGGGCTTCAGCCCGCCGTGTCGCGACCAGTGTCGCCGTCGCGGCGATGGCCGTGGCCGCCTTCGCGGCCACGCCGGTCTCCGCCCAGTTGAGCAAGCCCACGCCCGGGATCGCCGCGGGCTCGAAGGTGCCGGCGCTGAAGGAAATCGGCATCGATCAGCACTTGAATGCAAACATGCCGCTCGACCTCGAGTTCAACGACGAGCGCGGCGGCACCGTGAAGCTTGGCGATTTCTTCGGCCCGCGTCCGGTCGTGCTCGCACTTGTCTATTACAGCTGCCCGATGCTGTGCACGCAGGTCCTGAGCGGCCTGGCGGGCTCGCTTCAGGGCGTATCGCTCACGGTCGGCAAGGACTATGAAGTCGTTGTCGTGAGCTTCGATCCGGGCGATACGCCGTCCATCGCGGCCGAACGCAAAGACACGTTCCTGCGCCGCTACATCTCGGCCGCCGACGGCGCGCACGTGCACTTTCTGACCGGCCGGCAGTCGTCGATTACGTCACTGACGACGGCCGTCGGGTTCCGGTACACGTGGGATCAGCAGACCAGCCAGTTCGCGCATCCGGCGGCGATTTCGGTGCTGACGCCGGACGGCCGGATGTCGCGTTACCTGTACGGCGTGGAGTTTCCGCCGCGCGACCTCAAGCTTGCCATGGTCGAAGCGTCCGAGGGCCGCGTCGGCTCCATCGTCGACCAGGCGATGCTGTTCTGCTATCACTACGATCCCGAGGCCGGCCGGTACGGCTTCGCGATTATGAACCTCGTCCGCGGGGCCGGCGCGCTCACGGTGCTGCTGATGGTGGGCTTCATTCTGATGTCCCTGCGCCGCGAACGGCGGCAGGCCAGCGCGGTCGCGCGAACCGCATCCACGGGTACTCGCTAGATGCCGACTCACTTCCCGCTGTTTCCGCCGACCGCGTCGACCGTCGCCGTCGAGATGGACCTGCTCTATCTCTTCATCGTCGCCATCTGCGCGTTCTTTGCGATTCTGGTCGTCGCGGTCATCACCTACTTCACGTTGAAGTACCGCCGCCGCTCCCCCGACGCCGTGGGCGCGGACATCCATGGATCGCTCGCGCTCGAGCTGACCTGGACGTTCATCCCGTTCGTGCTGGCGATGGTGATGTTCGGCTGGGGCGCGTCGCTCTTCTTCCGGCTCGCGTCTCCGCCCGCCAACGCCATGGAGCTGTTCGTCGTCGGCAAGCAGTGGATGTGGAAGGTCCAGCATCCGGAGGGCGTGCGCGAGATCAACGAGATGCACGTGCCCGTCGGCCGCCCGGTGCGCGTGTCGATCGGATCCGAGGACGTGCTGCACGACTATTTTATCCCGGCGTTCCGCGTGAAGATGGACGCGGTCCCGGGCAAGGTCACGACGCTCTGGTTCGAGGCGACCCAGGTCGGCACGTACCACATCTTCTGCGCCGAGTACTGCGGCACGAAGCACTCGGGGATGATCGGCCAGGTCATCGTCATGTCGCCGCAGGATTACGAAGCGTGGCTGGCCGGCGGCAAGTCCACGGGCACGGCCGTCGAGAACGGCGAGCGGCTGTTCACCGACCTGTCGTGCGTCACGTGCCACAAACCGGATTCGAGCGGGCGCGGGCCGTCGCTCCTCGGCGTGTTCGGCAGCACGGTGAGCCTGGCTGACGGGCGCAAAGTCGTCGCCGACGAGAACTATCTGCGCGAGTCCATCATGAACTCGCAGGCGAAGATCGTGGCCGGCTACCAGGGCATCATGCCGACGTTCCAGGGCATGGTGACGGAGGAGAACCTGCTGCAGCTCATCGCCTACATCAAGACGCTGAAACCGGCCGCGCCGGCCGGCGGACAGGGGAAGTAGGACGCGTCATGACCATCGCACCCAGGCTGGAAGATCGCAAGAGCTACCTCGACGCGCCGCACGGCATCGCCTCGTGGCTCCTTACCAAGGACCACAAGCGCATCGCGATGCTGTACCTGATTTCCATCACGATCTTCTTCGCGATTGGCGGCCTGTTCGCGCTGGGCATCCGTCTCGAACTGCTGACGCCGAAGGGCGACCTCGTGTCCGGCGACACGTACAACAAGATGTTCACGTTGCACGGCGTCGTCATGATCTTTTTCTTCCTGATCCCGTCGATCCCGGCGACGCTCGGCAACTTCCTGATTCCGATCATGGTCGGCGCCAAGGACCTGGCGTTCCCGCGCATCAACCTGCTGAGCTGGTACCTTTACATCATCGGCGGCATCATGGCGCTGGTGGCCGTGGCCGGCGGCGGGCTCGACACGGGCTGGACGTTTTACACGCCGTACAGCACCCAGGCGTCGCAGACCAGCGTGACCCTGGCGGCCATGGCGGCGTTCACCGCCGGGTTCTCCTCCATCCTCACCGGCTTCAATTTCATCGTCACGGTCCACCGCATGCGCGCGCCGGGGATGACGTGGTTCCGGCTGCCGCTGTTCGTCTGGGCGCAGTACGCGACCAGCCTGGTGATGATCCTGGGCACGCCGGTCATTGCCATTACGCTGACGCTCGTCATGGTGGAACGATCGCTGCACTTCCCGGTTTTCGATCCGAAGATCGGCGGCGACCCCGTCCTCTTCCAGCACCTGTTCTGGTTCTATTCGCACCCGGCCGTCTACATCATGATCCTGCCGGGCATGGGCGTCGTGAGCGAGCTGGTCGCGTCCGTGGCGCGCAAGCAGATTTTCGGCTACGCGTTCGTGGCCTTCTCGAGCCTCGCGATCGCGATCCTCGGCTTCCTCGTCTGGGGCCACCACCTGTTCGTCAGCAGCCAGTCGATCTACGCCGGCCTGGTCTTCTCCATCATCACGATGCTCGTCGCCGTCCCCTCCGCGGTGAAAACGTTCAACTGGGCGGCGACGATGTACAAGGGCGCGGTGACGTGGGAGTCGCCGACGTTCTGGGTCATCGGATTCATGGGGCTGTTCCTGATCGGCGGGCTGACCGGACTGTTTCTCGCCACGCTCGGCCTCGACATCCACCTGACCGACACGTACTTCGTCGTGGCGCACTTCCACTACATCATGGTCGGCGGCGCCATCATGGCGTTCCTCGGCGGCCTCCACTTCTGGTGGCCGAAGATGACGGGCCGGATGTATTCAGAGCCGTTCGCGAAGGCGTCGGCGATTCTGGTGTTCGTCGGCTTCAACCTGACGTTCGGGCCGCAGTTTCTCCTCGGCTACCTCGGGATGCCGCGCCGCTATCACGAGTACCCGCCGGAGTTCGCGGTACTGAATGTCCTGTCCACCGCCGGCGCCACGATCCTGGGGCTTGGCTACGGCCTGTGCCTGATCTACCTGCTCTGGTCGCTCAAGAAGGGCGCGATCGCGCCGGCCAACCCGTGGGGCGCCAAGGGCCTGGAGTGGGAGAAGACGCAGTCGCCGCCCACGACGTTCAATTTCGATGAGGAAGTGATTGTGACCGAACCGGCGTACAACTACGCGGGCAGCAAGGTGCACCATGGCTAATCGTTCGACTCGCCTGACGCCTGGCTCGCTACCGACGCCGCCTGCCGAACCGTTGCACGCGGCCTCCGCTGGAGCAGGCAGCGGCGCGCCTGCCCTGAGCGGAGTGGCCGCCCACGGCGGCCACGAAGTCGAAGGACACCATCCGCGGCAGCAGCACCATTTCTACAGCATGGACCAGCAGCTCGAAGCGTCCACGCTGGGCATGTGGGTGTTCCTGGTCACCGAAATCATGTTCTTCGGCGGCCTGTTCATGGCCTACATCCTCTACCGCTACTGGTATCCGGACGCGTGGGCCGCGGCGAGCAACCATCTCAACGTGCAGATGGGCGCGGCCAACACGATCGTCCTGATCATCAGCTCGCTCACGATGGCCATGGCGGTGCGATCCGCGCAGGTCGGATCGCGCGGCGGGCAGATCTTTTTCCTGATTGCCACGATTCTCTTCGGCGCGACGTTCCTTGGCGTGAAGTATTTCGAGTACGCCGAGAAGTTCGAGCACCACCTCGTGCCGGGGCTGGGCCAGGTCTTCGCGGCGCCCGGCGATCACATTCATGCCACGCATGCGAACGTCGGCTCGGCCGAGCAACTGTTCTTCTCGCTGTACTTCATCATGACCGGCATTCACGCGCTGCACATGGTGGTGGGCATCGGCATCATGTCCGTGATGCTCTTCTGGGCGTGGCGCGGCCGGTTCAGCCCGGAGTACTACGCGCCCGTCGAAGTGTCCGGCCTCTACTGGCACTTCGTCGACATTGTCTGGATCTTCCTGTTTCCGTTGCTGTATCTGCTCGGCGCGCACCTGGGCGCCGGCCACTAAACACGAGAGCGTAGACGCGCATGTCCAACAGCCACACGCCGCACATCATCACGCCCGCGTCCACCTATGTCATGGTCTTCGGCGGCCTGATCGTCCTGACCATCCTGACGTACCTGGCCGCCATCAACGACTTCGGCGCGCTCAACACGCCGATCGCGCTCGGCATCGCCGTACTCAAGGCCTCGCTCGTCGTCCTCTTCTTCATGGGCGTGCGCTACAACACGCCGCTCACCAAGGTCGTCGTCGTCGCCGGCTTCTTCTGGCTCCTCATCATGTTCGGATTGACGATGGGCGACTACGTGTCGAGGTCATGGCTGGGAGTGCCAGGCCGGTAAGAACGAGAGTCTCCTGAGGCGCGCGTCCAGACGACGGCGGTCCAGACCCGCCAGCCGCCATCCACCGAGATTCCGCGTCCATTGACCGATTCCCCCGATCCCGGGTGTGACCTGCGCCGTCAAACAGACCTGAATATACTGAAGGGTCCTTGACTGAACTGAAAGACGACCTGGCGGCGCTGCGTATCGAGCGGGAACCTGAATCGGCCTCTTCCGGAAGGTGGGTCCGCGTTGTTGTCCTGCTCCTGATCCTGGGCGGGGGCGGCTTGGCCGCCTGGAAGTACCTGACGGCCCCCAAACCGGTTGAGGTCGAGGTGGCGACCGTCAGCGTGCGGTCGGCCGGAACTCAGGCGCAGGTCCTCAATGCCAACGGCTACGTCGTCGCCCGCCGCCGGGCGACGATCTCCTCCAAGATCACCGGCAAGATCGTCGAAGTGAACGTGGAGGAAGGGATGGCCATCAAGGAAGGCCAAGTCCTCGCGCGGCTCGATGACACGACGATGAAGGCGGCCCTGGCTCTGGCGGAAGCGCAAGCCGGGGTCGCCCGCCGCGCGATCGCAGAGAACGAGGTCCGGCTGGACGAGGCGAAGAAGAACTACGCCCGGATGGCGGGGCTGTTGAAAGACGGAATCGTCACGCAAGCCGACGTGGACGCGGCGAAAGCCAACCAGGATTCCGTGGCGGCGCGCATCGTCGCGTTGCAGGAACAGACCAAGGTTGCCGATCGGCAGATCGACCTGGCGAAAACGGATCTCGACAACACGATCATTCGCGCGCCGTTCAGCGGCGTGGCGATTTCGAAGGACGCGCAGCCGGGCGAGATGGTCTCGCCGGTGTCCGCCGGCGGCGGTTTTACGCGCACGGGCATCTGCACCATCGTGGACATGCGATCGCTCGAGGTGGAGGTGGACGTCAACGAGACGTACATCAATCGCGTGGCGCCGGGTCAGGCCGTGCTGGTGACGTTAAACGCGTATCCAGACTGGCAGATCCCCGGTCACGTCATCACGCCCGTGCCGACGGGCGATCGGCAGAAGGCCACGGTGCTGGTCCGCATCGCGTTCGACAAGCTGGATCCGCGGATTCTGCCGGACATGGGCATCAAGGTCGCGTTTCTGCGGGATGATTCGAAGCCGGCGGCCAGGGGCGCCGCGCCGGCCGAACCGCCCAGGCCGACGGCGCTCGCGCCGAAGGCCGCCATCAAGACGGAAGGCGATCAGGCGTATGTGTTTGTCGTCGTGGACGATTCGGTGGAGCGCCGCGCGATCACGACCGGCGGTACCGACGGCGATCAGATCGAAGTGCGCGGCGGTTTAAAAGGCGGCGAACGGGTAGTAGTCTCCCCGCCGCCCGAGTTGGCGCCCGGCAAGAAGATCACGATCAAGGGATCTTAGATCCGTAGCCTCCGGGCTTCAGCCCGGCGCAGAGGGTGACGTAGCCGCCGGGCCTTAGCCCGGCGCAGAGATGCCGTAGCCGCCGGGCCTTAGCCCGGCGTGGAGGAGTTTGACATGTCCCTGGTACAGATTCGCGACGTCCATAAGTACTTCACCCGCGGCAGCGAGCGCATCGACGTCCTCAAGGGCGTCAATCTCGACATCCCCGAAGGCGATTTCCTGGCGCTCATGGGCCCCTCGGGCTCGGGCAAGACGACGCTGCTCAATTTGATGGGCGGGCTGGACAACTCGACAGGCGGCACGATTGAGATCGGCGGGCAGCGGATCGACAAGCTCGGCGGCGGCGCGCTGGCGAACTGGCGATCGCGGAACATCGGATTCGTGTTCCAGCTTTACAACCTGCTGCCCGTGCTGACGGCGGAGCGGAACGTGGAGCTGCCGCTGCTGCTCACCAAGCTCGGGAGCGCCGAGCGCAAGAAGCGTACGGCGATCGCGCTCAAGGTCGTGGGACTGGCGGATCGCGCGCGGCATTATCCACGGCAGCTTTCGGGCGGTCAGGAGCAGCGCGTTGGCATCGCGCGCGCCATCGTGAACGACCCCACGCTGCTGCTCTGCGACGAGCCGACGGGCGACCTGGACCGCAAGGCCGGCGACGAGATCCTGGACCTGTTGCAGGCGCTCAATCGCGAGCACAAGAAGACGATTGTCATGGTCACGCACGATCCGCGCGCGGCCGAACGCGCGAGCCGCACGCTCCATCTGGAGAAGGGCACGCTGATGGGGTCCGCATCATGAAATACCTGTTCCTGATCGGCCGCAATCTCGTGCGCCGGAAGACGCGCACCACGCTCACGTTCCTGTCGATCGTCGTCACGTTCCTGCTGTTCGGCGTGCTGATGATGCTGCGCGTCGCGTTTGGCGGCAACGTGGAAGCCGCCGGCGCCGATCGGCTGATGATGACGAACAAGGTCAGCCTCATTCAGCCGCTGCCCCTGTCGTACTACGAGCGCATCAACGCCACGCCCGGGGTGGACTACTCCACGTACTCCTCGTGGTTCGGCGGCATCTACCAGGATCCAAAGAACGGCGTCTTCGAATTTGCGGTCGAGCCTGAAACCTACCTGCGCATGTACCCGGAGTACAAACTCCCTCCCGACCAGTTGAAGGCGTGGCTGGCTGACAAGCAGGGCGCGGTGGTTGGGTCGGATTTGGCCAGGAAATTCAACTGGAAGATCGGCGACAAGATTCCCATCCAGGGCACGTTCAACCGGCCCCGCGGCGGCGACGGCGTGACGTGGCAATTCAACCTGGTCGGGATTTACACCGGCGACGAAAAAACCGACAAGACGCAGTTCCTGGTGCGGCATGACTATCTGACGGAGAGCCGGCGCGGCAGCAACGCGGAAGGCCTGACGGGCTGGTATCTCATCAAGGTCAAGGACCCGTCGCAGTCGGTGGCCATTTCGCACGCGGTTGACAAGCAGTTCGAGAATTCCGAATACGAAACCAAGACGGCGACGGAGGCCGCGGTCGCGCAGGGGTTTGCCAATCAGGTGGGCAACATCGGCGCGATCGTCACGCGCATCGCGGCGGTCGTCCTGTTCATCA
>DASUGC010000056.1:0-24976 GCA_036274235.1 Vicinamibacterales bacterium
AGCCCCCCGGCCAAGCGCCGCGAACCCTGGTGTGAGCGAGGGAGCGATAGCGACCGAGCCACGCGCCCGCGGACAGACGTGTCGCCCTTTGTTCACGCGACGCGTCTGTCGAGGAGCGCGTGCTGGGGGGTCCGGCGGGGCGAAGCCCCCCGGTCTAAGAAAGTGATAAAGTGGCCGACTGTGCGCCCGTAGCTCAGCTGGATAGAGCGCCGGGCTTCGAACCCGTAGGTCGCAGGTTCGACTCCTGCCGGGCGCGCTAACTGCACTCACGTGCGGAACTCACAACTGACAACTGACGACCAGCAGGCCGTTCACCCGTTAGCTGTTGGTTGTCAGCCGCTGGCTGTCAGTCCGAATCGCTTGTGCGCCCGTAGCTCAGCTGGATAGAGCGTTGGCCTCCGGAGCCAAAGGTCGCAGGTTCGAATCCTGCCGGGCGCGAATTACCACCCAACCGAAAGTGCCCAGCCGAAGGTGAATGACGCGGCTTGGCGGCTTTAGCGCGCCCCGCCGCGCAGCCGGCGCACGCCGTGGCCGACTTTGCGCGACGCCCAGTAGATCTGTCCGGCCTTCAGGCCGCCTGGCAGCTTGTATCGGCCCACCGCATCCAGCGCCGCCGACGCCATGCAGCCGCACTGCGTGCAGTCCGGATTGCCGCCGAACTGGCACGGCGTGATCCTGGTCTTGAGGTCGGCTGAAATACACGCGGTCGTCTGGGCGAAGATGCAATTCGATGGATCCGACGGCGGCTTGAGGTAGCCCTCGAGGACGCTGGCGCGCATGTCGCGCAGTTTTTCCAGACGGCCGCGCAGCCCGTCGATCTCCGCGATGACGCGCGCCCGATCTTCGGGGAGCAGCCGCTCCGGCGATTCCTCGCCTTTCTGCGGCGTGTAGAGGCTGAACCAGATCGTCTTCACGTCCGGCTGCGCGTTCCAGAACTCCGCAAACTCCGTCACGTATCCCGGCCGCGTCTGCTGCCGCGTGATCGTGCAGTGCACCGTGATCTGATGTCCTTTGATGTGCTTGAGAATGCGGTCGTACGTCGCCGGCGCGCGGCGCACGTCATGCTCCGGCGCGAGGCCGTCGATCGACACGCAGATCTGCAGGTTCGGAATCTTCGCCCAGGCTTCAGGAATCGGCCGCACCGCGCTCGTCACCACCTGCAGCAGCAGGCCCTTCGCGGAAAGCTTCGGCAGCAGCTCGTCCAGTTCGCGGAACCGCACGAGCGGCTCGCCGCCGACGATGGACAGGTGCGTGGGGCGCATCCGCTGCACCACGTCCAGCACACCGTCGATGAGTTCCTGCCCCTTGAAGTCGCGGAGCTGGCGCAGGACGACATCGCCGCCCAGATGGTCCTCGCCATAGGCATAACAGCCCGGGCAGCGAAGCGGACACTCGCGCGTGATTTCGAGGGACAGCGTCGGCTGAAAGCCCCCCAGAATCCGGCCCCATCCTTGTACAACTCGTTTTGCTGCCGTGGTTACGGCCATCGATACAGGGTATCAGTTTATGCGCCGCCGCCACGCGGTCACCCGTGATCTGGCGATTTGGTGGCGTGAACTGGTGATCCGGGGACCTCAGTTGCCGCCCTCGGCGTCCTTAGTCCGACGTAATCGGCAGGTTCGCCTTGCGCCAGGCGTTGATGCCGCCGGCCAGATTGATCACGCGTTCGACGCCGCGCGCCTGCAGGATGCTGGCGGCAATCGCCGATCGGACACCGGACGCGCACTGCAGCACGATGGGTTTGGTCTTCGGAATCTCATCGGCGCGATCGCCCACATAGCCGAGCGCGATGTGACGGGCGCCGTCGATGCGGCCGGTCGCCCACTCGTTCTCGTTGCGGACGTCCACGAGCGTCACCGCGCCGCGCGCCAGGGACTCCTTCAGGTCCGCGACCGTGATTTGCGGGACGGTGGCGGGCTGGCGGCCGCCGCAGGTCCATTCGTCAACAACCGCCGCGTCGAAATAACCCGCGACACGGTCCAGGCCAATCATCGCCAGATCGCGGACGACGACGTCGATCGCGTTCGGCGCGCGATCGTCCACGATGACGAAGAAATCCGCGTCGTAGGGCACGAACCAGCCGGCGTAGGTCGTAAAGCTGGAATCGGAGGGAATGCTGATCGTGCCGGGAACGTGACCCATGGCGAATTCCGCCGCGCGTCTCGTGTCCACGACGAGCGCGCCTTCGTGCAGGCGCCGCTCGAGGAGTCGCAGGTCGAGCAGCGGAGGCCGCGGGAATCCGCCGAGCACGCGCGGCCCCTCCTTGTTCAGCCGCTTCATCTCGGCGAAGTACTTCGGCGGCTCGGGCTGCCCCGCCAGCACGCCGGCGACAAACGCGCGCTCGCTGCCGGCCTGAAAGGCCCAGTTGAACCGCCGCTCATAGCCCAGGGTGCTGTGCGGAACGGCGCTGATGCCCTTCCCGCACGCTGATCCTGCGCCATGTCCCGGCCAGATCTGCAGCCAGTCCGGCTTCTGCGAAAAACGCCGGAGGCTTTCATACAGCGACTTCGCACCCGCCTCCATCGTCCCCTTGATGTTGGCGGCTTTCTCGAGCAAGTCCGGCCGGCCGACGTCGCCGACAAAGATGAAGTCGCCGGTCGCGGCCGCAATGGGATCGGTGGCCACGAGTGAATCGGTCACGAGAAACGACAGATGCTCGGGTGTGTGGCCCGGCGTGTGGACGACGTCAATCAGCACGTTGCCGACCGTGATGCGATCGCCGTCCCTGACGGTCTTCACACCAGGCTCGCCGGCAAATGCGTACTTCCAGGACGCATCGCCTTCATCCGACACGTACAACGTGGCGCCCGTGCGCGCCGCCAGCTCGCGGCTGCCCGACAGATAGTCCGCGTGGATGTGCGTTTCCGTGATGTGCGCGATGCGCACGCCTTCGGCCTCGGCCATCTTCTCGTACTGTTCGGCATCGCGGTTGGGATCGATGACGATCGCTTCCCGCTTCTCCTTGCAGCCGATCAGATAGCTCGTCTGCGCGAGCTTGGTTTCGAAAAACCGTTTCACAATCATCGGCCTGCCTCCGGCTGGACTCGGGCGCCAGCCCCCAGCCAAAAAGCATACACTCGACACGCCGGGGGCGAGTGACGCAGCGGAGTGCACCAACCACGGAGGATGTACGAGTTCCGGTTCACACAAAGCCCATGCCGAGATTCAAGCTCACGATCGAGTACGCCGGCACCCGCTACAGCGGCTGGCAGCGGCAACAAAATGCACGGACCGTGCAGGGCGAGCTGCACCGGGCGATTCAGACGGCGCTCGGGCCCGGCCCCTTCGAGACCTACGGATCCGGCCGGACGGACGCTGGCGTTCACGCCCTGGCGCAAGTGGCGCATCTCGATACCAAAACCACGCTGCCGCCCGCGACGTTGCTCGCGCGCGTCAATGACGCCCTGCCGGCCGACATCAACATCCTCAGCGTCGAGCGGGTTCCGCCGCGGTTCCACGCGCGTCACAGCGCCATCGCCCGGAGCTACCTCTATCAAATCTCGCGGCGCCGATCGGCATTCGCCAAGCCGTTTGTCTGGTGGGTCCGCGAGCCGCTGGATGTGGCCGTGATGCACCAGGCCGGCGCCGCACTGGCGGGCTTCGGTGATTTCCGCGCCTTCACCGACGACGATCCTGAGGAGAAATCCACGCACGTGCTGCTCGAGAGCATCACGATTCGCGAAAGCGACGACCTGATCCTCGTGCGCGTCACCGGCTCGCACTTTCTCTGGAAGATGGTCCGGCGCATCGTCGGTGTCCTGGTTGAAGTCGGACGGGGCGGGCTGCAGGCCGAACAGGTCGCGAGTTTGCTCTCGAGCACGTCGGATCTCCCGCCGAAACTCACGGCGTCGGCGTCGGGGCTGTTCCTGGAACGGGTATGGTACGAGCCGCCGCCGGCGCCGGAACCGCTGCGGCCTGCGGTGTTCTCCCGGTAAGTCAGATCCACGAGGCTGGGTCGTGTCTCAGTCTGACGTGACTCGCTGCTGGCCGACTTTGCCGCAGCGCGCCGGAGGTGTGGATCGTTGTCGGCACGCCGACAACGCTGACCGCCAGCCGACGGCGCGCGAGCATGCGGCGGAGGCCAGCAACGAATCACGTCAGACCGAGACACGACCCGAGGCTGCGGGTCTCCGTCGGTTTTTGTGAGTCAGTACTGCAATCGGGCCGGATTTCAGCGTCTTTTCCGAACCTTCGGCACGGTACGTGGCTTGCGATGCAGTCCCCCATGCCTCCGGCCTCCGCCACCGACTACACGTGCCATTGGGACTACGTCCAGGGCCCCGTACGAGACGGGCGTGCGGAACGGACGATGGTTTTCATCTGCGAACGTCCGTACCGCACGATCCGAATCAAGGGACCGTGTGAGGACTGTCGGGGAAGAAAGAGAGAGTTGATAACGGGGCAACGGGTTAACGGGACAACGGGTTAATCGCAGAGCTATTCCGCTAATCCGTTATCCCGTTGTCCTGTTGTCCCGTTGGCCCCTTTTCCTGCTGATCCTTCGTCTTACCAGCGAACGATCAGCCTCAACCAGCCCGTCTGCGCGGTGTAGGGCGTGTACATGTAGCCGAGGAGCACGGCCTGATTGGTGACGCCGTTGCCAACGGATTCGGCGTCGAGCGCGAAATCCTGAACGCCGTACTTCTCGAACCAGTACGACACACCCAGACCGACACGCCTGTTGAAGTTATAGACAAAGTCCGCGGTCAACCGATCCAGGTTGCTGTGCACGTCGGGAAGCTGAACCGGGTCCGGCAGCGTGGAGGGCACGCCGGTGACCTCATCCGGCAGCGTCCGGTCGGGAACCGAGCCGGTGATGTAGTGGTACGTCCCGCTGTACCGGTTTGAATCGTAGGCCACGCGCAGGTCGAACCGGTTCTTTATGTTGAGAAAGTCGGCATTCAGAATGAACGAGTGGACGAATTCGTCCGTGTCCACGGACCAGTCGCGAGATGGATCGTAGAACTGACAGGCGACTTTACCGGCCGGCGGCGGATATGTGTTCGCGCAGCCGGTTGGCGTGTCGGGATTCGCCTGCCGCGAACGCGATAACGCCGCATAGTCCTCAAAGCTGTAGGACGCGCTGAACGCGACATGTTCCCGTGGCGTCCAGTCGATGCCGGCACTGTAGACCTGATGGTTGTTGTCGCGGAGCCCGAACTGGCTCTGCAGGTAGTCGTCCTTGCCGGCCGTCGCGGAGACGTTGAACGCCACGTTTTCCATCGGCGTCAGCACGCCAATCACGGTGATCCGGTTGCGATCGCGCGGCGCCAGGTCCATGTGCCGCATGCCCGTCTGCTCGCCCACCTCCGAGAGGAGGGTCTCGTCGAGACCATTGCCGCGGCGCACCGTGAATTCATATCGAGTCCGGACGGTGAACCACTGGTTACCGACGGTGTCAAAGGTCGCATACACGCCGTTGTCCGTGACGTCTTCGTAGATCCGATGCGAGCGCGCCTCGCGCTGGAAC
The DNA here is from genome assembly GCA_036274235.1 of Vicinamibacterales bacterium. Classification (GTDB taxonomy): domain Bacteria; phylum Acidobacteriota; class Vicinamibacteria; order Vicinamibacterales; family SCN-69-37; genus DASUGC01. The sequence continues at coordinate 5,471 of DASUGC010000056.1, forward strand.
AGGTAGCCCACGCCGATGTTGGTGCCGGGCCTCCACAGATACCGCGCCTGTCCGTCGAAGATCTGGCGGCTGACCCCGAACGGTTCCGTCTCAATGGCCGGATTCAGGTTGCTCACGGCGTTGTCGTACGACACGCGCTGCGACGTGATGAACACGGGTGTCTGGTTGTCGTAGTCGTACGACCTGAACCGGGCGTTGAAGTCCACCTTGGTCAACGGCCTCGATGTGAACGTCACCGTCGACGCCAGCGTCCGCGCCTTCCCATCCACGGTCGTTCGCGGCAACGGATTGATGCCGACCACGGCCGTGTTGACGGTCTGCGGCATGATGGGATCTCCCGCGTCCTCGAGCAGGCCTGACGAGATGTAGCCCGTGACCCGGCTGTGGCCCGGCAGCCGCATCGAGGCCATGCCGTTCACCGAGAAGAACGTGCTGCTCGGCGGCAGCGACGACCGGCCGCGCGAGGACGCCGACGTCGTGTCCTGCAGGCGGAACGGATTGTCGAAGGTCAATGTCGTGTTGTCGTTGGTGAAGAAACTGCCGACGTAGCCCGCGCGGAAGAGATACCGATCGTGCACGTATTCCAGGGACGCCTCGGCATCCCTGGTGGTGTGCTCGACGGGCGCGATGGTCTCCACGAGCTGGCTGTGCCCGAACGATCCGCCGTACGGAATGCCGCCGGTCTTGGCCGTATTCCGGAACAGCCCGCGGAACTCCGTGTCCTTCGTCAGATGCAGGCTGACGCCGCTCTCCGCAATGTGCCGCTCGGTCCCGATCGAGAACACCTGGGTGTTCGGCGGCGCGAACAGCAGCGGAATGTTGTTGGCGTTGGCCTGCCCCTGCTGCTGGATCGGATCGGCAATGCGCAACACGCCGTTGTTGTTGATGACATCGCCCTCGAAGAACGTCTGCGTCGTCCGGCTCAGCAGCATGGGAATCTGGTCCCACATGAACCAGCCCTTGATCCTGCCCTGGTTGCTTCCGCCGACGATCATGCGCTGGTCTTTCATGCCCATGTGGCTGCCGGCGAATCCGAAATTCCAATCGTTCTGATTGACGGCAATCAGCGCGCTCTCGAGAAACAGGCCGTCTCGGAGGTCCCGGTACCGTTCGTATCGGGTGGCATCGCCGTCAGCCGTGGTGTTCCGGATGCCGAAGTCCAGAAAGCCCACGGAAAACGGCGACGTTCCCGTCGATGGGCCCTGGGGCACGATGGTCGGCGGAATGTGGGGCGGCGAGCCCGGAACCTGCGCCCAGATCGTGGCGGGCGCGAGCAGGAGGGCGGCGGCGACAATGAATGTTCTGGTTCGCATGTTCCCCTCCTCTCAGCGGATGAAGCGCTGGCCGCTCGGGTGATTCGAGCCATGGATCGCGGCGTGGCAGGTGACACAGGACCGGCCATACACGCGCACGCTCGGCGCTGGTGTCGTGGGCCCCAGCAGCACGGAGTCGTAAATCGTGCTGGGATGCCTCGTGCTCACGTGACACCGCTGACACAGCAACGGCGGCTTCGTGATCAACATGCGCTCGTTCGACGAGCCGTGCGGGTCGTGGCACGTCGTGCAGCCGTCGCGCACCGGCGGATGTTCCCACAGAAACGGTCCGCGCTTATCCGCGTGACAGGACGTGCACAGCTCCGAGATCGAATCGCCCTTGCGCAGCAACCGGACGTTGGTCGCGCCGTGCACGTTATGGCACGTCGTGCATTCCATCTTGCCCTCGCGCACCGGCATGTGGCCGGACCGATCGAGCTTGGCGATCTTGTCGCGGTGGCACGTAATGCAGACGTCGCGCTGGCTCTCGCCCTTCAACTGTTTCTGGGCCGACTTGTAGTTGTGCACCGAGTGGCAGCTGATGCACGAGAGGTTGCGGTTTTCATGCTGGCTGCCCTCCCAGAGCGCGTGATCGCCCCGGTTGTGGCACGTCGTGCAGACCGCGTTGACGGTGGCGGGCTTTTCTTTGCTGAACCGGATGAGCGGATTGGCCGCCGGGTCGTCGGCGTGTTTGCTGCCCGGGCCATGGCACGTTTCGCAGCCCAGCTTGGCGCCCGGCGTCCGCTCGTCGGACTTGACCGAGTGCGGGCTGCCTTCGTATCCGCGCTTCTTGTCGTCGTGGCAGGTGAGGCAGGTGTCCTCGCCTACCGTCTTGGCGGCCGCACCGGCCTGTGGTGGAGTTTGCGCCGACGGTGACGACCCTTGGGGAGCTTTCGGCGCCGCTGCGGGTTTTTTCTCGGAGGGTGCGGCCTGCTCAACCGCGGAAGCCGCGTTCGCCCGCACGCCAATCAGCGCGGCCAACCAGAGCGCTAACCCACAGGCCAGCCAAGCTTTAGGGTCGATCTTCCGGATCTTCCTGCCCATTAGTGCCCTCCCCGACGGAGCCGATGTTTATCACAGCGGCCGCCGGAGATGTAGCAATCGGTATGCCGGAATCTTCAGGAGTGGAAAGGTAACGAAGCTGGTGCGATTTGGTGCACGCCAACCTATATCGTTTGATGCAGACGGCGAGGGCGCGATCAGCGCCCGAGCCTCGCGAACGGAGTACAGCGTGCCTGAGAGCCCTTCAGAGGCGCGTTGCGCGAGTGAGCGAGCCGGAGGTCTGGGGGCGAAGCCCCCGGATCAATTCTTGAGGCCGAACTTTTCGATGCGATAGCGGATCTGATCGCGATGGAGACCGAGCAGGGACGCGGCGCGCGTCTGGTTGCCGCCGGCGCGCTCCAGCGCCTGGACCACGAGACTGCGCTCAACCTCCTCGAGGTTGACGCCTTCGGCGGGCAGGTCGAAACCATGGGCGGCGGGCGACCGCTGGCGCGCCGTGTGCAAGCTGTCGAAGTCGGACGGCTGCAGGAGGTCGCCTTCACACAGCAGCACCGCGCGCTCAACCAGATTGCGAAGCTCGCGGACGTTGCCCGGCCAGCCATACGCACGCAGCGCGGCTTCAGCAGGCTGGCTGAGTCCTCGCACCGGCCGCTTGAATTCGCGACTGAATATCTCAACAAAATGCTGCGCGAGCAACCCCACGTCGCCCTGCCGCACGCGAAGCGGCGGCATCTCCACGCGCAGCACGTTCAGCCGATAGAACAGATCCTCCCGGAACCGGCCGGCCCGAACCTGTTCCTCCAGATCGCGATTCGTCGCGGCCACCACGCGGACGTCCACGCGAATGTCGCCGGAGCCCCCGACACGCCGGAACGCCTTTTCCTCCAGCACTCGCAGGAGTTTGGCCTGGAGCCCGGGCGCCATCTCGCCGATCTCGTCCAGGAAGACGGTCCCTTCGTCTGCCTGCTCGAAGAGGCCGCGCTTTTGCTGCCGCGCGTCCGTGAACGCGCCGCGCTCGTAGCCAAACAGCTCTGACTCGAGCAGCGCCTCCGGCAGGGCCGAGCACGTAATGTTGAGAAACGGCCGCGCCGCGCGGTTGCTCAGGTAGTGGATGACCTTCGCCACCAGATCCTTGCCCGTGCCGCTCTCGCCGGTGACGATGACGGTGGATCCGGGACTGGACGCGACCTTCCGCACCAGTTGCTTCACGCGCTGCATCGGCTCGGATTCGCCGATGATGGACGCCAGACCGAACGGCCGCGCCAGCGAGTCCCGCAGCGTGCGCAACTCGCGGCGTAAACGAGTCGTTTCCAGGGCGCGCGAGACCCTGAGCGCCACATCGTCCAGATCGAACGGCTTGGTCGCATAGTCGAAGGCGCCGCCTTTCATGGCCTCGACGACGATGTCCACACTCCGATGCGCGGTCAGCATGATCACGAGTGTGTCGGGATCGAGATCGCGCAGGCGTTTGAGCACGCTCAACCCGTCTTCATCCGGCAGCTTGTAGTCGAGCAGGACCAGATCGACGCCCTGATCGGCCCGCTCGATCGCTTCCGCGGCCGTGCCGGCTTCGACGACGTCGTAGCCCTCGTCCTTCAGCCGTTGCGCGAGCGACCAGCGGATCAACTGTTCGTCGTCAACAACGAGGACACGACGGCCGGACACGCGGCCTAGTATAAGCCGGTCATCGCGGTCCGACGCTGCCGCAGGATGGTCCATGGACGTGTGCATTACGTGGCCGGCAGTCTGCGAATCTTTACGAGAAGCGTTCCGAGAAAGCCGAGGATGACGAGCGTCGCCACGGCGAGGCCGCGGCGCCGGTATTGCAATTCGCTCATCGCGCTGGTGCCAACCGTGCGCGCCTCGTTCGCGGCCGCCACGCCTTCTTTCAGCACGTCGTCGAATGGCGCGGCCGCAAAGGTATGGACGAGCACGCGCAGACGGACATGCGCTTCGCCCGCATTGTGCAATGCGAGCTTGCCGTCCTCGACCAGCATGCCCGCCGTCTCGGCGCGACCGAGCACCTCCCGAGCCGCGGCCATCCGGCCCTGCAAATCGTCAAACCCGGCGCGCACGGTGGTGATCGCGGCGGCGCCAGGCATCGTGTCGTCGTGACACGTCGCGCAGAGGGCTTTCTCGTCGAGCCCAATCCAGCTCGCCTGTGGAGGCTCGATGTGATGGTTGCTGTGACAGGTCAGGCAGTCGCCCTGGCCCATGGACCTGAACAACTCGGCTTTCCTGCTCTTCTTGAACAGTTCCGCTTCGCGCACGTGACATTGAGCGCAGACATTGGCAACCGATTCCGCGCCGGGCGGGGTGGCGCCGTGGCTGCCATGACAGGTGCTGCAGGTGGGCGCCGAGGTGTCGCCGCGCTTCAGCAGCGCGTCGGCGTGCACGCTCTTCGACCAGTCACCGGGGATGTCGGGCGATCGATTGAACGGCGTCATCCGCGCCGGATCGCCATGGCACCGCCCGCACGTCTGCGCGACATGCGTCGGCGCGACAGGCGACCGGGTATCGCGGACGGCGACGATTCCGTGGGCGCGATGGCAGTCGCTGCAGGTCGCCACGCGCGTCTCGCCTTTGGCCATTTGCCGGCCGTGCACGCTGGTCTGATACTGGGCGTACTGATCCACGCGGACCTGGGGCGCGAAGGTCTTCATGTAGGCGGCGTCCGCGTGACACTTGGCGCAAAGCGGCGCAATCGCGGTTCGCGCGATCGTCGCATAACCGCCGCCAGGCTTCGGCCCACCGTGACACGACGCGCAGGTCAGGCCTGCCCGGGCATGAACGTCGTCTTTGAACGCCGCGTCCGGCGGCTGGCCCGGTGACTCAACGACGTGCGGCGCCACGGCGGTCGGCGATGATGTCCGGCCTTGTGCGATTGGAACCGCGGCTCGCATCGCTCCGGTCGCGGCCATGACGACGGCCGCAGCAACCAACAATCCCATGGAGGCACGCGTCATGGCTGACTCCCTCCGACGGCCAGCAGCGTCATCGTCACCATGAAGACCAGCGCGCCCACGGCGAGCCAGGTCACGATGGCGCGAGATCGCCGCGTGTTGGTATCGAGGAACGGCAAGAGCACCAGCGCGACGGCGCCCAGGCCCATGACGGCAATGGCCACGAGCTCGCCTTCGATGCCGAGGATGTGCGCGGGCATGTACTTGAGAGCCTGGAACGTCCACAGGAAATACCATTCCGGCTCGATGCCCGCCGGCGCCGGCGCGAATGGATCGGCCTTATGCCCGAGTTCCCAGGGGAGATAGGCCGACAGCCCCGCCAACAATGCCAAGGCGACGGTCCATCCAAACAGATCGCGCAGGGCGAAGTGCGGCATGAACGGCATCGCGGGCACGGATCGTCCGGCGCGCGCGGCCTCTTCCTCGACGGATGGCGGCACGCTCATCCCGTGGTACTGCACCAGCAGGAGATGCAGACCGATCAGGGCCGTCGCGATCGCGGGCAGCACGGCGACGTGGAAACCGTAAAAGCGCGTCAGCGTGGCGCCGCTGATGTCCTTGCCGCCGCGCAGGAACGTCAGAATGAACTCTCCCACCCCTGGCACGACGCCCGCGATGTCAGTCCCGACGCGGGTCGCAAAATACGACAGTTCATTCCAGGGCAGCAGGTAGCCGGTAAACCCGAATCCCAGCGTGAGGAACAGCAACAGCACGCCTGTCAGCCAGCTAACTTCGCGCGGCCGGCGATACGCCTTGAGGAACAGCACGCTGAACAAATGTACGAACGCCGCGCCCACCATCAGGTTGGCCGACCAGGAATGAATCGAGCGCACGAGCCAGCCGAACGGCACGCGCGTCATGATGAACTGGACGCTGTCGTAGGCCTCGGCCGAACTCGGGCGGTAGTAGAGCAGCAGCAGAATGCCGGTGACGACCTGCACCATGAAGAAGAACAGCGTCATCCCGCCCAGGTAGTACCAAAGGGAATAGCGATGCTGCGGGACGGTCTTGTGCGCGATGGCCTCTTGAACCTCGGCCACTGGCCCGCGTTCGGTAAGCCAGGTGCGCATGCGCTTCACGTTCTCTTGGAGATGATGATTTCGTCGCCCTGGACGTGCGCGTCGTACTCGGTCAGCGGCCGCGGCGGCGGTCCGGCGATGTTCTTGCCGTTCAAGTCGTAGTGGCCGTTGTGGCACGCGCACCAGATGTGCTCGAGATCGGTCCGGTACTGGACCGTGCACGCCAGATGGGTGCAGGTCGCGTTGAACGCCCGCACTTCCCCGGTGGGCGCGCGGACGACGAGCGCCGGGGTGGACCCGAATGGCACAATGCGCGCGCTGTTGGGCGCGAGCGCGGAAGCCGATCCGCCTTTGACGGACAGCGTCGTCGCTTCCGGCACTTCGGGCGGCACCAGGTAGCGCAGCACCGGGAACGCGATCGCGCCCAGCACACCGGCCGACCAGGTGCCGAGCAGCCATGACAGGACGCTGCGCCGGCCTGACGCCGGCGCGGGCTCGGGCGAAGTCCGCGGGCCCATGGGACTACTTCTTGCCCTTGAGCGAGAGCAGATAAGCGACCAGGTCGTCGAGATCCGCGCCCTTGGCGGTCGTGGGCTTCATCTTGATCTTCGGCGGCTTCTTCGGGTCCAGCGTGGTCGGATTCGCCAGATACGCCGCGAGCCACGCGGCGTCGCGCTTGGCGCCGATGGCCCCGAGATCCGGCGCGAGCTTGCCGCCGGCGCCGTTAATCGCATGGCAAGTGGAGCACTTCTGATCCGCATACACCTTCATGCCCTTCACGGGATCATCGGGCGCCGCCGACGACGCGTGGGAAACAGGGTTCGACCATGCCATCGTTCCAATCACCACCAGACCGACCGTCAGCACGACGCGTTTCATGTTGGACTCCCCCAGGCTTCGCCTACGATCCTCACCACTTCGGTCACGTCGAACGGCTTCTCCACGAAACTCACGGCGCCCAGTTCAGTGGCGCGAGTCATGTCATCCGCCGTGCCGTGCGCGGACATCATCACTACCTTCGCGCCGGGCCAGCGTCTGCGGATCTCCGCCAGCAGCGACAGATCGACCACGTCCGGCAGTCGCAAATCAAGCAGGACGACAAGCGGTTGCTGCCCAATGAGCGCCAGGGCCGCGCGTGCCTCCGCGGCATTGCCGGCCAGGCGGACGCCATAGCCGTTCTCTGTCAGGCCTTCCGAGAGAGACCACCGGATGAGCGGCTCGTCATCGACGACAAGAACTTCCGGCATGGGCAGATTTTCCCGCGTCATGGGCGATATTCCGCGCTCCTCTGTCTGCATCATCTCGATGGACGCTGACTTTTCGCCGCGCGTCAGCCGGCCGACCGGGTATATTCAAGCCTCGGGCCAATCGGTTTGTGACGGCGAACCCTTCCAGTCGAAACCTCGAAGCGCTCGCGAGCCTGGGCGTCGCGGTGGTCTTCATCACGGGCGCCTGGCTCGTGCACGACCGCGAAATAGCGCCGCTCTACGTGGTGGCGATTCTGCTGGCGGTCTGGGCGGAGCGGCCGATGCTCGGCTATCTGCTCGCCCTGGAATCGACGGTGGCCATCCTGCTCACGGCGCTCGTCCGGGGCGGCGGCCCGATCTGGCCGCGGATGTTCGGCGATGTGGTCGCCATCATCGCGTGCTGGGCGGCGGCGTTCGTCGTGGTCCGCTATCGACGGGGGGACGCGGCGCTGGCCGTTGCCGAGCAGGCGCTGGGCCGGTCGTCGAAAGATCTCGAGCGCATCCGGTACGCGCTCGATCAATCGGCGATCGTTGCCATCACGGACGTCACCGGAACCATTACGTACGTCAACGACAAGTTCTGCGAAATCTCGAAATACTCGCGCAAGGAGCTGATCGGCAGCAACCACCGGATCATCAACTCCGGGCATCACCCGGTGGAGTTTTTCAGGGAGATGTACCGGACCATCGGATCCGGGCGCGTCTGGCGCGCGGAAATTCGCAATCGCGCCAAAGATGGATCCCTGTACTGGGTGGACACGACGATTGTGCCGTTCGTGGACGACCGCGGGCGGCCGCAGCAGTACATCGCGATTCGGAACGACATCACGGCGCGCAAGGCGTCGGAAGCGACGCTGCGGGCCCAGACGGCGCTGGTGCAGCTCGGCAAAATGGCGGCGATTGTCGCGCATGAAGTGCGCAATCCGCTCGCCGGCATCCGCGGGGCGATGCAGGTCATCGGCAAACGGCTGGCGCCGGGCAGCCCGGAACAGGGCATCGCGGCCGAAGCGGTCACGCGCATCGACACGCTCAACGACATCGTGCAGGACCTGCTCGTCTTTGCGCGGCCTCAGCAACCGAAGCTTCAGACGATCGCGGTCCGGACGCTGCTCGACAACACGGTGTCACTCCTGCGAGAAGATCCGCGGTTCCGCGACGTGGCCATTCTGATCGAGCCGAGCGACGCGCAGATCGCCGTTGACGCGGAGCAGGTGAAGCTCGTGCTGCTCAACCTGCTGATCAACAGCGCGCAGGCCATGGACGGCACAGGCGAGATCCGCGTGCAGGTCCGCCGGTCGAACGAGTGGCAGGAACTGCGGGTTGTCGATCAGGGACCGGGAATTCCGGAAGAGGTGCGCGAGCACCTGTTCGAGCCATTTTTCACCACGAAGCACCGAGGCACGGGGCTGGGACTCGCGACCGCGCGACGCATTATTCAGGGCCACGGCGGGGAAATCTCCCTGGATTGCCCGCCCACCGGAGGCACAATTGCCGCCGTGCGCCTGCCGGCGCCGTAGGCACGCACCTTGCGTACCTTCTGTCGGGAGGCTTCGCCATGATTCCGATCAAGCGCATCCTCGTTCCGACGGATTTCAGCGAGCCGGCGCACGCGGCCCTCAGGCTCGCGACCACATTTGCCCAGGAATTCGGGAGCCGTCTCTATCTTCTGCACGTGATTCCTGAGCCGTACACGTTTCCCTACGGCCCCGAGCTCTCCACCGTGCCGATGACGGACATCCTCGCGCAGGCGGAGGAAGGGGCGCGGGAACATCTCGACAAGCTGGCCGCCTCCACCGCTCTGCCGCCCGATCGGCTCGTCACCCGCGCCCTTATCGGGACTCCCGTCGATCAGGTGCTCGCGCTCGCGGCCGAGGAGGACATCGATCTCATCGTCCTCGGCACGCACGGCCGCGGCATGGTCGGGCATCTGCTGCTCGGCAGCGTCGCCGAGCGCGTCGTCAGGCGGTCGCCGGTGCCGGTACTGACGGTGCATGGCAAGGAAACCGCCGCCGCGAGCAAGACAACGGCGGCGTGACTTGCACGTGCTCTTTGGGTTATCGCTCTCCCAGCCACCACTTCGGGCGCTCGACTCGTCGCAAGCCAAACGACCCCACCGTATGCGACTCAATGTGATGGACGGCTTCCTCGATGTCGTCGGTGATTTTGAGGAGATTCAGATCGGACGCGGCGACGGCGCCCTCCTGCACCATTTCACGCAGCAGCGCGATGAACGGCTCCCAGTAGGCGGTGCCGATCAGAACGACGGGATAGTTCTGGATCTTTCCAGTTTGAATCAGCGTCAGCGCTTCGCACAGTTCGTCGAGCGTCCCGAGGCCGCCGGGTAATCCGACGAACGCGTAGGAATACTTGAACAGCAGGACCTTGCGGACGAAGAAGTAGTGGCAGGTGACGTAGTGATCCAGGTAGCGATTGGGCGCCTGCTCCGACGGTAATTCAATGTTGCAGCCGACGGACCGGCCCCTGATGTCCTGCGCGCCGCGGTTGGCGGCTTCCATCAGGCCCGGCCCGCCTCCGGTCATCACCGTGAATCCCAACTGGCACACGCGGCGGCCAAGCTGCCGCGCGATCGCGTAGTACGGATGTGATTCGGAAAATCGCGCGGATCCGAAGATGGTGACGCACGGCCCTACGAAGTGCAGCACGCGAAAGCCCTTGATGAAATCGCGCACGGCGCGGCCCAGCAGCAGGATTTCGCGAAGGCGCGAGTGGGGCCCGGCGAGGAAATAGCGATCGGGATGCTCGGGACGGGACGCGGGCACCGGGCCCGCCGGCGGCGCGGACGGGAGGCCCGGCGCGGCGGGATCTCCGGGCGTGTCCGGGGGCGTCACGGATACAACCTGCCGTGTTGCCACGCACGACCCTGACGCTGGAACAGCTCGCGATCGTGCAGCCGGCCGGGACGGCCTTGCCAGAACTCCAGGCGATCGGGAATCACGCGATAGCCCGACCAGAACGGCGGGCGCGGCACGGGCTGGTTGGCGTATCGACGCGTGAACTCACTCACGCGCTGATCCAGTTCCTCCCGCGAGGCCAGCGGGCGGCTCTGCCGTGAGGCCCACGCCCCGATCTGGCTCTCGCGCGGCCTCGAGACAAAGTACTGGTCAGCTTCCGCATCCGGCACCATGGCGACGAACCCTTCGATCCGCACCTGACGCTCGCGATGCGGCCAGTGGACGCACAGCGCGACGGTCGGCCGCCTCGCGATGTCGATGGCCTTGCGGCTCTCGAGATTCGTGAAGAACGTGAATCCGCGTTTGTCGAAGTACTGAATGAGGATCATGCGGCTTGACGGCCGGCCGGTGTCGTCAACGGTCGAGAGGCAGGCGGCCTTGGCATCCACGTTGGTGTCCAAGGCCGCGTCGTCAAACCATTCGCGGTATCGGGCAATCGGATCGATCACGAGAAAATGATAGGACAACGACGGGAACGACGCGAACGACGCGAACGACGGGAACCTGGCCGTCGTCCGCGCCCGAACTATTTCTTCCGCTTGATGAGTCCCTTGCCGGCCAGTTCCTCGAGCTTCCTGGTCAGCGTCTCACCGGCGGCGGCCGTCTGGGTCCGGCCCTTGTCGATGAAGAGCAGCTTTCCGTCACCGCCGATGTAGAACGTCCATCGATTGGCGGTGCCGCCGGCGTTCAGTACGCCGTAGGCCGTCGCCACCTGCTTGCCCGGATCGGACAGGATCGGGAAGTCCGCGCCTTCCTGTTCCGCAAAGCGTTTGTTCTTCTCGGCATCGTCCACGCTGATCATGAAATACGCGACATCGTATTTCTTGATCGCCTCGCCGCTCGCACGGAGCGACCTGCACTCAGCCGTTCAACCACCGGTGAACGCCGCCGGGAACCACGCGAGGATGACGCCGCGGCCCTTGTACTGGGCCAGCGTATGGGTTTTCCCGTCCGATCCGGGCAGGGAAAACGCCGGCGCGGCGTCGCCTTCTTTGAGCTCCACGGGCGTTTGCACGGTGGCTGCCGAGGTCAGGACGCCGAGCGAGAACACACCCGCCAGCACCACCATCTTGGACATCGTCAGCTCCTCGAGTCAGCGCGACTCACTTGACGTGCCGTGGCAGCGGCTGCGCCGCAGCCGCCAAGCGGCCACTACCACGGCAGGTCAAGTGGGTCGCGCCAAGAAGAAGACAATACCACGTCATAATCCCCACCAAATGAACTTCGCCCAACTGATCGGCGACGCCTGCCGGCAGCGCCCGTCCAGGCCCGCGATCGAGCTTGTCCGGACCGATGGCCGCGTGGAGACGATGACGTTCGGCGAACTGGATGATCTGGCTGGGCGTGCGGCGCGATGGCTGCTTCAACGCGGCATCGGCCGCGGCGATCGCGTGGCGCTGCTCGCGGACAACGACGGCCGGTGGATCGCCGCTTATCTCGGCGCTTTGCGCATCGGCGCGGTCGCCGTGCCGCTCGACACGGCCTATAAGGCTCCCCAGGTGGCCATCGTCGTGGATCATTGCGGCGCGCGCGTGCTCATGACGACGCCGCGGTATCTCGATACCGCACGCACGGCGATCGCGAACGCTTCTACTCCGCCTGTATTGGCGTTGCTGCGCGCCGAGGCGGAAGGCGTCCCCGATCCATTTGCACCGGTTGGTGGGGAGCCCCCGCCGCCTCTTGCGGACATGCCGGACGACGCGATGGCGGTAATGCTGTATACCTCGGGAACGACGGCCGATCCCAAAGGCGTCGTGCTGACGCACGGCAATCTGGAGGCGGAGCGCCGCGGCGCGCTGGCCGTCGTGCCCGTGAGCGATCGCGATGCGCTGCTTGGCGTGCTCCCGCTGTTTCACGCCCTCGCGCAAATGGCGAATCTGCTGCTGCCGCTCGCGTCTGGCGCGCGCGTCGTCTTTCTGGAGACGATCAACTCCAGTTCGCTGGTGGCGGCGCTGGCATCGCGCGATATCACGCTGTTTGCCTGCGTCCCGCAATTCTTCTATTTGATTCACCAGCGCGTCATGGCGGAGACGGGCCGCCGCGGCGCGCTGGCGCGCGGGCTGCTGCGCGGCATCATCGCCGGCAATGTGCGGATCAGAAACGCCACGGGCCTCAATCCCGCCAGGCGACTGCTCGGCCGGATTCATCGTCCGCTCGGGCCGCGCATGCGGCTGTTTGTGACGGGCGGATCGACGTTCGACCCGGCGATTGGCCGCGACCTGTACGGCATGGGGTTCACCATTCTCAACGCGTATGGACTCACGGAAACCTCCGGCGGCGCAACGGTGATGCGCCCGTCGGACCGGTTCAATTCGTCGGTCGGACAGCCGCTGCCCGGCGTGGAAATCCGGATAGACGGCGGAAATCCCGATGGAGAGGGTGAAATCCTCATTCGCGGCCCCATCCTGATGCGGGAGTACTTCAACCGGCCGGACGCGACGAGCGAGGCGCTCCGCGATGGCTGGCTCTACACCGGCGACCTCGGCAGGCTCGATCGGGAAGGCCGGCTTTACATCACAGGCCGCAAGAAAGAAATCATCGTTCTGAGTTCGGGAAAGAACCTGTACCCGGAGGAGATCGAAGCGCACTATCGGCGCAGCGCCTTCATCAAGGAACTCTGCGTGCTTGGTGTCAGCAAGCCCGGGCAACCATCCGCCGAACGCCTTCACGCGGTCGTCGTCCCGGACGAGGACGTCCTGCGGGCCAAGGGCATCGTCAATCTGAAGGAGCTGCTGCGATTCGAAATCGAGACGCTGTCCGTGCAGCTGCCGGCGCACAAACGCATCCTCAGCTATGACATCTGGATGCAGCCCTTGCCGCGCACGACAACTGGGAAGATCCGCCGGCACGAAATCCAGCGGACGCTGCGCGAGCGTGCGGCGACTAGCGAGACGTCAGACCTCAGCCGCCCAATTTCCGAGGAAGACGCCGCCTGGGCGGGTAACCCCGCCAACGCCGCCCTGTTGGCGTTGATTGCCCAAAGCGATCCCGGGGGTACTTTTCCTGACAGGGAATCCCGGAATCGTTTTCGCCCAGATGCCAACCTCGAGTTGGATCTGGGCCTGGATTCGATGGAGCGCGTGGAATTGCTGACGCGGCTCGAGCAACATGAAGGCGCGCGCGTGAGCGCCGAGGTCCGCGCGACGATTTTCACCGTGCGCCAACTGGTGGATGCCGTGCGGTCGGCGCCGCGGGCCGGCGAAGGGACCGACGAATCGGCCGAATTGCCGTGGGATACGGTGCTCAGCACGCCGGCCGATCAGGCCATCACGCGCGACTTGGCGCGCCGGCGGCCGATCCGGACCATGTCGCTCTTTTTGTTCGTGAAACTGATCGCGCTCATCGCGAAAGTGCTGCCGGGATTCCGATCCAGCGGTCAGGCCCATCTGCCGCCGGCCGGGCCGTACATCATCAGCCCGAACCATCAGGCCTACGTCGATCCGGTGTTCGTCGCGGCCGCGCTGCCCTATCGCGCGTTCCGCGAGTTGTTCTTCGTGGGCGCCGCCGAATACTTCGAAACCCCGCTGGCCCGCTGGTTCGCGCGCACGATCAATCTGGTGCCGGTCGATCCCGACGCGAATCTCGTGACGGCCATGCGCGCCGGCGCGGACGGACTGCGCTTGCACAAGATCCTGATGCTCTTTCCGGAAGGCGAACGATCGATCGACGGCGAGCTGAAGAAGTTCAGAAAGGGCGCGCCGATTCTCTCCGCGCACCTCGACGTGCCGATCGTGCCCGTGGCTCTGGATGGATTGTTCGAGTTGTGGCCGCGCGGCCGCGCCTTCAATTGGAAGCATCTGTTGCCCTGGCGGGGCAGGCGAATCAGCGTACGATTTGGCGCCCCGATTCGCAGCACGCCGGGCGCCTATCTGCAGGGCGCCGACCGCCTGAAGGCGGCGGTGGCAGCCCTGTTTGCCGAAACCCGCCGCTAGGCGCGCCGACTTGTCCGCCGCAGCCGCTGGCGAAGGCGGAAGACGCGCGGCCGCGCGTTCGGCGAAGGCGGCCCCTAGTCGCGGTCCAGCGCGTGACGCGCGGCGATCTGCGCGCGGCGTCTCCGCCGCGCCAGTTCCGCGTACACGTCCCGTCTCAGTAACTTGAGCTGAGGACGCGCAGGTTCAGGCAAACGACGAGGTCCCGCCGGCGCCACGCGTGGCTCCGCAATCAGATCCAGATCAAGTTGCCGGGCTGCTGTGCCGTCGAATCGATCCATAGCCAACTCCCTTGCCTACGCACTCTATGCAAACCGTGTGACAACCGTGGTCACAGCGGTGACAGGCGTATTCGGGCCTGGGATTAGGTGACCTACCCCAATTTTCCACTTATTGAGGATACGGAGGGCCACACCGGCCGGTTCATAATTCATCCTCATGCGCAACGCGGAGGTCATTCGTCAGTGGCAGGTGCTTCGAGAGATCGAAGCCCGGCGCGCCGGCGTCACGATCCACGAACTGGCCAGACTCGTCCGGGTGAGCAGCCGAACGATCCGGCGGGACCTCCAGGCCCTGCAGGAAGCGGGTTTCGCGGTATTCGACGAGGGCGAGGAGAACGAAACCAAGCGCTGGAAGCTCAACATTCAGCCGTTTCGGGGGTTGCAGGACGGCCTGTCGGTCTCGGACGTCGCGGCGCTGTATCTCAGCCGGGCGCTCGTCGAGACCATGTCAGGATGGCCGCTGGCGGCCGAGCTCCACAGCGCATTCGAGAAGATTGAGCGCAGCCTCAATGAAAGGATGCGCGAATTTCTCGGAACCCTGCCGCAGGTGCTTTCGGCGAAAGGCGGACCGGGCGCGGGCGCCGCCGGCGGGGCACTGGTTGACGTCACGCGCCGGCTCCTGGATGCCACGCGCGCGCGGCGCGAAGTGAGCATGCGCTATTTCTCCGCCAGCAACAATCGCGCGAAGACCTACACCGTCCAGCCCTATCGGCTCGCCCTCGCCAATGGCGGCGTCTATCTGGTGGCCTGGGTTCCGGCCTACAACGCCTTTCGCACGTTTGCCGTCGGCCGCATCGAGAAGATGACGCTGGCGGACGAAACATTCCGGCGGACACACGAACTGCCGGACAATCTTTTCAGCCAATCCATGGGCGTGTTCTGGGGCGAGCCCGAACGCGTCGAGCTGGAATTCGACGCGAATGTCGCGCCGTACGTGCGCGGGCGCGTGTGGCACGAATCACAGGAAATCCGGGAGCTGGACGGCGGCCGCCTCGCGGTCGTGCTCCAGGTCTCCAACGATTGGGCGCTCCGCAGCTGGATCCTCGGCTTTGGCGCCGGCGTCCGCGTGGTCTCTCCGCCGGCGCTCGCGGCGTCCGTGCTCGACGAATTCAGTCGCGGCGCGCGGCTGTACGCGGCGTCGCCACGGGCTGTTCAGCCCGGCCGATCTTCCTGATCAGCGTGCGCACCGCTTCGTCGAGCTGCGAGTCTTTCCCCGACAGCCACTCTCCCATCGGCCGGGACACCTCGACGTCCACTTTGCGCGGCGCGCCTTCCATCTCGCCGCCGTCAGCGGCCTTGACGCGCATCCGCGGTAATCGCAGCGTCGATCCATCGACCAGCCGCGCATCCCACGTGTAGATGATCCAGCCCGCCGTCGGTTCCCCCACGACGGGCCCGAGCTTCAACGTCCGATAGCCTTCGGTGAAGTCCTCGGCATCGGACAGCGAATGCTGGTTGGTGACCAGCACAGTCGCCGATTCCAGCGCGCGCTGTCCCAGCACGCCACGCGCCGGCGCTTCGGGGACGCCGCGCGTGGACATCCTCAGATACGGTTGCCGGGCAAACACGTCCAGCGCGTAGGCATTGACGAATCCGCCGTTGTTGTTGCGGATGTCGAGGACGACGCCGTCGAGTTGATGATTGTCCACGTCCAGATCGATGCGCAGCTGATCGAGCGCCGCGGCGCTCATATTAATCATGTGCACATAGCCCAGGCGGCCGCCGCTGGTCTTGAGGACGTATTCGCGATTGCCTTCGACCCACGCGCGATACAGCAGGCCCTTTTCCGCGGCTTGCGTGATGGGCCGCACCACGATCTCGCGCACCGGCGCGCGGCCGCCCTTTTCGATCGACAAGGCGACCCGGCGATCGATGGTGTGGGCGAGACGCTCGTCAAGATTCGTCGTGGCCGTCACCGCGACGCCCTCGACGGCCGTGAGCACGTCGCCGGGCGCGATGTCGCGCGCGAGCGCAGCCGGCCCCAGCGGCACGACCGACGTCACGACCAGCCGATGCGCCTGTTCCCAGGCCTCGCGATCGAACTCCAGTCCCAGCCGGCCGATCGCCGGCGCGGGTCCGGCGGCGGAAATGCCCATGTGCGACGCGTTCAAATCGCCAATCATGAGACTGACGATCCGTCGCAGTTCGTCCGGCGTTGATGCGGCCGCGGCGCGCCTGCCGTACTGTTCCCGCGAGGCTTCCCAGTTCACGCCATGGAACGCCGCATCGAAGAAATTGTCGCGCAGCAGCGTCCATGCCTCGTGAAAGACAACGTCTTTCTCGCGCTCAAAGTCCACCGTCAATTCGGCGGTCACCGCCACCGGGCGTGACTCACGCCGTTCGAGATTGGCGATCTGAATGCGGCCCGCGTCCAGGTACGCCACTTCTTTTCCGTCGGGCATGAACTGAACGTCAGCCTTGCCGCCGGCCGTCGTCGTAAGCTGGCGGGCGACCGGACGCTCCGTCGCCAGGTCGTCCAGGCCATACGAATACAGATTGGCCTGCCCGGCAGTCGATGCGATCACCACGGCCGTCTTCCCGTCGGGACTGATCGTGACGCGGCTGACGTCGAGACCGATCGGAAGCAGGCTCAGGCGGGTGCGGATGTTGCTGAAGTCCGGTTCCGGGTTCCGGGATTCCGCGTTCCGGGGTTCTGGTTCAGGGTTCGTGGCCGTTCGGGGGTTCGCCGGTTCGGCGGTTCGTGGGGACGGCGCGCTGAACATATCGCGGAAGAGATCCTCGCGGAATCGCGGCGCCCTCGGCTGCAGGTCCACGCGGGCGACGCTGCCACCTTCCGTGCGCTGGTTCGTGTCGAACAACAGAAACGAACCGTCGGGACTCCAGGCCAGCGAATTGGCGTACGCGTTCGCCAGAAAACTGACCGGCTGCGCGACGCCGCCCGCCGCCGGGACCAGCTGCACGTTCGTGAATCGCTTGGTCCCAATCGCGAACAGCGCGATCCATCGGCCGTTCGGCGACCACACCGGCGCCGGTGAATCAATGCTGTCGGCGAAGACGCCCGACGCCAGCAGCCGGTCGTTGCCGGTCCCGAGATCGATGACGCGCAACTCCTTCCGGTTCCGCAGGAATGCGATCTGCCTGCCATCCGGCGAAAAGACCGGCGACAGGTCGATCCCGCCGGCCGGCGTCAGCGCCTTCGCACTCGTCGTCGCAAAGTCGTACGTGTAGAGCCGCTGGCCGCCAGACGACGTGGACACGTACGCCAGGCGCCGGCTGTCGGGAGACCAGACCGGTTGCGATTCGAGTTCCGGCGTGGCCGTCACTCGGGCCGCATCGCCGGCGTCCTTGACGGAGGCCGCAAAGATATCGCCCCGCGCGATGAACGCCACTTTGCGGCCATCGGGCGCCAACGCCAGATCTTCGAAGGACGCGGTTTGTCGCAGCCGTTCGGGCGCCGCCGCCGTGGCCGCGCCGCGCCTCGTAATCGGCACCTGGCGGGCGTGTCCATTTGCCGTCTCGATCGTCCAGATCCCGAAATCGCGCTCGAATGCGATGACACGCCCATCCGCGCTCGCGGTCGGCCACAACACGCGGCCGTCTGTGAAGGCAGAGATCGATTTGTCCGCGCCGTTCGCCGACGCCGGCCGCGCCCAGATATTCTCGGCGCCGTTGCGATCGGACACATAGAACAGCGTGCGGGCGTCGCCGCTCCACATCGGCCACTCCTGGCGCGCACCGGGCGCGGTGATCCGGACGTAGTCCGGCGCGCCGTCCACGTTCATCAGCCACAGTTCTGACTGATCGATATGGCTGCTGCCCTTGCGCCACCACTGCGCCGAGGCGATACCGTGCGCGACGATGGCCAGCCGGCGGCCGTCGGGTGACGCCGCGGCGCCGAACTCATTGACATAGCGCTCGCGGGAGACGGGCATCGCCGTCCCGCCGGCGGACGGCACGCGGAAGATGTCATTCATGGCCGCGATATCGTGTCCGCTCGCGCTGAAGTACAGCCAGCGGCCATCGGGGGACCAGCCATCCACCTGTTCCAATCCGTCGTCCCACGTCACGCGGCGGATGCCACCGGTCGCGAGCGTCAGCACGTAGATATCGCCGCCGCCAGTTCGCGTGGACACAAAGGCGAGTTCGCGACCGTCTGGCGAGAAGATCGGCCGCCGATCCGTACCCGGTCCCGCGACGAGCAGACGTGCATCGCCGCCAGCGGCCGCCACCGACCAGATATCGCCGCCGGATGAAAACGCGATCTCGCGTCCGTCGGGGGAAATGCCTGGTTCGGCAAAAGCAAACGCCGGCGGCGCGCCGGATTGGGCGGCTCCGGCACTCACGCCAAGTGCGGAGCCGGCCGCGCCAAGAAGAAAGATGAGTGAAGCCCAGGCGATCGCATGACGCATGGGCGGAAGATACACGTTTTTTGATCTGGGGGCTTCGCCCCCAGACCCCCAACTCGCTTGCTCGCGCGATTCGGCTCTCCTGAAGAGCACGTAGCCAAATCGCGGCTCGCGGCGCGAGGCTCGCTCGCTTCGCTCGCGCGCTCACTCACCGTCTTCCTTAACCTGGGGGCTTTGCCCCCAGACTCCCAACTCGCTTGCTCGCGCGATTCGGCTCTCCTGAAGAGCACGTCGCCAAATCGCGGCTCGCGGCGCGAGGCTCGCGCGCTGGCCGCGCGCGACTTCTTTGATCTGGGGGCTTTGCCCCCAGACCCCCAACTCGCTGGCTCGCGCGATTCGGCTCTCCTGAAGAGCACGTCGCCAAATCGCGGCTCGCGGCGCGAGGCTCGCTCGCTTCGCTCGCGCGCTCACTC
>DASUGC010000057.1:0-25444 GCA_036274235.1 Vicinamibacterales bacterium
TTGTCCGATTCGCTCGCTTCGGTAGGCGTGGTAGGCAAGGAGCAAGGCTGCCGCCAGCAGAAGCCTTGCTGTGTGCGTGGCAAGGCGTCCGGGGCCGCCAATGCGCGTAGTTAATCGCGAGGAGTCAATCAACCCTGCACCACGTGATTCGCGCTCACGGTAGCAGACCTAGCCTCTCACCGCACGGCAGGCTCAGCCAGACGGTCCTTTCACTTAAGCGTCGCGGGCCGCAGTCACAGGACGATCGTCGCGGGTTAGCTGGCGGCCGCGGACTTGGCTGCAGCCCGCGCGAACGCCACTAACATCCCAATCAGCACAATGGCCCGCAGCAACAGCACCACATCGAGCGGCCACTGCGGCAGCCCCCCGCCCTCGAGCAGACGCTGCTGCCAGCCGAAGGATGTGACGTAGACCGCGATATCGACCGCTTCATAGACCAGGAACCACCCCACGCTCGGCAGCACCAGCGCGAACCACGGCAGAATCCACAGACTGTATTGCGGCGAGTAGACCTTGTTGGTGAGAAAAAAGACGACGAGGAGCGGGAAGGCGAGCTGCCAGCGGGGAATGCCGGGCGCCGTTCGCGTGATCAGCAACCAGGCGAGCGTCGCCGCCGCGAGAAAGGCCGCCAGTGACAGCCAGTTCACCAGGGGCACGTTGGTGTGCAGATTCGATCCCAGGATGTGGCTGCCGGCCATCCACAACGAGCCCCAGTCGACGACCCGGGCCGAATTGAACTGAAAAAAGTAGGTCCACCCGTCGAACGCGGCCCAGGCGACGGGAATATTCACGGCCGCGGCAGCCGCGGCCGCGCCGATCACGACGCGCCTCGCGGCGTTGCGATTCGACTCGCGCAGTCTCTGCGCCACGAACGGCACGACCAGGAGCGCAGGGAAGAGCTTGATCGACGCGCCGAGGCCCAGCCACAGGCCGGCCGGCAGGTCACGGTGCCGGAGAAAGGAGGCAATCGCCGCAACGGCGCAGACCAGGGCGATGAGATCCCAGTTGAGAAACGCATACAGAACCACCGACGGCGCCGCCGCGAACAGGATGGCCCGCCGGCCCGCAAGACGCCACAGCATCCAGACCGTGGCCAGGCATGCCACCGCCGCGATCGCCATGTTCAACTGGACGAAACCAGGCGTGGACGATGTCGCCGCCGACGCGAGCCAGAGAACCAGACCCAGGCCGGCCGGGTACTCCAGCGGCGGCGAGTCGTACGGAAACCTGCCACCCGCCAGTTCTCGCGCCGTATACACCGGGGCGTAATCGGAGTAGCAGTACGGCGTGTCGCCGGCGCCGAGCACGAAACAACCCTGCTTGGCGATGTACGCCGCGAAGAGGGTCACGACGGTGACCAGCAGGAGCGGCGGAAGCTGGGCGAATGCCGGCGCGCGCGTCCTGGCAGGAGGAATCAATTGATCGCCAATAATACCTCTGCATGACGATGACGAACGGCGGCCGGCCGTCGGAGACATCAGCGATCGCGGGCGCCGAGTTGTTCCTGGTCAGCCTGCTGGTGCTGTTTCTCGAGCTCGCATGCATCCGCTGGTTTCCCGCGCACGTCCTCTACCTGACCTTCTTTTCCAACGGCGTGCTGCTGGCCTCGTTTCTGGGGATGTCGATCGGCTGCCTGCTCGCGGGCCGCGCGCGGAATTATCTGACGCTGACGGCGCCGATGCTCTTTGTGGCCATGCTTGCGGCTCAGGCGGTCGGGGCCGAGCGTGACGCGCTGCAGAGCGTGCTGCGCGTCGGTGATCCGCACGCGCCGCAGCTCGTGTTCTTCGGCACCGAATACTCCGCGGATGACCCCACGCGTGTTGTGATCCCCATGGAGGCGCTGGCCGGATTTTTCTTCCTGGCGGTCGCATTGATCATGATCGGGCCCGGACAGGAACTGGGGCGGGCCCTGAACCGGGTGTCCGATCGGCTCCGCGCCTACAGTCTCAACATCGCCGGCAGTCTGGTCGGCATCCTGCTGTTTGCCGCCTGCTCGTTCTGGGAATTGTCGCCCGTCTGGTGGTTTGGCCTGATCGGCCTGGCAGTGGCGTATTTCGTGTTTGCCGCCGGCGCCGTGCGAGGCCGCCCGGAGCGCTGGCGGTTCCTGCCGTGGGTCCTGCCCTGCCTCATGGGCGCCCTCGTCATGGCCGCCAAAACGTCCGGCGTCGTCACGGATCAGGGCCGGGCCATCGGCGAGCATGTCTGGTCGCCCTACTATCGAGTGGACTACGACGCGCCGGGGCGCGCCATCAGCGTCAACCTGATCGGTCACCAGTCGATGGTGTCGCGCGACGACCACGCGAATCCGTCGTACGCGTACGCGCTGCCGTATCTTCTCCGGCGCGATTCAGGCGGCGCGCCGTTTCAGGATGTGCTGATCGTCGGCGCCGGGTCCGGCAACGACGTCAGCCGCGCGCTGGCCTGGGGCGTCCGAAGCGTTGATGCGGTGGAAATCGATCCGGCCATCCAGCGCATCGGCCGCCGCGATCACCCGGACCATCCGTACCAGGATCCGCGGGTCAGCGTTCACATCGGCGACGGCCGCAATTTTCTGCGTGTCGCGCAGAAGCAGTACGACCTGATCGTCTTTGCGCTCGTGGACTCGCTCGTGCTCCACAGCGGATACAGCAACATCCGCCTGGAGAGTTTCATGTTCACGCGGGAAGCGATGGCCGACGCGCGAGCGCACCTGAAACCCGGCGGCGTCTTCGTCATGTACAACTATTTCCGGCAGGGCTGGATCGTCGATCGCCTCAGCCAGGGCCTCCACGAGACGTTTCAGTCGGATCCGATCATCCTGACGCTGCCGTTTCAGGACGAGATTCGTCCGGAGACGCAGGGCGGATTCACGATACTGATGGCCGGCGCCACTCAGGGCCTCCGCGAGGCTTTCGGCGCCCACGGCGGTTACTGGCTGGCTCCAGGCGTGGCGCCATCAACCGCGACGTCGAACGGTTTCCAGGTCCAGCCGCCGGTTCGCGACGACTCGTGGATCCGGTTGGCGCCGGCACGGCTGGTCGCAGCGGAACCGATGCGCGACGCGACGGACGATTGGCCATTCCTCTATCTCAGGGAACCGATGATTCCCGCGGTGAGCGCGCGGGGCATGGCCGTGATGGGCGCCCTCGCGCTGGCGATGTTCGCGATCGTGGCCCGCACCGAGCCGCGCGAAGACCGGACGTGGCGGCCGAATCCCCGCATGTTCTTTCTTGGCGCCGGGTTCATGCTCGTGGAAACCAAGGCCGTCGTGCACATGGCGCTTCTGTTCGGGAGCACCTGGATGGTGAACTCCATCGTGTTTGCCGGCGTGCTGCTGATGATCCTGGCGGCGAATGCGTTCGTGCACAACCGGCGGCCGGCCAGTCTCACGCCGTACTATGCCGGGCTGTTGGTGGCGCTCGCCTGCAACGCGTTGGTGCCGCTGGATTCGCTGCTCGGGTTGGCTCGCCCGTGGCAAATCACCGCGTCCGGCCTTCTGGCATTCACGCCGATTCTCTTCGCCGGCGTGATCTTCGCGGTGTCCTTCGGTGGAAGCGCGCGGCCCGATCGCGATTTCAGCGCGAATGTCGCCGGCGCCATGGCCGGCGGCCTCGCCGAAAATGCGTCGATGCTGCTGGGCTTCCAGTACCTGACGCTGGTGATTGCGGCGTGCTATCTGCTATCCGCGTGGGCGCCGGGAGCCCGCGGCGCCGGACCAAGGACTGCGGACTAAAGACTCAGGACTGCGGACTCAGGACTCGAGAAGCCTACCGATAAACCTTCATCTTCGCCGTACTCGTCAGGTTGAGCGTCGCTGACGGGATCAGGTTGGTCACGGGCGAAAACGAGCTGTCTACCCGCACCGAAATCGTCGTGCCCGGGGCTGCGGCCGAGGGATTTACGGGCTCGGCCGTGACCGTCACGGCAAACCCCGGCGACCGGCCCTGCACATATGTCTGCAACTGCGCCGCCGTGGCCGGGCTGGCGCTGCTGCTGCCGTGGACCGCGGCCCACCGCGCGCCTTCCTGTGCGAGGTCCGACGTCATGTTGTACTGGTACACGCCCCGGCCAAATTCAATCGTGCCGAAGACCACGGCAAAAAAGATCACCGATGCGGCCGCGAATTCGAGGATCTGCGCGCCGCTCTCCTCGCGCAGGATCCGCCGCCTGCCGAGGGCCATGACGAGCCGCCGAAACGTGGTGACTGACGCGCCCATAACTACTGATGCACCCGCATTGTGGCCGTGCGGGTCAGGCTGATGGAACTGGGAATGGCTGGAAATCCGCCCATGACGGTCGTGAAGGTCTTGGACGTGGTGACCGTCACCGTGATCACGCGATGCTTGCCCGGACAGGCCGTGGCATCCGGGCTCGTGCAGTCATTCGCCGTCGCCGTAGCGGAAAACACTCCGGCGTCGGTCGCGCACTGGCACAGCCTGGTGGCCACCGCCGTGATGCCGCTCACCCCTGTCGCGGACGTCGCCGTCGTCTGCATCGTCGCGGTGTCGCTGCTCTGGGCCGCATTGAACGCGCCGTACTGCGCGCCCGCTCGAGCCGCGTCGGTCAGCGCCATGGCGGTGTAGAACACTCGCGCCAGGTCAGTCGTGCCGGCGAAGACCACGAGAAGGACAGGCAGTGCGACCGCCAATTCAACCAGCGCACCGCCGGTTTCCGAGCGGAATCGTCCGAGCCGCTTCATGATCGCCGTCCGCTCATTGCGCAATGGAAATCGTCAGATAGGCCGCGCCGCCGAAGAGCGACCCACAGCCGCTGTTATTGATGGTGCCGGTCCCTTTGGCAATGCTCAGCGACTTGGCGATAAACAGCGTGCAGGTGGTGGACGCGAAGAACAGGTTATTGGCGATGCTCACATCCGTGCCCGGCATGTAGATGGCGCCAGTCACGTCCAGCGTAAAGCTGTTGGCGGCGTTGAAATTCGTCGAGTTGGCGGGATCCTGAAAGATGGCGATGCCTTTGTACGGCCCGCTCGTGGGGGCCGTCAACGTCAGGATCGCGCTGTTGCCGGTGACATTGATCCGGCCGCTGCCGGTCAGGAAGAGCATGACATTGTTGCCGGTCAGCGTATCGTTGTTGCCAATCGACACGTCACCCGTCACGTAGTAGATGCCCGGCTGAAGCGTGTCCACGCTGGCGGCGATGCTCGTGTAACAGCCTGGGGTCAACGTGGTGGCTGTCCCCGCGGTGCATCCGCCCGGGTTGGTGGGAAGAGCAAGTCCCGCCAGCGGATCAACCGGTCTTGGCGCCCCGGTTGTCAGGCTGCCGGCATGGCCGCCCGTACATTGGCCCGAACACGTGCCGGTCACCGCGACGGACGGTGCGGACCCTCCCGAGGGGCCCCAGATCCCCGTGTTGGCTCCATTCGATATCGAAAGATTGCGGCCGACGGAAACTCCACACCCGGTGAACTCCAGGTGCGTGCTGTTCCCGACGCTGAAATCTTGATTCGTGATCCAGCAACTCGTCGGGTTTCCGTTCCCGGCGATCGCCGACGCGGTGGGCGTCATGCTGCTCCAGCCGACGATCGCGCCAAAAAACGTCGACGTCGGCTCGGAGACGATTGCCTCGACATAGTTCACGTCCCCGATGAAGTTGGGTCCAACGATCGGAGGGTGATTGATGACGACGCTGGTGGTGCCGGACGCTCGCGTGGATGTGAATCCGTGCGCGGCCACCTGCTGATCGGCGAACGCCTCCAGGCTGGCTTGGGAGACACCCGGGTTGCGAAGGACTTCAATCGCGGCCGATTTGGCCGCCGCATCCGCCGCCGCATGGAGCCGGTTGCGCTTGTCGTACATGAACGACGCGTCGAGCGACAGGGCGGCGATGCCCAGGAGCGCAACCATTGAGAGCGCCGTAATGATCAGTATCTGGCCGGAATCCCGAAGGACTGGCCGAGCCGGGACATACCCGTTAGTCATGGTCGGAACGATAATAATAGCGCGATCAGCCATGCCGCGTCCGTGTTCTTATCGGCAGAAGTCGATTACAAGTTTCGTACTATGACCCCCAGAGGCCGGCGATTTCCGGGGCGTTTTGCACGGATTCTCTTGCCGCCACGCCTCAGCGCCGCGGTGACCCCCGGCGAGTCGATGCGCATCGAGCGCGTCATCGCCCTGGGCCGCCTCTTCCTGACGGTCATTGCCTTCGTCGCCTTCGATCTGGACGCCGGCCAGCCGATTGTCACGGCGCCGCTCGCGCGAATTCTGCTCGGATTGTTTGCCGCCCACAGCATCGCCGCCGTGCTCGTGCTCCGCAGTCGTCCGCGGCGCGCCAAGGCGTTCGCGCTGACGACGCACATCATCGATCTGCTGGCCGCCTCGCTGACGCTTCCGCTGGCGGCGCCCAATAATCCGTTTTTCGCGTTCTTCCTGTTCGTGCTCGCCTCGGCGGCCTTTCGGTGGGGTTTCCGGGAGACCGTCGCGACGTCCATCGCCGCCGTTGGTCTCATGCTGGTCCGGCTGGCGATCCCGGTCCCCGCGCTCACCGCCAGCGGGTACGACACGCCCGAGCGTTTCGCGGTCCGCACGGCGTACCTCGTGATGATGGGCCTGCTGCTCGGCTACCTCGCGGAGACCGGCCGGCTGCTCCGCGCGGAGGGCGCCGCGATCGTCCACCTGCTTCGACGGGTCCGCGTGGACCTGAGCGTCACGCGCGCGCTGACGACCGTCGCCAACGAGGCCGTGCGGATGCTCAACGCGAAGCAACTGCTGCTGGTCGTCGAGGAAGTGACGACGAAGCGCGTGTTCCGGTGGGACACGCGGCGCGGCTGGAGCCTGGCGTCCACGACCGTGCGCGGCGAGCCGTCGGCCATCGATCGGCCGACGTACTTCTTCGGCCCGGCCGATCATGGCCTCGCGATCGTGAAGCGCTGGTGGCCCTGGAGCGGCACGGGATACGAAGCCACGGCGCTGACCGCGGACGGCCGCGTCGTGGTAGCGACGCCGATCGTGATGCCGGACGGGTTCGTCACGGCGTATCCGTTCCGCCGCCTCATTCTGGCGCCGGTCAATCTCGGCGATGAGTGGGCCGGCCGCGTGTTCATCTTCGAGCCGCGCGTCAACGTGTCCCTGATCGAGCTGATGGAGTTTCTGCGGACCCTGATTCGACAGGTGAGTCCGGCTGTCTTCAGCGTCTACCTGCAGAGCCGGTTGCAGGCCAAGGCGGGAGCGCTGGAGCGCGCGCGCGTCGCCCGCGAGCTGCACGATGGCGTGATCCAGGCGCTCATCGGCATCGAAATGCAGATTGAAGTCCTCCGGGGCCAGGAACCGCTGCGCACGACCGACGCCGGATCCGAGCTGCTGCGCGTGCAGCACCTGCTCCGCGAGGAGGTCCTCAATCTGCGGGATCTGATGCAGCAGATGCGGCCCGCCGAGTTCGATCCCGACGAACTCCTCGACCACATGGCCGACATGGTTCAGCGGTTTGGCCGGGACACGGGCATTTCGGCGCGGTTCGTCAGCGATCTGAAGAGCGTCGCCCTCGAACCGGCCGTGTGCTTTGAGCTGGTGCGCATCGTCCAGGAGGGCCTGGCGAACGTCCGGAAGCACAGCGCCGCCAGAAACGTCATGGTCCGCTTCAGCATCGGCCCCGGCGTTTGGCGCCTTGAAATCGACGATGATGGCCGGGGATTTCCGTTTGCCGGCCGGCTGTCGCAGATGGAGCTCGACACGACGACCGCCGGGCCCATAATCATCAAGGAACGGGTCCGCGCCATCGGCGGGCAACTGGCCATCGAATCGAAGCCGGGCCGCGGCAGCCGGCTCGAGGTCCTTGTGCCACAGGAGCGACTTGGCTAACTCACCTGTCACCATTCCCGTCCGGATCCTGATCGCCGACGATCACCCGATCTTTCGCGACGGCCTGCGACGGCTGCTGGAGTCCGAGCCGGGCTTCACGGTCATCGGCGAAGCCCGGGATGGCGAAGAAGCCGTCACGCTCACGCAGCAGCTGAAGCCGGATGTGCTGCTGCTGGACCTTGCGATGCCGCGGGCGACCGGACTCATGGCGCTGCGGGAGCTCAAAGAAGCCGGCATGGAAACGCAGGCGATTCTGCTGACCGCGCAGATCGAGCGGGCCGAGGTCGTGACCGCCATCAGCCTCGGCGCGCGCGGCGTCGTGCTGAAGGAATCGGCCACGCAGATGCTGCTCAAGAGCATCCGTTCGGTGATGGACGGCCAGTACTGGCTCGGTGGCGAACGCGTGAAAGATCTGGTGGACAGCTTGCGCCAGATGATGGAGCCTGACGAGACGGGCCGAAAGCCGCAGTTCGGCCTCACCAAACGCGAGCTGGACGTGGTCGGCGCGATCGTCTCCGGCTCGTCCAATCGGGAGATTGCGAAGAAGTTTTCGATCAGCGAGGACACCGTCAAGCACCACCTGACCAGCATCTTCGACAAGACCGGCGTCTCCACACGGCTGGAACTCGCGCTCTTCGCCGTCCACCACAAGCTCGTCGTCCCCAGGATTGGCGAGACATGAGCGGGCCGGAACGGCCGCGTTTCGCGCCAAAAAGTTGCCTGTTTGGCGGAACTTCCGGTTGGCCGTCCACGAGACTTCCGCGCCGCGTGTTCGTATCATTGGTACCCGTATTGCACTTTTGAAGCGGCTCAACAACGTGACTCCGTCACTCCTTCACGGCCGGCGGTACATGCCGGGCTTTGGCGACGAATTCGGTCATCGCGGCGTGGCGCCGGGTTCGGACGACGCGCCGGCCCTCGAGGTGCTCGAGTTCACGCCGGAACTGAGCGGCTCGCCTGATTTCGAGCGCGCGCTTCGCGCGCGGATCGACGCGCTCCGCGACGTGCATCATCCCTCGCTCGCCGCGGTGTACGGCGCGGAGCGCCCAGAGGGATCCGGCCTCTGCCTGATCACCGAATACATTCCAGGCCGACGGCTCTCGACCCTTCCGGTCTCCGAGCTGAATCCTTCGATCGCGCTCAATCTCATCCACACAATCACGCCCGTGCTCGAGGAATTGAATCGCACTGGAGTGGGCGTGGGGCACGGCGCCCTGTCGGCCAATCGGATTGTGGTCACCGACGCCGGCCGGCTGGTGCTCGTTGAACACGTGCTGGGGTGGGCCATCGAGTCGCTTCGTCTGTCGCGCGCGCGGCTCAACAGCCTGGGGATCGTGATGCCGAACGCGGCCGGGCTTGTGCGCTTCGACGGGCGGACCGACCTGGCGCAACTGGGATTCATGGCCCTGTCGCTGCGCCTGCGACGGCCACTCGATCCCGCCGATTGCCCGGGTCGCGTGCCTGAACTGCTCGCGGAATCGGCCGGCATCGACGGCTCGACGATGGACGGCGCGCGGATCGGCCTGTGGCTCGAGCGGGCGCTGCAGGCGGGGCCGGACCCGTTCTCATCCGTACAGGATGCGGCGGATGCGCTCGCCGAGCTTCCCGGCGCAGCTGATGCCCCTCCCGGCAGCGACGCGTTCGGTGAGTTCGCCGACGAAGGCACCGCCCAGCCGCGCGCGGTGCCAGCGGCGACGCTTCCGTCTGGCGAACCAGAGCCTGTCGCTGGGCCTGGTGCGATCCCGGAATCGGACCGCGTGGCGAAGATTCGCGAAGCCGCGTCGCTGAGCCTGGCGGATCTGCGCGCGGCGCTGGTCCGGCCACACGCTCCCGAAGCGGCGCCCCCGCCTCCTCGGCGTGCCGGCCGCATCGCCTTGTGGGTGCTTGGCATCCTGTCGGTGCTCGCATTGGGCGAAGCCGCGGTTCTCGTGTTCATGGCCTCGCAGCGCGGGTCAGCGGCGGCCGTGCAGGAAAATCCGGCGGGGCCGGACGCCCCGGATCCGACACCGCCCGCCGGTGCAGTGGCCACATCGCCGGCGTCGCGACGCACGCCGCCCAGCTCCGATCCGCGAAGCAGCGATCGCTCCACGCCCGCGTCCGTGGGCAGAAGCGGCCATGCCGCCGCGTCGAGCGGCCCGATCCCGACCGGCCGAATCAGTTTGAACGCGACGCCGTGGGCGGAAGTCACGATCGATGGCACGGTCGTCGGCGAGACACCGATCGCGAACCTGTCCCTGCCGGTTGGGCCGCACGAGATCGTGTTCCGCCATCCGGAGTTCGGTGTCCGCCGGCAGACGGTCATCGTGAAACCTGACGCGGTGGTGCGCGTGGCACAGGCATTCCAGTGAAGTTCGCAGGACGAGTGGCACTCTGGGTGGCCCTGGCGGCAGCCTTTTGCCCGGCGCCGTCCGCGATGGCCCAGGCGCGGCGGCCCGTGGTCGATCAGGATCCGCTGACGCGCGCCAAGGATCTGTACGCATCGGCGAACTTCGAAGACGCGTTGCAGATCCTCGAATCGCTGAACGGACCAGCCGCGAGCACGGAAGCGGCGGCGTACCAGGTGTACTGTCTTTTTGCGCTGGCCCGCTACGACGACGCCCGGGCCGTCGTCGATCGCCTCGTCCGCGCGGATCCGATGTTCCATCCGCCGGCGGGCCAGGTGGCGCCGCGCGTGCGCGCGTTTTTTGACAGCGCACGCAAGCCCGTGCTGATCGAGGTGGCGCGTCAATCGTTCGCAGCCGGCCGGTCGGCGTTCAAGGCCAAAGACATGACGGCCGCCGCCGCCGGCTTCGATCGCGTTCTCACGCTCCTCGGCGAAATCGGCGCCGAACCCAGCCTGGCGGATTTTCGAACGGTCACGGAAGCGTTCCGCGATCTGGCCCGCCTGGCGGCGGCCCCGGCGTCCAAGCCGGACGGGCGTCCTCAAACGGCGAGCGCCGCCGCCCCCAATACCATCGCGCCGGTCCGCGTGTCCGTGCCCTTGCCGGAGTGGCGTCCCACCATCTTCGAACTGAACCGGACGTTCACGGGCCAGGTCGAGCTGGTGATCGACGAGGAAGGGAAGGTCCTGACGGCCTCCATGTTGACGGGCGTGCATCCCCGGTACGATCCGATCCTGCTGGAGGCCGCAAAAGACTGGATCTTCAAACCGGCGACGAGGAATGGCGTCGCGATTCCGTATCGGTACGTCATGACGGTCCAGGTGCT
Organism: Vicinamibacterales bacterium; assembly: GCA_036274235.1. GTDB lineage: Bacteria > Acidobacteriota > Vicinamibacteria > Vicinamibacterales > SCN-69-37 > DASUGC01. The sequence goes on from DASUGC010000057.1 coordinate 11,004, forward strand.
GAGATAAGCGCGCGGACGCGGTCCAGATTCGTTAATCCTGTAATCGCGCCCACGCAGCCGACGGCCCTGGCTCCCATCAGATGACCGGCTTCGAGCGCGCGCGTCCACAACCGCGGATCGGCCCACCGATCCGTCGCAGGCCGCGCGCCGGCCGCGATCAGCACGGCGAGCACGCCGGCCACGAAGGCGTCTCCGGCGCCGGTGGCATCGACGAGGTCAGCGTGCTGGGCCGGCACCGCGATCCGTCCGCACTCGCCAAAGGCGTCCGCACCTCGCGCTCCGTGCGTCAGGATCCACGTGGCCTTCTGCCGGTGCCTGTCGAGCCAGTGCTCGATCTGCGTGCCGGCAAGCGCCAGAAGATCCGCCTCTGATGCTTTGACGACGTCGGCGTGCGTCAGCAGATCCGCGATGGTTGTCCGCATCTGATCCTGATTGAGCCAGAGGTGGGCGCGCACGTTGAGATCGACAAAGAGCAGCCCGTCCCCGGCACGGACCATCTCCACGAATCGAGCGGTGGCTTGCGCCAGTGCGGGTGTCAGTAAGCTGCTGCTGCCCACGACTCCCCATGTCGCCTGGCCCATGGCGGGCGTGACGTGCGCCGCCGTCATCGCGAGATCGGCGCCGGCGTGCCGATACGGAATGAACTCCGGCTCGCCGTTCGGGCCCGGGACCACGAAGGTCATACCGGTACGGTTCGGAAGATTGATCACGAAATCGGTCGAGACGCCTTCGGCGTCGAGCAGCCGCCGGAGTGCGCGGCCCAGCCGATCCCGCCCGACGGCACCGGCGACCGCGGTTCTGGCGCCCAGCCGCGCCAGCCCGGCCGCCACGTTGGCCGGCGATCCACCAAGCTCGCAGCGAAATGTCCTGGCCATCGGCTGATCGCCGCGGGCTTCGGCCTCAAAGAAGTCCCAGAGGATCTCGCCGAAGCACACGACGTCGAATCGGGTCGTCATCTGGTCAGACTATGGATGCAGTGACCATGGTGTTTCAAGGCAAGCGGCGGCGGCGCCGGCGGGCGTGGAGCGGAGTGCGCCAAACGCACACTGCGCCGGCATCGGATACGATCATGCGGCTATGCGGCGATTCACGTGCGTGTTCGTCTGGCTTGTCTTCCTTGCCGTGCCGGTGCTGGCACAGGCTCAACCGGCGGCGGTCGTCTATCGGGTGACGTTTCCCGAGCCGCAGCATCACTGGATGCAGGTCACGATGACTGTCTCCGGTCTGGCGGGCGTGCCCCTGCGGACGCGCATGAGCCGGTCGTCGCCCGGGCGCTATGCGGTGCACGAATTCGCCAAGAATGTGTTCGCCTTCGAGGCGGTGGACGGCGCCGGCAGGAAACTCACGCCCACGCGTCCCGACGTGGACAGCTGGACCGTGGCCGGGCATGACGGAACCGTGACGGTGACCTACCGGATCTTTGGCGATACCGGAGACGGCACCTACCTCGGCATCGACACCACCCACGCGCACATCAACATGCCGGCGGCATTTCTCTGGAGTGAGGGGCTCGAGAACCGGCCGATTCGCGTGACGTTCGAGCCGCCCGCCGGATCCAGCTGGGAAGTGGGCACGCAATTGTTCCCGACGGCGGAGCCGTACACGTTCACGGCGCCGAATCTCCAGTACTTCATGGACAGCCCGACGGAGGTGTCGGCATTCATGATGAGCACGTTTTCGGTGCCTGCGCCGGGCGGCGCGGCCGCGCAGTTCCGCCTGGTCGTGCACGCCGATGCCTCTCCCGGCGACGTGGATGAGCTGGCCAGGCTGGTGCGCCGGCTTGTGCAGGAAGAGCTGGCGGTGTTCGGCGAGTTCCCGCGCTTTGAGCCGGGCCACTACACGTTCCTGCTGGATTATTCGACGTCCGCGTCCGGCGACGGCATGGAGCACCGCAACAGCACGTCCATTTCGCAGCCGGGGCTTTCGATTCGCGCGGCCAACGGCCGCCAGGCGGCGCTCGACACGATTGCGCACGAGTTTTTTCACACGTGGAACGTCGAGCGGATCCGGCCGGTGGGACTGGAGCCGTTCGATTTCACCCGCGAGAACATTACCTGCTGCCTCTGGCTCGCCGAAGGATTCACGCAGTACTACGGCGAGCTGCTCCAGGTCCGCGCGGGTTTCTCGAACGACGTGCCTGTCGCGTATGCGTCCGGCCTGCTGAACCGGACCGCGCGCCAGATCCGGTCGGCCGTCCAGATGAGCGAGCACGCCGCGTTCGCGGACGCGTCAACGTCCATCGACCGCAACGATCGCAGCCGCACGTTCATTTCCTATTACGACTTCGGCGCGGCGGTCGCGCTCGCGCTCGATCTGTCGATTCGGGACAAGAGCGCGGGCGCCGCGAGTCTCGACGACTTCATGCGGCTGCTCTGGCAGCGTTTCGGCAAGTCCGCCGACGTCCGGCCCGGCTACGTCGGGCGCCCGTACAGCCTGGCCGATCTTCGGACCGTGCTGGCCGATCTCACCAAGGATCGCGCGTTTGCCAACGAATTTTTCGACAAGTACGTCGAAGGCCGCGAAGCCGCCGACTACGCGGCGCTGCTCGCGCGCGCCGGGTATTCGCTCCACGTCCGGTTCCCGGATCGCGGCTGGGTGGGCAATCTTCAAACGCAGGCGCGCAACGGCGGCCTCGCGGTCACGGCGCTCGCACCGTTCGGCACGCCCGTCTATGACGCCGGCATCGATCTGGGCGACACGATCATGACGATCGACGGCGAAGCGGCAACAGCCGCGGCCTGGGCCGCGCTCAGCACCCGGAAGCCAGGCGACCCGGTGCCGCTCACGATTCGCCGCCGCGACGGCAAGACCGTCTCAGTCACGCTGGCGATCAAGCCGGATCCGACGGTCATCATCGACGATCTCGCGGTGAGCGGGGCGCTCACGCCGGAGCAGAAAGCGTTTCGCGAGGCGTGGGTGTCAACGAAGGTCAAGTAGTGACTGAACTCTGAACGCGATCATCTGATTCTCGCGTTCACCTCAAACCTCCGATAATTCGAATACACCGCCTCGCACACCACGATTTCCTGCGTCGCGGGCGTGTCGTATCGCTCGCTGAACGTATCGGGCAGCCAGAGATTCAGGCGGGAATCGCGCGCGTACGTGGTGGCGAGCCTCACCTTCACGCCGGCGCGATCGAGATCGAACCGCGTGCGGCGGATTGTCCCGGTCCCGGCCTCGATGACGAACTCGCCGGTCGCCGGCATGGACCCGTCGGGCCCGCGGACGAGCGTCGGCCGGCCGCGTTCCGCGAACGTCAGCGTCACCAGCGTCGCGTCGCCATCCTTGACGACGGCGCCGCGCTCGAATTTCACGTCATTGACGCGCTTGGCTTCCAGCAGGAGCAGGGGAAGTGTCGGCTCGTTGAAATTCCTGGTGACCCCGATGTTGTAGCGCGCGTTGCGGTTGACGACCTGCGCGATGAGCCCCCGGAATTCCGCTTTGGTGGCCAGCATCGTCCGGAGGTCGTCGCCGGTGGCCACGGGCTCGTCGTCCACCGTTTTCACGTCCCGTACCGCCACCCACTCCTCGTCGCCGGGCAGGAAGGTCAAAAAGAATTCGCTCTTGAGCGTGCGACGTTCCAGCGTGGTCGTGCCCTTCAGGCGGTGCTGCAGGTACGACTCTTCGGCGAGCAGGAAGGCAAACTCTTTTTCGTACCGGACCACGTATTTCGACGCGGCATTGACCAGGGACTTCAGCGAGAGATCATCCCGTTCCGCGGCAGCAGGCGGAACCGTCAGCGATACCAGCGCGACTGCGAGCACGATACTGCCGCGGGTCATAGGTCCATCATAGTTCCGCCACTTGTGGACCGACAGCCCGTCCTGTTTCTTATTCGTTCCTGAGGGAAACAGCCGGATCGATCCGGGAGGCGCGAAGCGCAGGCATGGCGCTGGCGACGACCGCAACGATGGCGAGCGTGATCCCGACGCCCGAGTAGGTCCAGGGGTCGAGCCGCCCGACTCCGCTGATCAGGCTGCCGAGCAGTCGCGTCAGGAAATATGCGCCGCCCAGGCCAATCGCCACGCCGGCGCCGGCCACCGTGATGCCCTGGCCGATCACGAGCCCGAGCACTCTCCGAGACGACGCGCCCAGCGCGAGTCGAATGCCGATCTCGCGCGTGCCTTGCGCGACAACGTAGCTCATCACGCCGTACGTGCCGATCGCGGCCAGCACCAGCGCGACAAAGGCGAACACGCCCAGAAGACTCAGCGCGAATCGCTGGCGCGCGAGCGAGGCGTCCACGAGCGCGGACATGGGACGCACGCGGTAGAGCGGCAGGTTGGGATCGAGATCGCGAACGGCCTGCCGAACGGCGGCGCCGAGAACCTCCGGCGCCGTGTTGCCGCGCACCGCGATGTACATGGCGCGCGTGGTCGCCTGCGCGTGCGGCAGGTACACGGCAATGCGGTCGTCCTGATCGAGCGCGTACTGGCGAATGCGGCCCGCGACGCCGACCACCGTCCGCCACGGCGTCGTCGATTTGACGTCGCCAAATCGAATCCGTTTGCCGAGCGCGCTCACACCGGGCCAGAGTTCCGACGCCATGAACTCGTCGACAACGACGACCTTCTCCGAGTCAGCCGTATCGCGGACGTCGAACCATCGGCCTTCGCGAAGCGCGATGCCCATCGTTTCGAAATACCGGCCGCCGGCGATGCGCTGATCGGCATTGATGAAGGTTTCTCCCGGCGGCGGGACTCGGCCGTCAACCGTAATCGGTCCCCACGAGAAATAGCCGGAGAGCGGCAGCGATGACACTCCGCCGGCCGATTCCACGCCGGCGGTGCCGGCGAGCCGCGCCCACAGGTCCTGGTAGGCCTGAGCGACTGCCGGCCCATTCGCGTACCGCGCGCCTGTCAGCGTGAGCTCAAACGTGAGCACGCGAGCCGTCTCGAATCCAGGGTGGACGCGCGCGAGATGAGCCACCGTGCGCGCGAGCAGGCCGGCGCCGACGAGCAGGGTTACCGCCAGCGCCAGTTGCACGATGACCAGCCCGCGACGGAGATAGCCGCCGGCGCCCCAGAACGACCGCGCGCCGCTGGCCCCGCGTCCGGCATCGCGCAATGTGCGTTGGATATCGACACGGCGAAGGCCCAGCGCCGGCGCCAGTCCTGCGAGCACGCCGGCCGTCATCGACACCAGCGCGGTGAACACGAGCACGCGCGCGTCGATCGCGATCTCGTGCAATCGCGGGACGTCGGCGGGCCCGAGCGCGCGCAACCAGGCCAGGCCGAGCCACGCGAGAATCGCGCCCGCGACGCCACCAGCGCACGAGAGAACGACGGCTTCGCGCAGCAACTGGCCGACGAGCCGCCACCGCGAGGCGCCGAGCGCGGCGCGAATCGCCAGCTCGCGCCGCCGCGCGAGGGCGCGCGAGAGCAGCAGGTTCGCGACATTGGCGCACGCGATCAGCAGCACGCACGCGACCGCGCCCATCGTCACCAGCACCGTGGGACGAATGCGGCCCGTGACTTGATCGAGCAAGGGGACAACGGAAAACGTCAGGCCGCCGTGCGGCGGATAGATGTCGGGGAAGTCGCGGCGCAGGGATGCCGTGATCCCGTCCATTTCAGCCTGCGCGCGCTCGACTGACACGCCGCGCTTGAGTTTCGCCAGGATGTTGTAGTCCTCGCGCGTTCGTGTGTCCGGTGCGGTTGGCGGGAGCGGAAGCGGGAGAAAGATCTCGCCGTCCTCGGCCAGGCCGAGTGTCGGCAGGACTTCGCGCGGCAAGTGGAATCGGGCCGGCAGCACGCCAATCACCAGGCACGTCTGCCCGTTGAGCACGATGGACTGGCCGATGACGGCGCGATCCGCGCCGAACCGGCGGACCCAGAAGTCGTGACTGAGGATCGCCGTCAGCGGCCGGCCAGGGACGTCGTCTTCCGGCACAAACAGCTGGCCGGCCTCGGGAACGGCGCCGAGCATCGGCAGCAGATTCGACGATACGCGCATGACGCCGACACGTTCCGGGTCGCCGCTCCCGGTCAGGTTGTAGTTGGCGCCGATGGCCAGCGCCACCTCGTCAAAGCCGGAGTGACGGCGCTTGATGTCGAAGTACTGCGCGGTCGAGAACCAGTCTTCCTGGATGTTCAGGCCGGGCGACCGGTTCCAGAGAATCGTCAGCCGATCGGCGTCGCGGTACTCGAGCGGCCGCAGGAGCAGCGCATTGAGGACGCTGAAAATGGCCGTGTTGGCGCCGATGCCGATCGCCAGCGACGCCACGGCGGCGAGGATCAACGGGCGCTGGCCGCGAAGGCCTCGAAGGGCGGAGATCACCTTCACCTCCGGGCCGCTTCGCCGGCCAGAAATGTCCTGAACGCTTCGTCGGACTCCACCGTAATCACCGCGCGCATGCGGTAGTGTCCCGCGCCGCAAAGCTGCGAGCACACCACCTCGAACTCGCCCGTCATGGTCGGCGTGAACGACACGAAGCTGCGGACACCGGGAATGACATCCTGCTTCACGCGCATGGCGGGGACGCCGAAACTGTGAATGACGTCCTTGCTGGACAGCTCGATGACGGCCGGACGGTTCACGGGAAGATGCAGGTCCCCAGGCAGGACGATGTCGTCTTTGCCGAATGCCGAGTTGCGATCGAGGCCAATCGTATTCTCCGAACTCACGAGGTCGAGCCTTGTCTCGCCGAATTGTCCATCCGCGCCCGGATACCGGACGTTCCACGCGAACTGCTCCGCGACGACCCGGATGACCACCGCATCCTTGCCCGGAATCGGCGTGGCCGTTCGATCGAACCAGAGCGGAAGCGCGGATCCGATGAGCAGGACCGCTTCGGCCACCACGACCCCGACAAAGACGAAGATCGCGACGCCGCCCCGCGTGCCCTCGCGCTGCGCGCGGGGATGACGGCCGGAGCGGTAACGCAGCAACACGTACAGGAAATAGACGGACCAGCCAATGAACAGGCCCAGCACCATCCAGTGCACGTGCAGCAGCATGCCGTCCAGCGATTCCGCGTGCGCCGATGCCGCCGGCGGGAGGAATTGATTCATGCGCCGGGGTTCCGCTGCCGCCGGCTGATCCGGATCGCGAACGCGACGACGGGTGCGACGACGACAATCGTGACGCCCATGAGAACGCCGACGGCGGCGCGAATGCCGCTGGTGACGTGCGCGTCCTCGATCTGAAAGCAGATCGGGCAGGCGAGGAGCGCGACATCGGCGAAGGCCGCCATGCCAAGCGTCAGGCCGATCCGGGCGATGCCGCGCGTGCTGGTCATAGCAGGTACATCAATCCAAAGATGATCAGCCAGACGATGTCGACGAATACCCAGTAGAGTGCGAGCGAACGCGTCCGGCCGGCCGTCATCGCGTCCGTGACGCGGGAGATGCCGGCTATCGCCCAGACGTTGGCGATGATTCCCGCGACCACATGCAGCGCGTGCAGCCCGGTCAGCGTGAAATACATCGCCAGAAACGTGCTGGTCGCGGGCCTGAGACCCGCGCCGAGTTCGCTCGAGTACTCCCAGCCTTTCAGGCCGAGGAACGCCAGCGCCAGCAGGACGCCAATCGCGAGCCAGCGGCCAGCCTGCGGACCCGGTGACCGCCGCGCGCGCCACGCCGAGGCCGTCACGCCGGCGAGAACGACCGTGTTGACCGCGCCGATCGTCAGGTTCAGGAGGTCGCGGCCCGGCGGCCAGTCCGTGGCCGACACGCGCAGCAGCGCATAGGCCGAAAACAGCGCGCCAAAGAGCATGACCTCGGAGGCGATGAACAGCCACATGCCGAGCGTGACGTTGGTCATGCCGGTGTCGGCCCGCCGTTCGGTCGTGTACGGAATGATCACGGCTGGTGCTGCGCGGTGAAATCGCGAGGTGCGCCCGGCTCGCTGTACTCGTACGCGCCGCGATAGACCGTCAGCGCCGGGTCGAAATTGTGGGCCGGCGGCGGCGAGGTCGTTGCCCACTCGAGCGTGGTCGAGTTCCACGGATTGTCGCTCACGCGCGCGCCCTTCTTCAGGCTCCAGAACAGGTTGACGATGAAGAACAGTTGCACCACGCCGAGAAACACCGCGGACCACGCCTGCCCGTGCAAGCTGCCGTCAAAGCCCGAGAACGTCTGGTACGTCCGGCCGCCATCATAAAGACGCCGATTCATGCCGGCCAGGCCCTGAATGAACATCGGCAGAAAGATCCCGTTCATGCCGATGAACGATCCCCAGAAGTGCAGCTTGCCCAGCGCGTCATTCAGCTTCCGCCCGGTCACTTTGGGAAACCAGTAGTAGATGCCGGCGAACAACGCGAACATCGTGCCGGGCGCGACGATGTAGTGAAAGTGGCCGATGACGTAGTACGTGTCGTGCAGCGGGATGTCCGTCGCCGCGAGGCCAAGCGGCAGGCCCGTCAGGCCGCCGAGTCCGAACATCGGCAGAAACCCGAGCGCGAACAGGCCCGGCGTCGTGAACCGGATCGATCCGCCGGAAAGCGACAACACGAGGGACGCGATGATGACAACCGACGGGATCGAAATGATCATCGTCGTGATCTGGAAGAAGCCGCTGAGCGCCGGCCCCATGCCCGTCAGGAACATGTGATGCGCCCAGACGATGAACGACATCGTGCCCATGAACAGCGCCGCGCCGACCATCGCGCGATAGCCCCATAACGGCTTGCGCGTGATGTTCGCAATGACTTCCGCGACGATCCCGAACGCCGGCAGGATCAGCACATAGACCTCGGGATGGCCGAGGAACCAGAACAGATGCTGCCAGAGAATCGGGCTGCCGCCGCCCGACACGTTGGCGGGTTGTCCCGACGTGACGAGTCCGGACGGAAGGAAGAAGCTGGTGCCGGCGAGCCGATCCATCAACTGCAGCACCGAGGCCGCCTGCAGCGGCGGAAACGCCAGCAATAAGAGGAACGACGTCACGAGCATCGCCCAGACGAAGAAGGGCATCCGCATCAGCGTCATGCCCGGCGCGCGCAACTGAAGCACCGTGACAATGAGGTTGATCGAATTGAGCATCGACGACAGCACGAGCACGAACATGCCGACGAGCCACGCGGTCTGGCCCGCTGTCGCGAAGTCCGCGAGCGGCGGATACGACGTCCAGCCTGATTGCGCCGATCCACCAGGAAGGAAGAAGCTCGCCAGCATCACGAGCCCGGCCAGGAGGTACAGCCAGTAACTCGTCGCGTTGAGGCGTGGAAACGCCATGTCCGGCGCGCCGATCATCAGCGGGATCAGGTAATTGCCGAACGCGCCGACCGCCAGCGGCACCACGGCCAGAAAGACCATGACCGTGCCGTGCATCGCGCCGAGCTGCAGATAAAACTCCGGCAGCAGCACGCCGCCGGACGTCCGCGACTCGCCCAGCAGCGCACCGAGAACGGGAATGGGCTGCGCGGGCCACGCCAGATGCAGGCGGAGCGTCAGGATGAGCAGGAAGCCGAGCAGCAGGAACGCGAGGCTGGTGAACGCGTATTGCAGACCGATGACCTTGTGGTCGGTCGAAAAGATGCGCATCGGCTCCGGGCGATTCTATACTCGGGGGGCATGGCGGGGACGGGCACGACGGGTACGACAGGTACGACGGGTACGACGGGTACGACAGTTACGGATGAGCGCGCGCGGCTTGCGCCGACCTTTGTCGCGATCGTCGTCGTGCAGCTCGCCGTCATCCTCGGGCTGTACTGGGTCGGGCGGTACTTCGGCTGATCGGCATGCGCGTCATCGATTGGCTTGTCGTCGCCGCGTATCTGACCTGGGTCATCGTTGACGGCCTCCGCATGAGCCGCCGGACGAAAGAGATGGAGGGCTACCTGCTGGCCAGCCGCAGCCTGCCGTGGTGGGCCGTCGGGCTGTCGGTGATGGCGACGCAGCTCAGTGCGATCACAATGACCAGCACGACGGGGCAGGGCTACGCGGATGGCCTGCGGTTCGTGCAGTTCTACTTCGGCTTACCGATCGCGATGATCATTCTCTCGGTGACCGTGGTGCCGTTTTTCATGCGGGCGCGCGTCTACACCGCCTACGAGTACCTGGAGCGGCGGTTCGATCTCAAGACGCGGACGCTGACCGCGGTCCTGTTCCTGATCTCGCGCGGCCTGTCGTGCAGCGTCATCATCGCGGCGCCGGCGCTGATCCTGTCGATCATCCTGGGCTGGAACCTGACTCTCACGGTGCTGGCGATCGGTTTGCCCACGGTCCTGTACACGATGATCGGCGGCGTGCAGGCCGTGACCTGGACCGACGTCAAGCAAATGGGCATCGTCGTCTTCGGCATCCTGGCCGCGGTGGCCGTGCTGATTCTTGGTCTGCCCGACGGCATGGGACTCGGGTCCGCGCTGCATGTCGCGGGCGCCGCGGGCAAGATGCAGGCGCTGGATTTTCGCTTCGACCTCACGCAGAAGTACACGTTCTGGTCCGGCATGATCGGCGCGGTGTTTTTGTTCCTCTCGTATTTTGGCTGCGATCAGAGCCAGGTGCAGCGGTATCTCACCGCCAAGTCCGTGCAGCAGGGCCGGCAGTCGCTGTTCGTCAGCGCCTTCGTCAAGATTCCGCTGCAGGCATTGATTCTGTTCACCGGCGTGCTCGTCTTCCTGTTCTTCCTGTTCAACAGGGGCCCGATGCTCTTCAACAGCGAGCCGCTGGAGGGGATCAAGGCGGGCCCGCACGCGGCCGAGTACGCCGCGATGGAGCGCGAGTACGACGCGGCCTTCGAGGTGCGCCGGGAAGCCGCCACGGCGCTGGCCGGCCGCGGCGATGACGCCTCACGCGCCGCGTTCCTGGCTGCCGATCAGGCCGTTCGCGACGTGCGGTCGCGCGCGTCGGCGCTCGTGAGGGACGCGACACACGCCAACTACGCCGACGTCAACTACGTCTTTCCCAGCTTTGTCCTGAATTACATGCCCGCCGGACTGACGGGCCTGCTGATCGCCGCCATCTTTCTGGCGGCCATGTCGAGCAGCGGCGGCGAGCTGAATTCGCTGGCGACGACGACCGTCATTGACGTGTACCGGCGCCACCTCAAGCCGGATGCGGACGATGCGCACTATCTGCTCGTTTCGAAGCTGGCGACCGCGGGCTGGGGTGTGTTCGTCTGCATCGCGGCCGTGTACGCCGTGCAGCTCGGCTCGCTGATCGAGGTCGTGAATCGATACGGGTCGTACTTCTATGGATCGATTCTCGGCGTCTTCATCCTGGCAATCGGTACGAAGCGCGCGAATGGCCACGGCGCGTTCGTCGGCCTGATCGGCGGGATGGTGGCGGTCGGCCTGGTCGCCGGCGCCACGAAGGTCGAGTTTCTCTGGCTCAACGTCGTGGGGGCGGTCGCGGTCACGGTCGTCGGATTGATTGTCAGCGCGCTGACGCGGCCCGCAGCGGCGCGCTGACACGGCCGGCCTGGCCGGGGCGTATCCTTAGGAACCGCCGTGTTTCGCGCCTTCAGCGTTCTTGTCGCGTGGGCCAGCCTCTCATGGCTGGCGGCCGGGGCCCAGGCGCCGTACGACCTCGTCATCTCGAATGCGACGCTCGTGGACGGCACCGGCGCGCCCGCGCGGATTGCCGACGTGGCCATCATCGGCGACCGCATTGCCCGGGTCGGCCGCTTCCCGGCTTCGCTTGGGCGCGAGCGCCTGGATGCCACGGGCCTGGTGCTCGCGCCGGGATTCATCGACGTCCACACGCACGCCGACGATCTCGCGGACAAGCCGCTGGCGGAAAACTTCATCCACATGGGCGTCACGTCCGTGGTGGCCGGCAATTGCGGCACCTCGGCGCTCAGGATCGGCGATGAGCTGGATCGCATCGAAGCCACCACGGTCGCCCTGAATTTCGCGACCTTCATCGGCCACAACACCGTGCGCGCCGCGGTGATGGGGACGACGGCCCGCGATCCGACCATCATCGAGTTCAAGGCCATGCAGGTGCTGGTGTTCAAGGGCATGGCTGAGGGCGCGATTGGATTTTCCACGGGGCTCCAGTACGTGCCGGGCACCTATGCCAAGCCGAACGAATTGATCGAGCTGGCCCGCGTCGCCGCCAACGAAGGCGGCATCTACGCCACGCACCTGCGGAACGAGGGCACGCAGATCGAGGCGTCCGTCACCGAATCGATCCGGCTCGTCCGCCGGGTTGACATGCCGCTCGAGATCTCGCATCTCAAGATCGACAGCCCGAGCCGCTGGGGCTCGAGCACCGACGTGCTGAAGCTGATCGACGATGCCCGGAAAGCCGGCACGCGCGTGCAGGCCGATCAATACGCCTACACGGCCGGCGCGTCGTCGTTGTCGATCCGGTTTCCAGCCTGGGTGCTGGAAGGCGGCGACGCGAAGATGCGCGCCAGGCTTCAGGATCTGGAGACCTGGTCCAGGGTGAAGGAGGAGATGCGCGGCCTGCTTGCCGAACGCGGCTTCGCGGATCTGGCCTTTGCCACCGTCGCCAACTACGCGCCGGACCCGGCGCTGAACGGCAAGACCATGGCCGAGGTGGCGAAGAAGATGATCGGCGACGACACCGCCGACGCGCAGCTCGAGGCCGCGCGGGTGCTGATGCTCAATGGCGGCGCCTCGATGGTGTATCACCTGATGGACGAGCAGGACGTGACGCGCATCATGCAGCACCCGATGGTGTCGATCGCGGCGGACGCGGGCATCACGGAGGCCGGTGCCGGCGTTCCACACCCACGCGGCTCCGGCAACACGGCCCGCGTGCTCGGCGAATACGTCCGCGAGCGCAAGGTGCTGTCGCTCGAGGAGGCGGTGCGCAAGATGACGTCCCTGCCCGCGTCCTTCTTTGGGTTTACGGACCGCGGGGTGATTCGGGAAACCGCGTACGCGGACATCGTCCTGTTCGACCCCGCGAAAGTGAAAGACGAAGCGACGTACACCAGCCCGCGCGCCTATCCCACCGGCATGCCGCACGTGATGGTCAACGGCGTCTTCGTCGTGCGGGACGGCAAGACCACCGGATCGCGGCCGGGCATGGTGCTGTCACGGACGAAGCGCTAATCCGGGGGCTTCGCCCCGGACCCCTGCTGGCCCACTCAGGCGACTCGTCGGCGCTGAAATGCATTTCGACAAGTCGCGCCACGTCCGCCAGGCTCACTCGCCGACCGCTCGTTCGCACTACAATCACACATGCCCATTCCGTATTCGCAATATGTGGGTGACCAGAATCCGGTTGACCTGCTGACGTCCACGCTGGAGGAATACCGCGACGCCGCCGCGCTGCTCTCGAGCGCGTCGTGGAATCAGCCGTGGGCGCCGCACAAGTGGACCCTGCGCGAAATCATGGTCCATGTGGCGCAGTGGGAAATGATCTTCGGCTATCGGCTGGCCTGCGGTGTCACCACGCCGGACTTCGCCATTCAGCCGGCCGATCAGGACAGGCTGATGACGCGGACGGCGAACATCGACGGTCCCACGGCGTTCGCCGCGTTCGAAGGCGCGCGGCGGATGAACATCGGCTTCATCCAGGGACTCTCCGCCGGGGATCGCGATGTCACGATCCGGCATCCCGAGTATGGGGCGCTCACGCCGCAGGATTTGATCACGCAAATGGCCGGCCACGGCATTCATCATCTGAAGCAGATCCGCGCGACGCTGGCGCCAAAGGCTGACGCCTCGGTGTGAGTGGCGTCGTGACGCGCGCGACGCTCGGCGTTGCGCTCTGGATCGTCGCGCAGGCCGGGGCGGCGCCTCCTCCCGTTCAACCCCTGGTCAGCGTCTGGTATCGCGGCACGCCTGCGGGAACACCCGTCGCGGGCGAACTGGCCGTCATTCGCGCGCTCGGGTTTGGCGGCATTGTCTGGCCGGGTCCCGGCACGTTCGTCGATACACTCGCCGGGGCCGCGGGACTGAAAGTCACGCGCGCGGCCGCGCCGCAGCCCGCGACACCGCAGTCTGCGCTGAGGCCGCCGGCGCGCGTGGATCTGGTTGTCGATGCGAACCCCACGATCCTGACCGCGCTGGCCTGGCGCGCGGTCGCGCACGGCGCCCGGCTGCTGGCCTTCGACGGCCATGTGGACCGCGGCTCCGGGCTCGAGAATCCGGACCGATCGCTGACGCCGTGGGCGCACGTGGCCATTGACGTGGCGCGGCAGTTCTCGATCAACGAGCGCTTCATCGTCGCGCTGGCGCCGGGCCCCGGCGTGATCACCACGCCCGATCTCTCCCCGGCGCTCGATGTGTCGATGCTCGATACCGGTCGATCGTGGGTCGTGATTGCGACCAACACGTCCGGCGATCCTGTGACGGCGACGGTCAGGCTGCCTGACGGCACGCCGTACGCGATCTGGCTCAATCTGCTGGACGGATCGACGCTGGCGATGAACGGCGCGGCCGCGGGCCCGCGCTGGGATCTCAAGCTGGACGCGCGGTCGGCGCGCGTCTACATGATCGAAAAGATCATGAAGTAGCGCCGAGGCCGGCGAGCCGGCCTGTCGCCCAGGCCCACGCGAAGTTGTGGCCGCCAATCGGG
>DASUGC010000058.1:0-17756 GCA_036274235.1 Vicinamibacterales bacterium
CATCCTCGATGCCCGCATGGATTCCGCCGTTCACGCCCTCGTCATCACGGGCGCCGGCGAGAAATTCTTCTGCGCCGGCGCGACGATCGGGATGCTGAGGGACGCCGATCCCGACTACAAGTACTACTTCTGTCTTCACGCGAACGAGACGCTCAATCGGCTGGAACAGACACCCAAGCTGGTGATCGCGGCCCTCAACGGCCACACGGTCGGCGGGGGATTCGAAGTGGCGATGGCCGCCGACCTGCGAATCGCGCGCAAAGATGGCGGAAAGATTGGCCTGCCTGAAGTGGCCCTTGGCGTCTTGCCGGGCACCGGGGGAACGCAGCGTCTGGCCCGGCTCGTCGGCAAGTCCCGTGCGATGGAACTGCTGGTGACTGGCAAGCTCATGTCGATGGACGAGGCGGCCGGGCTGGGGCTGGTCACCGAGGTGTGGGACGCGGACCGCGTCGGCGATCGCGGGTTCCTCGGCGCGGTCGTTGACTATGCGCGCGCCTTCACGCCGCCTCACAAGGCCAGCCGCGCCGTGGGCCGAATCAAACGAGCGGTCCAGTCGGGCGCGGAAGCCGGATTCGGCGAGGGGCTCGCGATCGAGCGCGAGCTGCAGCAGTTGCTGTTTCAGAGCGAGGACGCCAAAGAGGGCATTGCGGCGAACCTCGAGAAGCGGAAGCCTGAGTTCACCGGAAATTAACCATGGAGGAGTGAGGCCTTGGGGTGTTCCCGAAAAGAAGCTCCACTTCTTCACGGCTTCACGGTGTTTTGTTTTTAGGAGTGTTCTTGAATGCTGATCGGTCGGAAGCAACTCCTCATCAATAACGACTGGCGTGACGCCTCGGGTGGCCAGACCATGCCCGTCATCAACCCGGCCACCGAAGAAGTCATCGCCGAAGTGGCCGCGGCGTCGAAGGAAGACGTGGATGCGGCGGTCCAGGCGGCACGGGCGGCCCTCAAAGGACCCTGGGCGAAGTTGTCCGCCCGCGAGCGCGGGCGGCTGGTCTCCAAGCTCGGCGAGCGGTTGATGGAGCAGGTGGATGAGGTCGCCCGGCTGGAAACGCTCCACAACGGCAAGCCGATCACCGAATCCAGGCACATCGAGATCCCCATGGCGGCCGAGTGCCTGCAGTACTTCGCGGGATGGTCGGACAAGGTCGGCGGCGACACGATCCCGGTCAAGGGCAACGCGCTGGTGTATACGCTGCGCGAACCGGTCGGCGTGGTCGCGGCGATCGTGCCGTGGAATTTTCCCCTGCTGCTGGCGATGTGGAAAGTCGCGCCGGCCCTCGCCATGGGCAATACCGTCATCCTCAAGCCCGCGAGCCAGACGCCGCTCACCGCGCTGGCGCTCGGGCAACTGGCGATCGATGTCGGCTTTCCGCCGGGCGTACTCAACGTCATCACTGGCAGCGGCGGCACGACGGGACAGGCCATCGTCGAACATCCGGGGATCGACAAGATCGCGTTTACCGGCGATACGTCCACCGGCAAAGGCATCATGCGCACGGCCGCAGAGACGCTCAAGCACATCACGCTGGAGCTCGGGGGCAAGTCGCCGAACATCGTCTTTGCCGACGCGGACCTCGACGCGGCTGTTCGCGGCGCGACGGTTGGTATTTTCTACGGCAAAGGCGAAGTCTGCGCGGCGGGCTCGCGGCTGCTGGTGGACAAGGCCATCAAAGATCAGTTCATCGGCAAGATCGCCGAGCGGACGAAGAAGATGGTCCCTGGCGATCCGCTGGATGCCAAGACGCGGCTCGGCGCCATTTCGTCGAAGGCGCAGCTCGAGCGCGTGCTGAATTATGTGGATATCGCCAAACGCGAGGGCGGATCGCTCGTGGCGGGCGGCAGCCGCGCGGACATCGGCACCGGCAAGGGCTACTTCATGCAGCCAACCGTCTTCGCGGACGTGACGCCGGCGATGACGATTGCCCGTGAGGAAATCTTCGGGCCCGTGCTCGCGGCCATCGACTTTGTCGACGTGGACGAGGCCATTGCGCGCGCCAACGACAGCCTGTACGGCCTGGCCGCCGGTGTCTGGACGCGGGACATCAAGAAGGCCCACTACGTGGCGTCGAAGCTGCAGGCGGGCACGGTCTGGGTGAATACCTACAACGTGTACGACACCGCCGCGCCGTTTGGCGGCTATAAGCAAAGCGGATTCGGCCGCGAAATGGGCCGGCACGCCGTGGACTACTACACGCAGACCAAGACCGTGTGGGTGGATCTCTCGTAAGCGGGGGGCTTCGCCCCGCCGCGCCCCCCGGCACGCTGGCTCGTGAAACGCGTCGGCTGCACTGAGCCCGAGACGTTTCAGCTCGTTTCGCGGGCGTTCGCTGCGCTCACGCGCGCTGAAGTACACTGGCGCCGGAATGGATCAATGGTCGTCCTGGCGCGCTGAGTTTCCGATCCTCGAGACCTGTACCTACCTGGTGAGCCACTCGCTCGGCGCGATGCCGAAGCGGACGCGCGCCTACCTCCAGAAGTTTGCCGACGACTGGGATGGCCGCGGCGTGCGCGCGTGGTACGAAGGCTGGTGGACCATCGGGGCGGATACCGGCAATCTGCTGGCGCCGATTCTGGGCGTCCAGAAGCACACCATCACGATGCATCAGAACGCCACGGTCGCGCAGTCGATCGTGGCGTCCTGCTTTTCCTTCGAAGGCCGCCGCCGCAAAATCGTCCTTCAGGATCTGGATTTCCCGACCAACCACTACCTCTTCGACGGCCTCCGGCGATACGGCGCGGAGATTGTCTATGTGCCCTCTGATAGCCCTGTCAGTGCGCCCATCGACCGATTGGTAGACGCCATCGATGAGGACACGGCGCTCGTGCCAATCTCGCTCGTGCTGTTCCGGAGCGCCTGCCTGCAGGACGTCCGGCCCGTCGTCGAGAAAGCCCATCGCGTCGGCGCGCGCGTCGTCCTCGATGTGTACCAGGGCGCCGGCACGATTCCGATGAATCTGGAAGCCCTCGGGGTGGATTTTGCCGTTGGCGGTTCGGTCAAGTATTTGTGCGGCGGACCCGGCGCCGGGTATCTCTACGTGAGGCCCGACTTGATCAACCAGTTCCGGCCGGCGGTGGTCGGATGGGCGGGACACGCCGAGCCGTTTGAGTTCCAGACCGGTGGCATCCGCTATGCGGACGGGATCGAACGATTTCAGAGCGGTACGCCGAATGTGCCGTCACTGTATTCCGCGCGGGCCGGCTACGAGATCGTGGGCGAGATTGGCGTGCCCGCGATCCGCACCCGATCGCTCGCACTGACCCGGCGCCTGATCGATGCGGCCGATCGGCACGGCTGGAAGCTCAACACGCCGACCCGCGATGCCGACCGGGGCGGCTCGGTCGTCATCGACGTGCCCAACGGCGCGGCCGTGACCGCGGAGCTGCTGCGCCGGCAGGTGATCGTGGACTACAGGCCCAACGCCGGCGTGCGAATCGCCCCGCACTTTTATTCGACGGAAGGGGAGATCGACCGGGCGATCGAAACGATCGCGGAGCTGGTGCCGGTGCGCGCATGAGCGACGTGCGCACGATTGCCGTGCTTGGCGCCGGCACCATGGGGCACGGCATCGCCCATGCGGCGGCGGCCTCCGGTTACGAAACGCGCTTGTTCGACGTGAATGAATCGGCGCTCGCCCGGGCGCGCGATCAGATCGCGTCGGTGTTCAGGAAGGCCGTCGAGCTGGGCAAGACCGCGGCGGCGGATGCCGACGCGGGCCTCGCGCGGCTGGCGACGACCTCGGACGTGGCCGAGGCGGTGCAGGACTGCGATCTGGTGATCGAAGCGGCGCCGGAGCGCATTGATCTCAAGCTGCGGCTCATGGCGGACGTCGATCGGCTCGCGCCCTCGGGCGCCGTCATCGCGACCAACACCTCCGCGCTCAGCATCACCGAGATCGCGGGATCCATGGCCAACCCCGCGCGCGTGGCCGGCATGCACTTCTTCAATCCCGTCCACAAGATGAAGCTGATCGAAATCGTGCGCGCGCTCGAGTCCAGCCCGGCCACGCTCGAGACGATCGAGGCGGTATCGAAGCGCATGGGCAAGGAAACCGTGCTCGTGCGCGAGTCTCCCGGTTTCATCACGTCGCGCGTCAACGCGTCCATCGGGAACGAGGCGTTCTACATGCTCATGGAGGGCGTCGCGTCCGCGCGTGACATCGACAAGGCCCTGAAGCTGGGCCTCAACCATCCGATGGGCCCGTTCGAGCTCGTGGATCTCGTGGGGCTGGATACGCGCCTCAGCATTCTCGAATACCTGCAGAAGAGCCTCGGCGAGAAGTACAGGCCCTGTCCGCTGCTCGCGCAGTACGTGAAAGCGGGGCGGCTGGGAAAGAAGGTGGGGAAGGGCGTGTACGATTACTGACGCGTAGCCGCGGGCTTCACCCCGCGGCCCTCCTCGCCGGCCTGAAGGCCGGCGGCTCCGTCCCGGGTGGTCACATGTCTGATCCCAATCGTCGTGAGTTTCTGAAGACCGGCGCGGCCGCGGTTGCCGGCGCCGCGGCAATCGGCGCGCTGCGCGGAGATGCCGCGGCGGCGGAGCAAGCGGCATACAGCGGCGAGTTCAGCGTCCCGCCGATCGAACTCGTCCGGATTGGCTATGTCGGCATCGGCCTTCAGGGCAGCAGTCACGTCACGAATCTGAATCGCATTCCCGGCTGCCGGATCACGGCCGTCTGTGACATCCGCTCCGAGCAGACTGACTGGGCGGCCAGGCAGATTACCGCCGCAGGTCATCCGGCGCCTGCGGTCTACAACAAGGGGCCGCGCGACTTCGAGCGTCTCTGCGAAACCGAGGACCTCGATCTGGTCTACACCGCCACGCCGTGGGAATGGCACGTGCCCGTGCTGCTCGCGGCGATGAAGAATGGCAAACACGCAGCCACGGAAGTGCCGGCGGCGATGACCCTCGACGATTGCTGGGCCATGGTCGAGACCGCCGAGAAGCAGCGCAGGCACTGCGTGCTGATGGAGAACTGCAACTACGACCGCATGGAGATGATGGCGTACAACATGGTGCGCCAGGGTCTCTTCGGCGAAATCCTGCACGCCGAAGGCGGCTACCTGCACGACCTCCGCCAGATCAAATTCGAGAACAAGAACGAAGGCCTCTGGCGCCGGGCCTGGTCGATGAAGCTCAATGGCAATCTGTACCCGACGCACGGGCTTGGCCCCATTGCCCATTGCCTCGATATCAACCGCGGCGACAGGTTTGACTACCTGGTGTCCATGAGCAGCCCGTCGCGCGGCCTGCAGAACTGGGCCGTCGATCACTTTCCGGCTGGCGCTCCGCAGCGTCAGGAGAAGTACGTGCTCGGCGATGTCAACACCAGCCTGATCAAGACCGCCAATGGGAAGACCATCATGGTGCAGCACTGCACGAACCTGCCCCGGCCGTACAGCCGGATCAACATCGTCCAGGGCACCAAGGGTCTGTTCGAGGGATATCCCCATCGCGCGTACATCGAGGGCCGCGGCCGGGCCGATCAGTGGGTGGACGCCAATACGCTGCTGGCTGAGTTCGAGCACCCGCTGTGGAAGGAAATCGCCGCGCAGGCGCAGGGCGCCGGTCACGGCGGCATGGACTTCATCGAGGACTACCGCCTGATCAAGTGCCTGCGTGAAGGCGCGCCGCTCGATCAAACGGTCTACGACGCCGCCGCGCTCAGCGCCGTCGTGGATCTCAGCGTGCGCTCGGTCGCGAAGGCGGGACAGCCGGTGCCGGTGCCGGACTTCACGCGAGGGCGATGGAAGACGACGGCGCCGCTGGGGATTGTGCATATGTGACCGCGCTTCGCGCCGAGGTGACAGGTCACAGGCCGCAACCGCGCTCCGCGCGCAGATGGCAGGCTGCAGGTTGCAGGTAACAGGTTGCAGGTAGCAGGTCGCAGGTGGGGGCGTTTTCACGACAGCGCGTCGAACAGGTTCTGAGCGCCGCAGGATTTGACGCGGCCGATCTGCCCGGGCGCCTCGCGCTTGTCGACCAGTGCGCGCGCGAGTTCGAGCACCGCCACGGCCGCGCCGCCGCATGGGCCTGGTGGGTGCCGGGCCGCATCGAGGTGTTTGGCAAGCACACGGACTACGCCGGCGGTCGATCGCTCGTCGCGGCCGTGCCGCGCGGATTCGCGGTGGCCGCAGGCCCGCGAGACGATGAGACGGTGACGGCGGCGGACGTCCGCTGGTCGGCCTCCACGGAAATCAGGCTCAACGATCCCGATCGCCGGTATCACGGCTGGGCCAACTACGTCGCCGTGGTGGTGCGGCGGCTGGCGCGCAATTTTCCGGGGGCGCCGCTCGGCGCGGACCTCTGCTTTGCCTCTGATCTGCCGCGCGCGGCCGGACTCAGCAGCTCATCGGCGCTCGTCGTCGGCGTCTCACTGGCGCTCATCAAGCGCGGATCGCTGGACCAGCGGCCGGAATGGCACGCGGCGATCCACGATCGGCTCGATCTCGGCGGGTACCTGGGCGCCGTTGAGAATGGCCTGAACGTGCCGGGACTGCCGGGGACCAGCGGCGTGGGCACGTTCGGGGGCAGCGAAGATCACACCGCCATTCTCAACAGCGAGCCCGGCGCGGTTGGCGCCTTCTCGTACGTGCCGACGCGCCGGGAAGGACGCGCGGCCATGCCGGCTGACTGGCGGTTTGTGATTGCGACCAGCGGCGTCGAAGCGGCGAAAGCCGGCGCCGCTCAGGCACGCTACAACAGGGCCTCACTCGGTACGCGCGCGCTGGTGGAGGTGTGGCGCCAGGAGTCGGGGATCGCGGACGGGCAGGCACCGACGCTCGCCAGGATCCTGCAGGAACCGGAGGCCGGGCGGCGCTTGCGCGGGGCCATCGATCGACACCGCCAGATGGGCTTTTCGCCGGAGGATCTGTCGCGCCGGCTGACGCATTTCATCGCCGAGGACGGCCGCGTGCGGCCCGCGCTCGACGCATTCGGAACGGCCGATCGCGACGGACTCGGCCGCCTGTCGGCCGCGTCGCAGGCCGACGCCGAGCGGCTGCTCGGTAATCAAATCCCGGAGACGTCGGCGCTCGCGGCGCTGGCGTTCGACTGCGGCGCGTTTGCGGCGTCGAGTTTCGGCGCGGGCTTTGGCGGCAGTGTGTGGGCGCTCGTGAACGAGGCGGCGGCCGGGGAGCTTTGCGCGCGCTGGCTGGCCGAATACCGGACGCGGTTTCCCCGCCATCAGGGCGCCACTGGGCAGGTCATCCGGCCCGGGCCTGCGGCTCTGGAGATTTAGGGGCCGCGGCCGGTCCAAGGGTCCGATCCAACGCTGCAACAGGACGTTTGCACCGTGGACCCCTGGACCGACAGCGAACAGGAAGGTTCCCGGTAGTACAATGCCGAACGACCGATCGGCGGACGGCCCGGCAGGCGGGCCGGGGCCGCTGACTTCGGGAGGAGCGAATGGCCTACGTAATTACCGAGCCTTGCATCGGGACCAAAGACACGGCGTGCGTCGATGTCTGCCCGGTTGACTGCATTCACCCGCGCAAGGACGAGCCCGCGTTTGAAGCCAGCAAGATGTTGTACATCCACCCGGACGAGTGCATCGACTGCGGCGCCTGCGTCCCCGCGTGCCCGGTCGAGGCGATCTTCGTGCTCGACGAAGTGCCGGAGAAGTGGAAGGACTACATCCAGCAGAACGTCGACTTCTATAAGAAGTAATCGTGATCGGCCCTCAGCACTCGCGAACGAGCTGTGCGAGTGAGCCGCGGGAGCGGAGTGCGACTGGCCTGGCTCAGTGCTTTGCTCAAGGCGAGTCGCGCGAGCGACCGCGTGAGGGGGGTGCGGCGGGGACGAAGTCCCCCCGCATCTAGCGATGGCCGCGCCCTACCTTGATTTCGACCGGGGGGCCTGGTCCGCGCTGCGTGCGGCGACGCCGCTGACGCTGGCCGAAAGCGATCTGGTCGAGCTCCGGGGCATCAACGACCGCGTGTCGCTCGCGGAGGTGGAAGCCATCTACCTGCCGCTGTCGCGCCTGCTCAATCTGCACGTCGCCGCGACGCAGAACCTCCACCGGGCCAGTGACACGTTTCTCGGCCGGCCGTCGCATACGCCATACGTCATCGGCGTGGGCGGGAGCGTCGCGGTCGGGAAGAGCACGTTCGCGCGCATCCTGCGCACGTTGCTGTCACGATGGCCGGCGCATCCGCGCGTCGATCTCGTCACCACGGACGGGTTCCTGCTGCCCAATCGCGTCCTGGAGTCGCGCGGTGCCCTCACGCGGAAGGGGTTCCCCGACAGCTACGACGTGCGGGCGCTCATCCAGTTCATGGCCGACGTCAAGATCGGCCAGACGGCCGTGCACGCGCCGGTCTACTCGCACCAGTCGTACGACATCGTTCCGGGCGAGTTCCAGGTCGTCGATCGTCCTGACATCGTCATCGTCGAGGGCCTGAACGTGCTGCAGGCCGGGGACGGGGCCGGGCGGCCGGCTCGCGTCTTCGTATCGGATTTTTTCGATTTCTCGATCTACATCGACGCGGAGGAGGCCGACATCGAGCGGTGGTATGTCGCGCGTTTCCTGACGCTGCGCGAAACGGTGTTCCGCGATCCGCGGTCGTACTTTCACCGGTATGCGTCGTTGAGCGAGTCCGACGCGGCGGCGACCGCGCATGAGATCTGGCGGACGATCAACGGCGTGAATCTGCGCGACAACATCTCGCCGACGCGCGATCGCGCGCGGCTGGTGCTCGAGAAGGGCGGCGATCACACGGTCCGGCGGGTGCGGCTGAGGCGGATCTGAGTTGGAACCCATCGACCCTACGTCGTCAGCCTCGCCTTCGCCGCCAGCCTGGCGTCGCGCCGGACGCTGGCTTCGGCGGCGCGCTTGTGGTCCTCGGGAGTCTCCAGCAGCAGCGGCGGCACGGGCTGCCGGTGGCCCTCGCGATCGATTGTCACGAACGTCAGATAGGCGACGCTCGTCATGCGGCGCTCGCCGGTCTGGATTTCCTCGGACAGCACTTCGACCTTCACCTCGAGCGAGGTCTCATAAGTCGCCGTCACGCGCGCGCGGAGGATGATCAGGTCGCCGACCTTGATCGGATGCAGGAACTGCAGGCCGTCAACGGCGGCGGTCACCAGCAGGCTGCGCGTGTGCCGATGGCACGCGATGGCCCCGCAGATGTCGATGAGGTGCATGACCGTGCCGCCCAGGATGAACCCCAGCGGGTTGGCATCGTTCGGCAGCACGACCTGGACCATTTCGGTGTAGGAATCGGACGCGGGCTTGGGAGTCAAAGACACGGACAACCGTACAACTAACGCCGAACGGCTCGCAACCGGGACACGACCGGCAGAGGCTCCTGGGAGTTGTGCGTTGGCCGTGCTAGTCTCTGGCTCGCCAGCCCAGCAGAGGAGCGATGTCGTGAGCCGTACCCGCGCGTTGTTGGTCGCGCCGATCGCCCTGTGCGTGGCCGCCGTCGGCGCACGGCAGGAGCCGCAGAGGCCGCCGGTCTTTCGCGCGGGCACGGTTCTGGTGCCGCTGACGGTCACCGTGATCGACAAGGACGGCCGCCCGGTGTCCGGCCTGACGCAGGCGGACTTCTCGGTCAGCGAGAACGGCAGGCTCCGCGACATCGTGACCTTCTTTCAGCAATCGATGAGGGCGGGGGAGGCCGCGCCTCTCGCGCTGTCGACCGCGACCGATCGGTCGCCGTGGTCGGCCCAGGTCGCGCCGGGAACGGGGCGCACGTTCCTTTTTGTCCTCGGGTTCGGCCGCATCCAGTACCCGACGAAGGCCATCGACGGGCTGGTCGACTTCATCCGGACCAGGGCGCTGCCGCAGGACGCGATCGCGGTGCTCGCGCTCAATCGCGCCACCAACTTCACGACCGATCACGACAGCATCATCCAACTGCTGGAACGGTACAAGCGCGATCACGAGCGGATCGTGTTCAACGTCAAGGAATTCCGCGTCTTCAACCGGCTGGGACTGGCGCAGCCGGCGTCCACCCAGGCCGACATCGACGCGATCTTCGCGGGGCCCCCGCCCGGCCATCCCATGCGGAAGGCCGCGGACATCCTGCTGGGGATCGATCAATCCGTGCCGGTGCCCGAGCAGCCCGGCACGTTGACGGCAAACCTGGGCTGGGAGCGGCTGCCGCTCTCGGATCTGGTCACGGAACTCAATGTGCTCAAGCTGTACGCGGGCGTCGAGTATCTTCGCCCGCTCGAGGGCGAGAAGCATCTGGTCTTTCTCGGCGGGGAAGTCGAGATCGTGTCCGCGGAGGAGGCGGCCATCCTCGCGCGACGGGCCAGCCACGCGCAGGTGACGCTGGATATCATCCGCACGACCGGCACGCCCTCGGTCTTCCCCGTGGAAAAAGTCTTCAGTGAACGTCCCAACGGCGGATTGTTCGGCATGTGCGAGCTCCAGCAATTGCAGACCGCCGCCGGACTGACCGGCGGCGTCTTCACCGGCGTCTCCATGGCCGACAAGGCCCTGGCGCAGGTGGACCAGCGGTCGCGAACGTCGTACCTGATTGGATATGAACCGGTGAACACCGTGCTCGACGGCGGATTCCGAAACATTGTGGTCAAAGTCAGGCGGCCGGGCGTGACGGTCCTGTTTCGGCACGGCTACTTTGCGGCCGAGCGCCCGGGCGCCGCGGATGTCAACGACGCCATTGCGCTGGCCCGCGTGGAAACGGCCCTGCGGTTCAGCGCCAACTCGACCGACATCGGCCTGGACATCCGCGCCAGGTCCACGCGGACCGGCCAGCCCATGGAGGTCAATGTCGATGTGACGATCAATGCCTCGCGCATCGGGTTCACGAAGACCAGCGAGGGCCGCTACGCCATGAGCATCGCCATCGGCGTCTACTGCGCCAATTCGGCGCGTCAACTGGTCGGCATGGTGAAGGGCCTGCTGCGCGGAGACGTCGACGAACCGACCTATCGCGGATACCTCGAGCACGGCATTCCGTACTCGTTCAACCTGCCGGTGGCCGGCGATCCGTACGATCTGAGGATCATCGCGTCAGACGCGGGATCCGGGCTGCTTGGGACGGCGTCGGCGCGGGTCAAGCAGGACAAGGAACCGCTGTCCTAAAAATCGTATCCAATCCAGAACTGGAACTTGACCTTGCGGAACAGGCTGCTGCCGCTGAGGTTGTGGCTGGGATCGATCAGGCTCGCGTTGTAGAAGTAGATGACGTTCTCGTACGTGCTGTTGAACTTGGTCTTCCAGGCCCAGTCGAAATGGATCGGGAAGCCGAGGATCGCCGTCTGCAGGCCGAGGCCGTAGGAGGCGAAGGCATCGACGAGGCGGAAGCCGCTGACGGCCACCTGCTGCTCGGTGTAGATCGGGTTGCCCAGGAAATCGAAGCCGAGCAGCAACGGCATGAACTGGGTTCCGGTTTCAAAGGCGTTGAAGTCCGCGTTGTTGAAGCCGCTGCCGCCGATGTTGAAGAACATCACGCCGCGCAGGCCGCCGAACACGCCGAAGGGCGTCAGGATGGCCTCCGCCAGGGGATAGCGCAGCTCGACGTCGGCGAAGAACGCCTTGTGGCCGATGAACTGCAGGTATTCGTAGCCTCGCATTTCCGAGTTGCCGCCGAAATACAGGAAGTCCGGCGTCGCGCCCCAGCTCCGGAACCCCTTGAGCCGCATCGCGAGCACGCCGTTATTGACCAGGCGCGTGTAATGCCGGAGGTCGACGTCGATGGTCTGTTTGCCCAGCCAGTTGCTGTTGAACCGCGGCGCCGCCGAGAACGTGAGCTTGAACGTGTTCCCGGACACCGGGCCGAACTCCCGGAACACCGTGGTTTCCCGCACGAGCGAGAACCCGAGCGGCAGCGCGTTGCCGTTCCGGAAGACCGTCGATCCGTACTGGTCGATCTGGAACTCCGAGGCCTGCTGCTGCAGCAGCGGATCGACGTAGCGCTCATTCACCTTCATGAAGCCGCCGAACATTTCGGCGCGCGTGTATTTGTTGAAGGGATAGATCAGGAACCCGGTCGCGCCGCGCTGGCTCTGAACGGCGTCCGCCTGATCGTGCGTAATGAACGGCGCGCGGAACGGGTCGTAGAGCGCCGGGTCCTGGCCGAAATAGTACAGGTCCTGGGAGAACGCCTGAACCGCGTACTGGAACCGGTGCTCGATGTTCAGATACTCGAAGGAAAACGTCCGGTACTGCGACACGGACTGGACGAACAGCGAGAACTGCTGATCGCCGAGCAGATCCGTGAACGTGATCTGCGTGTTGCCGTAGATGTTGCCGCTGCTGGTGACGCCGACGCCAATCGGCGGCGCGCCGGCCATGTGGAGGCCTTCGAAGCGGCCCTTCTTGTGGATGTTCTCGGGCACCAGCGTGTGGCCCATCTCGGGCGTGAACGGCACGATGGGCGCCGGCTCGCCGAAATCGCTGGAAGCCACGGTGTTGAGCACGCGGTCGCCGCTGATGATCTCGACCCGCTCCTGGCCCTTGTAAAACGAGAGAAACGCGACGCGCAGCTGGTCCGATCCGTGCACGACCGCCGGCGAGATATTGCCGGTCAGCGTGTCCGTCAGTTGCTGCAGCTGCCCGTTGCGCACGTCGAGCGTCCAGAGGTTCGGAATGTTGCCGTTCTTCACCACCTCGGGCGGGATCGAGGCTCTGGGATCCATCGCCATGGACGTGAACACGAGCATGTTCGCGTTGAAGAACTTCGGCGATGTGTCGTCGTGCGTGCCGAACGTCAGCTGCTTCTTGTCACCGGAGACGAGGTCGAGCTGAAAGAGCTTGTCGTTGCTGTTCACACGGCCGGCATAGACCAGCGTGCGGCCGTCCGGTGAAAACGCCGGCGCGAAATCGGCGACGTCATCGTTGGTCAGGTTGGTGAGCTTGCTGGTCGCGAGCTCGAGCGAATAAATGTCGGTGATGCCGTTCCGAATCGCCGCGAACGCCACCCGCGTGCCATCCGGGCTGAAGGCCGGCGATTCCGGCGCGTCGACAAGCTCCAGCGGCACCCGCTTGACGTACTTGCCCGTGGCGACATTCTGAATGATCAGCGACTTCACCTTCCCGGTGCGCGCGAAGTAGGCAATCATGTCGCCGACGGGCGACCACGCGATCCACGGCACCAGGTTGCCGCGCAGCCCTCCGGCGGTGGCAATGAACTCGATCCGGTGCGTGTGGTCGAACCCGCCCGTCAGGTTCTTGATCACGTCGCCGTTTTTCGCCGACACGAGCACGATGTCCAGCTCGTAGTCGCGGGAATTACTGACGACGCAGGCCATCATGTCCCCGCTGGGGGACGTCTCAATCGAAAACACCTGGTTGAAGCGCGTGCGCGACTGCGATGGCGCCAGATTGTGCCCGTACTCGTTCGGCCGCTCCTTGTCGCGGAAGAACCGGAAGCGGTTCTTCAGGTACTGATCGAACATGTCGTCGAACTCTTCCGGATCGACCTTCAACGCTTCTTTGTACGCGCTCTGGCCGCTGCCGACGGCGCTCTTCCGCAGTGAGAACAGGAACTGGTTCACGCCGGTCTTGCCCCACTTGGCCTCGATGAACTCGAAGCCGGCATGGCCCATCGCGTACGGCAGCCGCCCGGAGAGCGGCTCCGCCTCGAAATTGCTCATCCGCGGCACGTTGTCCGAGAGCGCCGCGTCGCGGACCATCATCAGGTCCAGCACGTTCCAGTAGCCGGCCATGTAATCCGCCAGGCCCTCGTCCACCCACAGCGGGACGTTGGCGCCCAGGATGCCGCGCGGGATCATGTCGAACTCGAAGTCGTGCGTGAGCTCGTGCGTAATCAGCCGGTAGAGCTGGTCCGGCGGTTCGTCGATGGGCACGACCATGCGGCGCCGCTCGGGCTCCGTGAACGCCAGGACGCCTTCCGGCACGCCGACGAAGACGTTGTTCGTCTGGAACTCGCTCTGCGTCTTGAACAGGATCAACGGAATGCGTTCGGGGATCTCGTGCTTGAGCTCGCTGCTGACGTGCAGGTAGGCGGCCTCGGCGTACCCGGCGATGCGCTCCAGGTGGGGCGCAATCGACCCGTAATAGAAGATCTCGAAGTGTTCCGTCTGATAGATCTTCCAGTCGAAGTTGAAAAACCGGATTTGGTTCTTGCCGAAGTAGGGAACGAAAGGCGTCTGCGCGCTGGCTGGCGCC
Organism: Vicinamibacterales bacterium; assembly: GCA_036274235.1. Taxonomy (GTDB): domain Bacteria; phylum Acidobacteriota; class Vicinamibacteria; order Vicinamibacterales; family SCN-69-37; genus DASUGC01. The sequence goes on from DASUGC010000058.1 coordinate 14,106, forward strand.
GCGAGCAGCGCTGAACCGACGATGGCCACCGAGAGCGCCGCTACAAGCGAGATGCGCAGTCCGCGCAGTCCCATGGAAACTCCTCGAAATGTCTCAGCGGACAAACGGCCCACTGAGAATACTACAACGGCCCAGCAAACCACGTACCTCGGCGCGCGCACAGGTTTACCGGGTTCGTCCGCGACACGCACGTCCGCGGCAGGCGGCACTGTCACCAGAAGCAGGCGTCCGGACGGGACGGTTGTAGTACTGTGGAAGCTGGTGGCTGAGGCAACCGATCCGGTGCGAAAGAGTTCGATGGGCCCGCGGTGGGCCGCCGCCGCGGCCGTGGCCGTCGGCCTGGGCATGTGGCCGTTGTGGGCGATCCATGACGAGTCACCCGACGGGACGGTACGGGCCAATCTCGAGTTCACGCTGCCGGACATGAACGGCGCCGACGTCCGGCTCGCCGACTTCCGGGGCCGGCCGATCATCCTGAACTTCTGGGCGACGTGGTGCGGACCGTGCCGGGAGGAGATTCCGGCGCTGGTGGCCATCGCCGACGAATACAAGGCGCAGCGTCTCGCGGTCCTCGGTGTTTCGGTGGACGACGCGCCAGCAGATCTGCGACGATTTGCGGCCGACTACGCGATGAATTATCCCGTGCTGGTGGGGCTCGGGCAGGACGCGTTGCAGGAAACCTACGACGCCGCGATGTTTGTCCCCATTACCTGGCTGATTCGCGCGGACGGGACGGTGTTCTTGAAGCACCAGGGCCCCGCCACGCCCGAGTGGCTGCGGACCCAGGCCAGGGCGCTCGTCGCCGGCGCCTCGGAGCCCGAATGACGCCACTCACGTCCGCTCAACTCGCGTGCGGGTGCCGCGTCACCTTCAAGGATGCCGATCCAAGAGTGGGCGAGCGGCCGGGCAGTCCGGTCACGGTCATCCTGTCCCGCAAGGCCGAGACGTGCACGCTGGCGCTTCACGTCGCCGGCATGGCCATCTATGATCACCGGTCCGCGCTGCGTCCTTCCACGCGGCTGGCGCCGCAGGTTCAGCCCGATTACGAAGAGAACTAGGCGGCCGCGTTCCCCGTTCCGCGTTCCGCGTCAAAACCCGACGCGGATGTCCGCCACCAGCGGCAGATGATCTGACGCGACGAGCGAGAGGCGCGTGCGTGGCAGCGTAATCCTGCGAACGTCCACGTCACCCAGATAATAGATGTGGTCCAGGTGCAGGAAGGGGAAGAACCCGGGGTACGTCCGCCGGCGTTTGAGGAACGGAAACAGATCGACGCTTTGCAGGCGGGATGCCAGCAGGTCCGCCACCAGCCCGCGGCCCCATTCATTGAAATCGCCCACCACGAGCTTCGGGCCCGCGATCCGGCGATCGTGCACCCAGGACGCGAGCCGCGGCGCCTGGTGCCGCCGCTCGAGCAGCGCCGTTCCCAGGTGCACGTTGTAGAGATGCAACAGCCGGCCGCCGCCAAGATCGAGCGCGACGCGCTGCGTGTTCCTCGGTTCGCACGTCTTCCAGGACAGGTCCAGCTGCGTATGCTCCCGGACCGGGAACCGGCTGATGACCGCGTTGCCGAACGAATGGCGGCGGATGTCCCGGGTCGGCGCCATGACGGCCGCCATGCCGAGCGCCGCGCCGATCTCGGCGGCCTGACCCTCGCTGTGCAGGCCCGGGCCGATGACCTCCTGGAGCGCGACGATGTCCGGCGCGATCGCGGACAGCACGCGCGCGATGCGTTCCGGCCGCGTGCGGCGATCCAGACCCCGGGCGCGGTGGATGTTGTACGTCACGACACGAACGTCAACCGGGTCCCGTGCCATCTGCGTATGATAGTGACATGGCGACGCTCAGAACGGAGTTCGAAGTCGTGTGTCCGTGCTGTCAATCGACGCTGGTCATCGACCAGGGGCTCAGGCGCGTGGTCCGGCACGTCGAGCCGGAACGCACCGACAAGCCCAAGCTCGACGAGGCGCATCAGATCCTGGCCCAGGAGAAGGCCCGTCGTGACGCCTTGTTCGAACAGTCCGTTCAGTCGGAGAAAACTCGCGGAGACGCCCTGTCGAAGCGATTCGAGGAGGCGCTCAAACAGGCCAAGGACGAACCGCTGTCCAAGCCGCGGCGCGATTTCGATCTGGACTAGCAGCACGAAACCATGAAGGGCATGGTTCACGCTTTGCGGAAGCTCGCCGGTATCTCGGTCCAGTTCCGTTCATCGTAGTACATCGGTTTCCGATCCGGCTCGGTGGCAATGGCCGCAAGATACCGCGCGCGCAGCCACGCCACGCGGGCCGGGGATCGCCGGATCGGCCGGTGCGGGATCTCGAACAGCAGCCGTTCGACTTTCCACACATTTCCCGGCGCCAGGCGCCAGTCATACGTCTTCAACGCGCGCAAATCGACCACGCCGTAGGCGCGCAGGCAGCCGGTGCGATCGATGAAGCCGTCGAAGTAGCTGTCGGCCAGCCGCCGGAGCGACGGAAATACCGGCCGCCGCCCGTGCAGGCCTGGATCGCGGGACTTGGCCACCGATCCCCAGCGACCGCGTTCGCGATACACGAAGATGACGTGGTCGAGGCCATCGACCGATTCCAGGCTCATGACCAGCGGCGGGTAGCCGTGTTGTTCCAGAACGACCGCGCAGGCGATGGCCGCTTCCAGGCAGTGCGCCACGCCCGACCGTACGACGCCGCGAAACGATCGCAGGAGCGCTCGTCCCGGCGGCGGCTCGGTGTTGTACGGGAGCGCGTTGAGAAAGCGCTGGGCCGCCAACGGGGTCCGGACGCGTTGGATCACGCGTCGTTCGGCGGCCGTAAAGTCCTGCAGCGGCGGCCGTTCTATTGTGGCTGCCCGCCGCCCGCGGCGGTCCGCAGGTCGGCGAGGACGCTGGCCGTGTTCCATTCGCTGCCGGAGTAAATGTGCGCGATGCGGCCGTCCGGGCCGATCAGGATCGTGCGGAGATTGTGCGTGATAGACGGGTCGCTGTCCGATCGCATGACCGCGACCCCCAGTCGCGCGGCCAGCCGATCCAGCGTCCCGCGGTCGCCGGTCAGGAACGTCCACACGGCGGGATCGGCCTTGAGCCGGGCGGCGTGTGCGGCAAGCACGGCCGGCGTGTCGTGTTCGGGATCGAACGTCACCGAGATCAGCCTGGCTTTTTCATGGAGCGTCGAATCCGCCAGGATGGCCTGCTGCAGGCGCGCGAAGTGCGAGTCCAGCAGCGGACAGAAATCCGGCAGTGGACACCGCGTATAGATGAATGTCAGCAGCGTGGCGGACCCGCGCCACTCCGCCAGGGCGCGCCGTTTGTCCGACTGGTCGATGAGGGCGGTATCCGGGACCTCGTCGCCGACGTTCAGGACGCCTGCCGCCATGAGCGCGGCGTTGGTGTTGGTGGGCAGCGCCTCGAATCCGACGCGCCGGACGGAAGCGATCCGCGCAAGCGCGTCGGTGACCTCCAGCGATCCATCGACGATTTCGCCCGGCTCCCGGCCGGTCATCAGCGCCGGATCCGCCACCGCAAAGCTCATCGTCATGCCGGGCATGAGCCCTTCGATGTCGTCGTGCTTGATCGTGAGCGTCTTCCTGTCCGCGTCGATCGCGATGATCTGGCCGTGCAGGGGATACGTCCTCGCCGGCGCCGCCCGCGAGCAGGCG
>DASUGC010000059.1:0-6721 GCA_036274235.1 Vicinamibacterales bacterium
CCGTTCCGCGACGCCTGCGCTCTCAAGGGCATTCGCGTCGCGCGGAACTTCCCGCCGTTCGAGAACTCGCACTGCCGCATTTCGTTCGGCACGATGGACGAAATGAAAAAGGCCGTCGCGGTTTTTGGCGAGGTGCTCGGCAAGCCGGCGTCAGCGGTCGCGTAGAGGGTCCAGGGTCCAGGGTCCAAGGGGCCAAGGGTTCGGTCCGAGGGTCCGGAGCGTTCGGTCCAAGGGTCCGGAGCGTTCGGTCCAAGGGTCCGGAGCGTCCGGTCCAAGGGTCCGGAGCGTCCGGTCCAAGGGTCCGGAGCGTCCGGTCCAAGGGTTCGCAGCGTCCGGTCCAAGGGTTCTCCAAGTCCAAACCTGTGGCGTCGGGGTCTAAGACCCAGACGTCACGGGTGTGCCAGCCCCGGCGTATCACCAGCAATCCCCGGAGGAGACTTTATGGTCAAGGCCGGAAGTCGCACGACCCTGTCCGTTGCCATCGCGTTTGTCGCGATTGCGGCCACCGCAGCTATCGCTCAAGTCACCCAGGTCATCCAGGTCAGCCAAGGCGCCCCGCCGGGGCAGTCGTCACAAAACGCGGCCATCCCCGATCCTCAGCCAGGCACTGGAATCCTCTTTGGACAGGCGATCGACGCCACCTCGCGCAAACCTGTGGCCGGGGCCATCGTAACGATCAGCGGCTCGACGATTCCCGTCGCCGGTCCCGACGGGGCAATGGTGAGCAGGAACCCGCTGGCTACCACTCCGACCGACGTGCCGAGACAGGTCATGACCGGCGGCACCGGCCAGTTCGTGTTCCGCGCATTGCCGGCCGGCCGCTACACCTTGCGCGTCTCGGCTCCCGGCTATGTCGCCGGCACCTTTGGCCAGGTCCGGCCCGGCGGCTCCGGACAATCCGTCGAGCTGACGAAAGACGATGAAAAGCGCGGCGACCTCACGATCCGGATGTGGAAGACGGCGTCGATCTCCGGCCGCGTCATCGACGAAGCGGGCGAAGGCATGATCGGCCTCAACGTGTCTCTGATCAGACGCACCACGCTGAACGGCCGCGTGCGCTACTCCATGGATCGAAGTGTTGCGACTGACGATCGCGGCGTCTACCGCCTCTCGGGACTGACGCCTGGCGACTACGCCGTCGGGGTCATCAGCACCCAGGCGACGATGCCCGCAGCCACGGTGGATGCGTACTACCAGATGATGATGAGTGGCGGCAGCTCCACGGCCGATCTGACTCGCGAATTGAGCAGCTCGGATGCGCCGTATCCCGGCGGTTCGGGCGTTCGCATTGGCGACTTTGTCTTGTCACCAAGCCGCGGCATAGGCGCCATCGTTCCGACAGACGACGCGAGACTCATGTATGCGACGCAATTCTATCCAGCCGCGTCGGCGCCAGCTCAGGCCACCGGCATCACGCTGGGGTCCGGTGAAGAACGGACCGGTATCGATCTGCAACTGAAACCCGTGCCGACCATGCGGGTCTCCGGCGTCGCGACCGGTCCCGACGGTCCGATTCGCAATCTCGGCTTGCGACTGATGCCCGCGGCTGCGGCCGACTTCACCTCGGACACCAGCCTGGACGCCGCCGTGACGGCTACGGACGCCAACGGCGCCTTCACGTTCCTCGGCGTGCCGCCTGGCCAATACATGTTGAAGAGCCTGCGTGTGCCGCAGCCGGTTCGCACGCCGCTCAATCCGAGCACGATGATTGAAATCTCCGTGCCGGGCGGCGGCATGATGATGAGTTCCTCCGGTCCAGCCGCCGCGGCGGACGTTCAGCTCCCGACCGATCCGACGCTGTACGGCAGCATGCCGCTCACGGTGCGCGAAGCCGACATTACAGGGCTGGTGCTGCCGTTGCATACGGGCGCGCGCGTCAGCGGCCGGATTGTCTTTGACGGCACCAGCCCGCCGCCGGCACCGGACCTCATGAGGCGCGTATCCATTTCGATCAGCCCGGTCGCCGGTGGGACGTTCAGTGGATCGTTCAGCCTGTCGTCGTCGGCCAAACGGATTGAAACGGACGGACGCTTTGCGACAGTTGGCTATGCGCCCGGCACCTACTCGGTGAGCGCGTTTGCACCGTCCACACCCAACAGCGTCACGTGGCGCTTCCGAAGCGCCACGGTCGGCGGCAAGGACGTGACCGACGGCGGCCTCGTCGTCGATGCCGGCGACGTGTCTGATTTGGTTCTCACATTTGTCGACCGTTCGTCGGACGTCAGCGGTATGGTCCTGGACGCCAAGGGACAGCCGGATCGCACGGCAACAGTCATCATTCTTCCAGCCGACTCGCAGGCCTGGAAAGAGCAGGGCTCCGGCAACGGCCGACGCGTGCGGAGCAGCCGCGCCAACAGCAACGGCGTGTTCACGATCGCCGATCTGCCGCCGGGTTCGTATTTCATCGCGGCGGTCGCGGAAGAATCACTCGCGAACTGGCAGGATCCAAAAACGCTCGAAGCCATCTCTCGGGTGGCAACCACCTTTTCGCTGAAAGACGGCGAAAAACTGACGCAGAGCCTGACGACGAGGGTGATCCGATGACCGGCCATGGCTTCGCCGGCGCGCGCGCGATCGTTTCGCTGGCCGTCGCGGCTGCGATGGGAGCGGCGGCACTCGCCCAACAGACCGCTCGCGACACGCCGATCAAGCCGACGGTGGGGACATCCTTGGTGTTGGGTACCGTCACGGATGCCGCGAGCGGGAAGCCGCTTCGGCGAGCCACTGTGACGATCAGCTTGTCGAGCACGCCGATGCAACGCGCCACCGCCACGGACGACGCGGGGCGATTTGTATTTGCGAACCTGCCGGCCGGCAGTTACTCGGCTCCGCGGGTCAGCAAAGGCGGGTTTGTCAGTGCCACCTACGGCGAGAAGCGCATCGGTGGACTGGGGACGCCCCTTGTCCTGGCCGACGGTCAACGTCTCACGATCGCCATCAAACTGACGCGCGGCGCGGTCATCACCGGCGCGCTGTTCGACCAGGGCCGGCCCGTACCGATCACGTCGGTCACCGCCACACCGGTTCGAATGGTCAATGGCCAGCCGGTCGCGGTCAGCGGGACCAGCGGGCGAGGCACGACCGACGACCGCGGCGTCTATCGATTGGCCGGCCTCGCGCCCGGCGACTATCTCGTGAGCTCTTCGCCCCGTCTCACCGCGAACGGCGACATCCGGTCCGTCACTGACGATGAGATTCAATGGGCGCAGCGCCAGATCGATGGGGCGAACGCGACGAATCCGGGTCCAGCCTCGGCGCCGCCGAAAGCCGCGCAGGCACTGGCCTATGCGCCGGTGTACTTCCCGGGTGTGACAGACGTGAAGCGCGCGACCGTGGTGACGATCGGCATCGGTGAAGAGCGGGGAGGCGTGGACTTTTCCGCGCAGTTCGTCGCGACTTCGCGCGTGGAGGGCACCATCATCGGACTGGACGGCCAGCCGGCTCTGGACGCTCAAGTCTCGCTCGTCAACACGGGCGACGCGCTGGTGGGCATCGGTCTGGATCCGATCATGATGCTCGAAGCGTCGATGCTGCATCGGCCCGTGGTCACCAGCGGCAAGTTCTCGATCGCCGGCGTCCGGCCGGGAACCTACACCGTGAGTGCCCGGGCTTCGGGCCAGACCGGCCGCGCCGGCGGGCCGGCGCCGATGACGTTGTGGGCGACGGCCGACGTCTCGGTTGACGGCCGCGATGTGAGCGGGGTCCAGCTTCAGCTGCAACGCGGCATGGATCTGTCCGGCCGCATCGTGTTCGAAGGGACGACGCTGCCGCAACCGGCGGATCTGACGCGCGCGACGGTCCGCTTGTCGGGTGCGCCGAACGCCAACGGCGTCACGGTCTCGATCAATTCCCCGGTCGGCGCCGTGACCGCCGACGGAACGTTTCTCTTGCAAGGCGTCACGCCAGGCCGGTATTTCTTCTCACTGAGCGTTCCTGGCATTGCAGCGGGACCGGGTACTCTGACGTGGATGCTGAAGTCTATTCGCGCCGGCGACATCGACGTCGCCGATGTGCCCCTGGAAGTCCTGCCATCGCAAGGAATCCAGGACATCCTGATCAGATACACGGACCAGCCGTCGGAGCTCTCGGGGACACTGCTCGACAGCACCGGTACGCCGACGTCGGATCTTTACGTCATGTTGTTTTCCACCGACCGCTCGATGTGGTCGTCACGCTCGCGCCGGCTGCGCTATCCACTCCGGCCCGGCGCCGACGGCAAGTTCAAGTTCACCGGCCTCCCGGCAGGTGAGTACTACCTGGCGGCGTTGTCGGATTTCGAGCAGGCCGACGTCCCCAAGCCGGAGTTCCTGGATCAGGTCGCGGCCGTGGCGATGAAGGTCACGCTGGGCGAGGGGGAAAAGAAAACCCAGGATCTCAAGGTCGCAGGCCCGCTACGGTAAGCTGCGTGGGGTGAGCCTGCGCCGGACGGTCCGAGAATCCGGCTCCATCCTGGTGCTTCCGGCGCTGGTCGCCCGCACCATAATGCGTAAATCGTGAGTTCGGGCACGTTCGCCTTCGGTCCCTTCGAGCTCGACGTGGCGCGCCGGCGGCTGTCGGTTGCGGGTGAGCCCGTCGCCGTGTCCGATCGGCATCTGGATGTGCTGAGCGCGCTCGTCCTTGCCGCTGGACGCATCGTGCCCAAAGACGATCTGGTGCGCGCGGGCTGGCAGGATGTCGCGGTCGGCGACAACAGTCTCGAGCAGGCGATTTCCAGCCTGCGCAGGATCCTCGCGGAGCGTGCAGCGGCGACCGCCTTCATCGAAACCGTCGCGCGGCGGGGTTACCGATTCGTGGCGCCCGTCTCCCGTGTCGCCACGCGTGAGTCGGACGCGGCTCTGGACGCGCTGCTCGCGCCGCATCGAGGGTTCGTCGAAGGCCGCGCCGCCCTCGAGTCCTTCGATCCCGCGCAGGTGGCCGGCGCGCTGCGCGTCTTCGAGGAGGCCGTGCGGGCCGTGCCGGATCACGCTCGTGCGCACCTGGGACTGGCGACGGCCTGTGTCATGGTGTTTGAAACGACGCGCGCGGATCCGGCGCCGGATCGGGCCTCGCTCGGGCGGGCCGAGCGTCACGCGCGGGAAGCCTGCCGGCTGGATCCGCAGTCCGCCGAATCGTGGGCGACGCTGGGATTCGTCCTCGGCCAGACCGGCGACCCGGCCCATCACGTTGACGCGCGCGCGGCGCTGCAGCGCGCCACGACGCTCGAACCCTCCAATTGGCGCCATCACTTCCGCTACGCCTCGGTGAGCTGGGGCGAGGAACGGCTGCGTGCCGCGCAGCGAACGCTCGCGCTCTTGCCCGGATCTCCGCTCGCGCGCTGGATGGCGGCCACGGTGTGGGTCGCGCGGCAGCGGCTCGACGAAGCGGAGCACGAACTCACCTCAGGTCTCGAGAGCGGAGGCGATCAGACGGCGCCGACACGGTTCGGCGCGATTGCGCTGCACTGGCTGCGCGGACTGATTCGGCTGGCGCAGGGCGACGAGGCCGGCGCGCTCGCCGATCTCGAACGCGAGATCGAGGTCAGCGCGGCGCCGCATCTGTACGCGCGGGAATGCGCCGCCAATACGTGGTACGCGATTGGCGCGCTGCATCTGCGGCGGGGCCGACACCAAGAGGCGCGGGCAGCCTTCGAGCGGGCCCTGGAAAAAATTCCGAAACACCCGATGGCGCGTGCGGCCCTCGGGCTGCCGGCCCGCACGGCCGAGGAAGGCGCCACGAGTCTGGAGATGGTATCGGCGCACACGATTGAGCGCGTGCTGGCCGGCGAGCACGAACAGGCGGCGCGGCTGATCGAAGGCGCGCTGGCTCTGGCGCCCCCCGGGAACGCCGCGTGGCTGCTGCCGGTGGAACCAATCTTCGCCGTCGCCATGCGCCCGGCGATTTGGGCCGGCGCACTGGCCATGTTGCGCCAACGGGCGAGCTAGCCCCAGCGGACCCGTGGACCGGACCCTGGACCGCACCCTGGACCGGACCCTTGGACCGGACCCTTGGACCGGACCCTTGGACCGGACCCTTGGACCGAACCCTTGGACCGAACCCTTGGACCGAACCCTTGGACCGGACCCGTGGACCGGACCCTTGGACCCTGAGGACCGAACCCTTGGACCCTTGGACCATGGACCCTTGGACCAACAGCGCATGCCCCCAATCGCCGATGAAAGTGATGAATGCAGATCATCCAGGCCGCGCCTCGTCGTGTCTCCGTGTGGATCTGGGCGGCGCTCGTCCTGGTGCTGTCAGGCGCCGGCTGGACTGCCTGGCGCGGCACCCTGCCGTTCGCCACGGCCGCGGCGCGAAAGCCGTCTACGCCGGCTGGGGCGCGGCAACAGCAGTTGATGGACCTCAACGTGGGCCGTCCCGGCGATGCGGATCTGGTCGCGCGGTTCCAGGCCATCAACGCCCGGCACTTCGACGGCGCGCTGGCGGCGATTCCCGTGCGTTGGGAAGCGGGGCTGGCCGACGTCGGGCCGCTCCTGGGCGCCGACGTGACGCTTCAGGGCATGTTCGGCCGCGTCGGCCGGCGTCAGATGATTCTGATCAATCCCATCGTGCGCGACGATCCGAAGGCGCTGGATCGCGCGCTCTGCCACGAAATGGTGCACGCGTACATGTACGCGACCGGCGAAGAGCACACGGTTCACGGCCCGGCGTTTCAGGCCGTGCTGCAACGGCTGGCGCTCGAGCACGCCTTTGAGGGTATTGCAGCCGATCCGGCCACCCGAAC
>DASUGC010000060.1:0-9948 GCA_036274235.1 Vicinamibacterales bacterium
GGCCTGCGGTGTGACGCGCGTGGTCGCCGCGATGCGCGACCCCAACCCGCGCGTGTCCGGCGGCGGATTCGCCTACCTTCGTCAGCACGGTGTGGACGTGTCCACCGGCGACGGCGAGGCGGCGGCCCAACGCTTGAACGCGCCGTTCGTCACCTGGATGACGCAGCAGCGCCCGTGGATTATCGCCAAGAGCGTGCACTCCGCCGATGGATTCATCGGACGTCCTGACGGTCCCGTGAGACTCAGCGGACCGGTCGCCGATCGCTACTTTCACAGCCAGCGCGCGGAGGTTGACGCGATTGCGGTGGGATCGCGGACCGTCCTGGTGGACGATCCGCTGCTGACGGCGCGGCTTGTCTATCGCGAACGGCCGCTGACGCGCGTCCTGTTCGACTGGCGATTACAGATTCCGGCCTCGGCCCGCGTGTTCTCGACCCGTTCCCACGGGCCGGTCATAATGATCGTTGGCCGTCGCGAAGCTGAGCGGCGCCCGGGCGACGTGCAGGCGCGGCGGGCCTGGGGCTGCGACGTCGAAATCGTTGCGGACCATGATATGGCCGTCGCGGTCGCGCGTCTGGCGGATCGCGGAGTGCTCTCGCTCCTCGTCGAGGGCGGCGCGACCTTGCAGACCGCGTTCCTGCAGGCGGGGCTGGTCGATCGCGTCCAGGCGTTGCGAACGCCGAAGGTTCTCGGCAGCGGGATCCCGATGCCAACGTGGCCGGTGACGCACTGGCTGGTGCCTGCGGGCACGGAGCCGCCGCGCGGCAGGCACGATCGGTCGATTTCGCTGGGCGACGATGTGCTGACGGAGTGGGATGTTCACGGGACTGATTGAAGCCACCGGCGTCGTGGAGCGCGTGGCGACGCGCGACTCGGGATCCGTGCTGACGATTGGCGTCCCCGCGGAAATCGTCCTGGCACTCGGCGACAGCATCGCGGTGAACGGCGTCTGCCTGACCGTCGCGACGTTCGAAGACGGTCGTTTCACCGTGGATGTCTCGCCCGAAACGCTCCGAGTGACGACGGTCGGCGCCTTCGCCAGCGGTCGCGCGGTGAATCTGGAGCGGCCGTTGCGCGCCGATGCGCGGCTGGGCGGGCACTTCGTACTGGGGCACGTGGATGGCGTGGGCCGCATTCGCGGATTGCGGAAGGACGGCGCGAGCTACTGGCTCGACATCGAGGCCCCCGCGGCCGTCGCCCGGTATCTGATCGAGAAGGGATCGATCGCCGTTGACGGCATCAGCCTGACGATCGCCAGGCTGGATGGACAGGTGTTCGGCGTGCAGATTGTGCCGTATACGTGGCAGCATACGGCGGTGGCCTTCGCGAAGCCGGGCGATCCGGTAAACCTCGAGGCCGACGTGCTCGGCAAATACGTGGCGCGGCTGCTCCAGGGACAGGCCGCCGGCGAGGCCGGGACTGGGACGCCATGACAGTGAACAAGAATGGAAAGCTGAAACTCGCGAAAGGCGCGCGCGGCAAGACCGGGCGGTCGCCGTTCGCCTCGATCGAAGACGCGGTCGCGGCCATTCGCGCGGGCCGGATGATTATCGTCGTGGACGACGAGGATCGCGAGAACGAAGGCGATTTGACGATGGCGGCGTCCACAGTGACGCCTGAAGCCATCAACTTCATGGCCCGGTACGGCCGCGGGCTCGTGTGCCTGGCGATGACGCCGGAGCGGCTCGACAAGCTCGAGATTCCGCTGGAGGTCACCGACAACTCGTCACGTGGCGACACGGCCATGTGCGTGTCCATCGACGCCAAGGCGGGCACCACGACCGGTATTTCCGCGTCGGATCGCGCGCGCACGATCACGGCGGCGATAGCGCCGGAGACGACGCCCCGCGATCTGGCGCGGCCCGGCCATATTTTTCCGTTGCGGGCGCGGCCGGGCGGCGTGATGGTGCGGTCCGGTCACACGGAAGCGGCGGTCGATCTCGCGCGAGCCGCGGGGCTGTTCGAGGCGGGCGTGATCTGCGAAGTCATGAACGAAGACGGATCGATGGCGCGCGTGCCGGAGCTGACAAAGTTCGCGCGCAAGCACGGCTTGCTCATGATCACGATCGCGGACCTGATCCGTTATCGGATGCGCACGGAAGCGCTGGTCCGTCGTGTCGCGAATGCCGCCTTGCCGACGCTCAAAGGGCCGTTTCACATTCACGCGTACGAGAGCCTCATCGATGGGCAGATTCACGTGGCGCTCGTCTGCGGCGATATTCGCGGCGGCAAAGACGTGCTCGTGCGCGTGCACTCGCGCTGCCTGACGGGCGACGTCTTTCACTCCACGCGATGCGATTGCGGGCCGCAGCTCGACGCGGCGCTCGACCGGATCGAATCGGAGGGCAGGGGAGTCCTGCTGTACCTCCACCAGGAAGGCCGCGGCATTGGACTGGTGAACAAGATCCGCGCCTATGAACTGCAGGACGGCGGCCTCGACACCGTCGAGGCGAATGAGAAGCTGGGCTTCAAGCCCGATCAGCGCGACTACGGCATCGGCGCGCAGATCCTGCGCGATCTGGGTGTCCGGACGATGCGTCTCATGACGAACAATCCGCGCAAGTTCATCGGCCTGGAAGGCTACGGCTTGTCGGTTGTCGAGTCCGTGCCGCTGGAAGTGGCGCCCGCGACGGATTTCACGCGGCGGTACATGAAGACGAAGAAGGACAAGCTGGGACACACTCTGAAGGGCGTGTGACAAACCGCCCGCTGTTCTCGGGAGTCCCGGCGCGCGCGATTCTCGCGCTGATTCTGGCGTTTGGATTCTGTATCCGGGCCGCGACCTTTCACAGCCCGCTCTTCGACCATCACGGCTGGCGACAGACCGACACGGCGTCGATTGCCCGCGCGTTCGCCGAAGAGCGGTACAGCATCCTCTATCCGCAGGTCCTCTGGCGTGGCGCGTCGCCCACGGGCTATGTCGAAACCGGCCTGGAGCTGCATGCGTTCCTGGTCGCGTCGATCGCCAAACTGTCGCACTTCAAAGCCGAAATCGGCCGCCTGTTGAGCTCGGTCTGGTTCATCGCGTCGTGCGCGCTTGTGTTCGTCTTTACGCGACGGCGGTACGGCGCCGGACCGGGGCTGTTTGCCGCCTACCTTTATGCGTTCGGCTTTCCGCTCATGTTGTTCATGGAACGCGCGTTCATGAACGAGGCCCTGCTGGTCTGCCTGTCGCTCACCGCCATCGTCGCCGCGCAGCGGTATCTGGGAAGTGGGAAGGAGGCGGGAGCCGATCCGGGCGGCATGCGGACGTGGACGGCCTTCGCCATTGTGCTGGGCGCGACCGCCCTCGTCGGCGCGATCAAGTTTCCGTATCTGATCGTGCTGGCGCCGATCGCGGGCCTGTTCATCGAGCGCGACGGCGCACGGGCCTTCGGCCGGTGGGATCTGTGGGCCGTGGCTCTCTTCTCGATCGGTATGGCCGCGCTGTGGTACCGGCACGCGCATCAGCTCGGTATGGAGTCCGGTCTGACATTCGGGACGACCGACAAGGCCTTCAGCCGGGAGCTCGTCTTTTCGACCCACTTGTACCGGATGGTGGCGCTGAGAACGATTCGCGACATCATCGGCCCGTTTGGCCTCATCGGCATCGTCACGGGCGCCTATCTGGCCTGGCGTCACCGTCGCTGGTGCGAAGGTCTCGCGCTCGTCAGCTTCCCGCTGTACGTGATCCTGGTGGCTGGCGGCAACGTGCGCCACAACTACTACCAGATTGCAATCGTGCCGATGGCCGCGCCGCTCGCCGCGATGGGACTCCTGCACGTGATCGATCGCGTGCCTCGTTTGCGGCGGGCGTACAGCACCGCGGTCGCCACCATTCTGATTCTTGTGGCCGTGTCCACCACCGTGCGGCTGGCGAGCTTCCATTCCTGGTTCGAGGTGCCGGTCAGCGACGTGCTGCTCTGCTCCGCGCTGCCCGAACATCTCTCGTCGCCGGCAGATCGCGTCGCGGTCGTCGGGACCGGCGATCCGCGGTTCCTCTTCTGCTTGAACCGCAAAGGATGGCTCCTCGACAACCTCGACGCGAGTCAGGCCGGACTCGAGCGGGCATGGCGGGAAGGCGCCCGGGTCGCGCTGGTCTTTCCGCAACATCTCGACGCGCTCGCGGGCTTTCTCAGCGCGCATGCCGATCCGATCGACGTTCCAGGCGACGTGCGGGCTTACCGGCTGCGCTGATGTCCATTCCCTCGGGGCGCACTTGACGAGGCGTGCCGTATGTGCTACAAACTGTAGCACTACAATGAATAGCGGATCGCGCGGCAAGCCGAAGCGACTGGGGGAGGCCGAACAGGCCGTTATGGACTACGTGTGGTCCAAAGGTCGAGTGTCGGCCGACGAGTGCCGCGAAGCGCTGAAGAAGACCTGGCCCATGAAGGAGTCCACCATGCGGACGGTCCTGTCCCGGCTCGAAGAGAAGGGTTTTCTCAGACACACGACCGAAGGCCGCACGTACATCTATCAAGCGGCTGAGCCGCCGGCGGCGGTGGCGGCGCGGGCCGTGCGCCACATCATCGATCGGCTCTGCGGGGGGTCGGCCGAGGCGCTGGTCGTCGGCATGGTGAAGAACGACGTGTTGAGCCCGCGGCAGTTGGAGCGGATCGCCGAGCGCATCGCGCAGGAACGTTCGCCGAAGTGGAAACCGGCATGATGGCCATCCTGATGTTCGTCATCGATGCGGCGCTGCGCGGCCTGATCGTCGCGGCCATCATGGGCACGCTGCTGGTGTTCCTGCCGCGACAGAGCGCCCGGTTGCGCCTGCGCGCCTGGACGTTCGTTCTCTATGCGCTGCTCGCGATGCCGATCGCCGGCCTCATCGCGCCGGTGTGGCGTGAGGTCATTCCGTCAGTGCCCGTCTTTGACGGCGTGCGGGCCCTGGAGAGCGTCGTGATCGTGGCGCACACGGGGGGCGTCGTGCCGGCAGCAGAGGCCCAGGCGGTTGCGGCCCCTGGGATGGACTGGCCTGCCGTCGCCGCGGCGATCTATTTCACCGGTCTTGCCTGGTTCGGTTTCCAGGCCGTCCTCGGCTGGGATTACGTGCGTCGTCTCCGGCAGCGCTCGCACGCCATCGATGATGCCCAGGTGCTCGATCGAGTGCTCCGGCACAGCGTGGCTGCCGATCTCCGCAATCCGCCACTCCTGAAGCAAAGTCCGGATCTGTTTTCCCCCGTGACGATGTCTGTGCGCCGTCCGATTGTCGTGCTGCCCGATGACTGGGCTTCCTGGCCATCGGAACAGCTGGAGGGCGTGCTGGTACATGAGCTGTCTCACGTCGCGAGGAAAGACGCGCTGACACAAGGGCTGGCCCTGGCCTGTCGCGCGATCTTCTGGTTCAGCCCCGTTGTCTGGTGGCTGCAGCGTCATCTGAGTCGGCTGGCCGAGCTCGCAAGCGACGAGTCCGCGCTCGCCGCCGGCGTCGATCGACTCGCCTACGCCGATACGCTCCTTGCTTTTTTTGTCAGGGCACAAGCCCGCTCGCGTCCCGTATCCTGGCATCTCGCCATGGCGCGTCGCGATGATGCCAACGCCGCACGACGAATCGAACAGGTGCTGTCCTGGAAAGGTGATCCGGATATGAATATGACGCGAATGAAAGTGATTCTTGCAGGCGTGGGCGTCGCCATGGCGCCGCTCACCATACTCGCGGCATCCGTGCAGGTCGCGCCGGCGACACTGCCGGCGATCGTGGCGCCCATCCCGGTGATTGGATCGGTCACACCGTGGCCGGCGCCCGTCGCGCCTCGTCGACCCATCGGACCACCGACGGCCGCGGCCAGGCTCACGCCGAAATCCACGCCGCCTGTGCAGGTGCCCACTTCGAAGCCCCCGGCCGCGCCGCAGCTGCCCGATGACGACGCGGAATTCCTGAAAGGGTCGTTCGAAGCGAACACCCCGGGACTGATCCTGCCGAAGCCGGTGCAACTGGTGATGCCCAAGTACACGGCCGAGGGGATGCGCCAGAAACTTCAAGGCACGGTCGTCGTTGACGTCATCATCGGCCCTGAGGGAAGCGTGACCAGGGCACGCGTCAAGGTGTCTCTCGACAAGGTCACCGGACTCGATGAGGCGGCGCTGGCAGCCGCCAGGCAGTCCACGTTTACGCCGGGCGAGTTGAGCGGCCGGCCGGTGCCGGTGCACACCACCCTGGAGCTTCACTTCAGGTTGCATTGAGGGCGGGTACGACACGTACGACGGGTACGACAGGTACGTACCCGTCGCTCCCGGTGGGACTGGACCTCCAGGCCCTCTGCAACCCCAACTTCGTGTACCATAACCGTTTGCGCCTGTGGCGCCTGGGGTCGTGGTACGTCCCGGGCCCGGCAGGGCCGGCCGATAGATGTTTGAGTCTCTCTCCACCCGCCTTCAGGACGTCTTCAAGACGCTCCGCGGCGAAGCCAAACTGACCGAAGCGTCCGTTGACGCCGCCCTGAGAGAGATCCGTCTCGCGTTGCTCGAGGCCGACGTCAACTTCCGCGTCGTCAAGGCATTCGTCGATCGTGTCCGCGCCAAAGCCATCGGGGAGTCGGTGCTCCGGAGCCTCACGCCGGCGCAGCAGGTCGTGCGCATCGTGCGCGACGAAATGCTGGCCATGTTCGGTGACGCACCGGGTGGGCTCTCGCCCAATGCTCCCGCCCCGCGCGTCGTTCTCATGCTCGGCCTTCAGGGCTCGGGCAAGACGACCACCTCGGCGAAGCTGGCGCGATTGTTGACCAAGCAGGGCAGGCATCCCATGCTCGTGTCCACCGACGTCCGCCGGCCGGCCGCGATCAAGCAGTTGACCGTGCTGGCCGAACAAGTCGGGGTTCGCGTGCACGATCCCGCCGATGAAATGGACCCGGTGGCCCGCGCGAGCGGCGCGCTTGCCGCGACGAAGGCACTCGGCTTCGACACGCTCATCGTGGACACCGCCGGCCGCCTTCACATCGACGACGAACTGATGGCCGAGCTGGTGGCCATCCGCACGGCGGTCGAGCCGAAAGATTTGTTGTACGTGGCCGACGCGATGACCGGCCAGGACGCCGTCAAGAGCGCCGGTGAGTTTCACCATCGCATGGGCGTGTCCGGGGTCGTGCTGACCAAGATGGACGGCGACGCGCGCGGTGGCGCGGCGCTGTCCGTGGTCGGCGTCGTCGGCGTGCCGATCGCGTTCGTCGGCACCGGCGAGCGCGTCCAGGATCTGGAGGCGTTTCAGGCGGACCGCCTGGTTTCGCGCATGCTCGGCATGGGCGACGTCCTGTCCCTGATCGAGCGCGCGGAAGAAGCGATAGACGACGAGGCCCGCGCCAAACTCGAGCAGACGAGGCTCGACAACTTCACGCTCGAGGATTTTCGCGATCAGCTCCGCACCATCAGGAAGATGGGCCCGCTCGAGCAGATCATGGGCATGATTCCCGGCATGGGCGCGATCAAGGAACTGAACGCGCAGCGCGCGAACATGGATGAGAAGCAGGTCTCACGCGTGGAAGCCATCATCAACTCGATGACCAGGGGCGAGAGGCGCGACCACTCGATCATCAACGGGAGCCGCCGCAAGCGGATCGCGAAGGGCAGCGGGACTTCGGTGGAAGAGGTCAATCGGCTGCTGAAGCAGTTCGTCGAGATGCGCAAGGTGCTGAAATCGATGGGTGGATTCTCCGGCGCCGGGTTCAAGCAGCGCCGGCTGATGGGAATGCTCAAAGGACAGCGATAGGTGGAGGGTACATGCTGGTGATTCGTTTGCGGCGGGCGGGGTCGAAGAATCGCCCGTTTTTCCGCGTGGTGGTGACGGAGGGGAAGACGGCGCGTGATGGCCGGTTCGTGGAGGTCATCGGGCACTACAACCCGCGCACCAAACCCGAGACGCTCGTGCTCGATCGGGAGCGCGTCGATCATTGGATCAAAGTCGGCGCGGCGCCGTCGGACACGGTCCGCACGCTGATCGATCGCATGCCCGCGCCGGCGCCGGCCGCGGCGCCTGTCGCGTCGTGAGCCGCGCCAGGAACGTCGTCGAGGTCGTGGCGCGCGCGCTCGCCGCCACGCCGGACGACGTGCACGTGACGGAGTTCGATCGGCGCGGCACGACGGTCGTCGAGCTCTCGATGGCGCCGGGCGAGCTGGGCCGCGTGATCGGCCGCCAGGGGCGCACCGCCACCGCGGTGCGCGCGCTCGCATCAGCGGCCGCCGCCCTGGATGGGGGGCGCGTGCAGGTGGAGTTTGTCGATGACTAGGACCTCGGGAGTCATTTTCGCGGGACTCCTCCGAAAATGACTCCCGAGGTCTTCGACGCGATGATCACCGTCGGGCGCATCGTTCGGCCGCACGGCCACAAGGGCGCGGTCGTCGTCGAGTCCGAGTCCGATTTCGCGCCCGAGCGGTTTCGCGAGGGATCGGCGCTGTGGTGGCAGCGGAGCGGCGAGCCTTCAGTGGTCACGGTGGCCTCGAGCCGGGAGTTTCGCGGGCGCTGGGTGGTGACGCTGGACGGGGTGGCCTCGATGAACGAGGCCGAAACGCTTCGCGGCCTGGAATTGCGCGTGCCCACGGACGCGCTGCACGCGCTGGGCGACGATACCCACTACGTGCACGACCTGGAAGGGTGCGCGGTGGTGACGATGGGCGGAGATCACGTTGGCCGCGTCAGTCGCGTGCAGTTCGGATCCGGCGCGCCGCTGCTGGTGGTCGCCTCGCAGGGCGGCGAGGTGCTGATCCCGCTGGCGGCGCACATTTGCCGGCGGATCGACGTGAAAGGGAAGCGGATTGACATCGATCCGCCGGAAGGGCTGCTCGAGCTGAATCGAGCGAGAGCGCGAGCGGAGTGACACGTGTCGAGTTCGAGCCGGCCGGCGCGTGTCGCGAGCGGGCGTGAAGGGGAGCCTGGCGGGACGAAGCCGCCCGGGCTGACCATTGACGTGATTACGATCTTTCCGCCGATGATCGATGCGGCCCTGTCAGAAGGCGTGATCGGCCGCGCGCGTGAGGCGGGACTCGTGAGGGTGCAGGCGCGGGACCTGCGCGACTACACCGAGGATCGTCACCGGACCGTGGACGATCAGGCGTACGGCGGCGGGCCCGGGATGGTGATGAAGCCGGGTCCGATCGTGGCGGCCGTGGAGGCGATTGCCGCGGAGCGGGGGCCGGCATCGGCGGTGGTGCTGATGACGCCGCAGGGCCGGCGGTTCACCCACACCGAAGCCGAGCGGTTGAGCCGGCTGGATCGGATCACGGTGATTTGCGGCCGGTACGAGGCCGTGGACGAGCGGGTCGCGGAGACCGTGGTCACCGACGAACTGTCGATCGGCGACTATGTCCTGACCGGTGGCGAGCTGCCGGCGCTGGTCGTGATTGATGCGATCGCGCGGCTGGTGCCGGGCGTGGTGGGTGACGCCGATTCGGTGGCGGGTGATTCGTTCGTGCGGGGGCTGCTTGATTCCCCGCACTACACGCGGCCCGCGGTGTTCCGGGATCGGGCGGTGCCGCAGGTGCTGCTGTCGGGGCACCACGGCGAGATCGAGCAGTGGCGCCGCCGCGAGCGCGTGAAGCGGACACTGGAGCGGCGTCCGGACCTGATGGCGACCGCGGAGCTGGACGCCGACGAGTTGCGGGAACTGAATCGGCTGCGAGCGGAAGTCGACGCAGCGAACGAGCACGGGAAGTGAGTGCAGGAGAACAGTGATGAAGGCGATCGAGCTAATCGAAAAACCCCATGTCGTGAACCGGCCGGCCATGCGGTCCGGCGACACCGTGCGCGTGCACGTGAAGGTGCGCGAAGGGGACAAGGAGCGCATCCAGATCTTCGAGGGTCTGGTCATCGCCATGCATCGCGGCGGGAGCCGCGCGACCTTCACGGTCCGCAAGGTCTCGTTCGGCCAGGGCGTCGAGCGCATCTTCCCGTTGCACTCGCCGACGGTGGACAAGATCGACGTCGTGCGCGGCGCCCGCGTGCGGCGCGCCAAGCTGACGTTCCTGCGCGATCTG
>DASUGC010000061.1:0-27620 GCA_036274235.1 Vicinamibacterales bacterium
GGCAACAAGCAGATCTCGCTGGCCACCGAGGACATGTTCATCTGGGGCCAGGTCGGCACCGGGACGCCGTTCTACTTTCCCAATCGCGAGGCTTTGCTCGATCTCTATCAGGGCATCATCGACACGCCGGGCGTGGAACAGCACGTGCTCAGCCACTCGACAATGGCGCCGGCGGTCGTGGATCCGGTGCTGATCCGGAAACTGTCCGAGATGCTGCTGGACAAGAGCCCGATTCGCGTCAAGGCGTTGAGCTCGCGCGAGGACGGTCGCGTGCTGGTGCCGCTGATTGGCTTGGAAACGGGATCGGTGCGGCTCGCCAAGCAGATCATGCCGAGCAAAGGCGTGCCGTTCCCGATCGACGAATGGCCCAGCGTCATCGTTCGCGGGCTCGAAACGCTGAACAGGAACAACTGGTTCCCCGCGATTACGCTGATCATCGGCAGCCCCGGTGAGACCGACGATGACACCAGGGCGACGATCGACTTGATCCTCGAGGTGGAGCGGCGCGGATTGTTCGCGTTCTTCATCCCATCGATCTTCACGCCGCTGCACGACACGCGCATGGCCGACAAGCGCGGCGTCGATGAGACGCGACAGCTGACGCCGTTGCAGTGGCAGCTGCTGATGAAGTGCTGGAAGATGAACCTGCGGCCGGGTCAGGCCAGCTGGTGGGGACCCACGGCGTGGCGATTCGGCGCGCTCGGGCTCTGGATGTGGAAGCTCCGCAAGATGAACGGTCCCGCGTTCACGTGGCCGCTCCTCATGTTCGCGAGCGTCATGCCGGAGACGTGGATGATCCGCATGGGCAAGCTGTACGGCGGCCGCAAGCTTGCGATCAAGACGCGCAAGGAGCTGCTGGCGACGATTAGAAAGTCTCAGCGTCGGTTCGTGCGGGAAGACACGGGAGACATCCCGGAAGAGTGGGCGATCGATCAGGTTGCCGCGACGCAGACTGCCGAAGCAGTCGTGTAGGAAACCGAAAAGGGGCTGGCCCCTTTTAGATTCCTGACATTCTTGGAATCGCTTCCACGGCCATCAGGCCCAGTCCCCAGATCGTCGTGCCGACGGCAACGGTGTGCGCCGCGGGCAGGTGCGCGTCCCAGGTCAGCTTGGCGCCCCAGATGCCGGTGACGACGACCATCTCAGACGCGCAGAGATAGATCGCGAGACCCCATGACCACGCGTGCGCGTACGGCCAGTACGGCATTGCCGCGCACAGCAGCACGCCGAGTCCGACAAACGTCCGCACCGTCCAGGCGCTCCACTGCGTGGCGCGCCACTTGTTCATCGCGGCGCGCCGCAGCGATCGGAAGCTGAGATCGCGCGGGAGAGCGACTCGCGGAAGCGAGGGGCGTCCGGGGAGCGGGAATCCGGCCGGCAGTGACAATCCCTTCGGAAGCGCAAATCGCTTGCGCGGCGGCCGCTCGGTCCGAACGGCCGGCATCAGCACATTGGCCGTGGTCCATGCGCGGCCGGCTGCAACGTTGGATTCGGCCTGCAGGGCCCGTTCAAAACGCGCCGGTTGGGTCGCAGTCTTCGGCGCCATGGCTTCGGCCGCAAGCGCGGCAAATGCCGATGGGCGAGGCTTTGGCTTGGGCGGATGCGCCAATTCCGTAACGAGCCGGTCGACTTCCGCCCGATCGATATCGTCGCTTGCCATCTGGCTCTTTCACAGGCAAGCCCGCTGCCAACTCCACAGCGGCGGAACGCCTCGGATCTGGCGCCCTTGCGCCAGATCCGGACAGGTTTGTTATCGCTTTTTTGTTACCGCTTCACTTCATTCGCTGTCGGAAATGGCACCGCCGGGTACGCCCCGAGCTTGGCCACGATGCTCGCCCAATGATCCGGAGCGTCATCGCTCATCGGGACCGTATTGTTCACGGGTTTCACGCCATGGCGGAGATACGCGATGATCGACCACAGATCTTCGTCTGGCATGTACCGCCACGATGACCATGGCATGAACGGCCCGAGGTAGTGGGGCTCCTTGGGGAAGTTGCCCTGGCCCGGCGTGCTGGACGTGATCTTGAGGTCCGGCGTGTCTTCCGGGCGCAGACCGTACCGCAACGCGTTGAAGATTTGCTGATCGGTGAAGCGGCCGATCCCGGTTTCTTTGTCGGGGGTGAGGTTCTTTGGGCGGCCGTGGAAGCACGGCGCCTTCTCATCGGCGAAGCACGGGCCGATCACGAATTCCTGCGCCGGGCTCGTGATGCCGGCGAGCCATCCCTTGGCCGCGGGCGACGATCCCTGGTGGCACGCGGCGCAGTCGTGATCGATGACCAGCGCGCGCCCGCGGGCCACGCGCGCTTTCTGCGCCGCGGGAGGCTGCTGCTCGTTGGCCGTCGGAAACGCCGGCGCCGGGTACAGGCCGATGTTTTCCGGCGTCATGAACGACGCCCAGAAGTCAGGCGGCCCTTCGCTGTCCGCCACTTTGTGATTGACCGGCTTGAGGCCGCGCTTGAGATACGCCGCGATCGCCCGAAGATCGGAGTCCGGCATGTGGCGCCACGCGTTCCACGGCATCGGCGGCGCCAGGTAGTGCGGACGCATCGGGAAGTTGCCCTGGCCCGGTGTCGTCGATGTGATCGTCACGTCCGGCGTGTCTTCCGGCCGAAGCCCGAAGCGCAGCGCGTTGAAGATCTGGCGTTCCGAGAAGTGACCGAGGCCCGTCGCGTCGTCGGGCGTCAGATTTCGCGCACGCGTCGTGAAGCAGCCGGTCGCTTTCGGATCCAGGCCGCACGGCGGCGGTCCGATCTTGAATTCGGTATCGGGCGTCGTCGAGCCCTGCAGCCAACCGGGGGCTGCGGGGTCGTCGCCGCCGCCGTGGCACTCGCCGCAGGCATGGCTCATCACCAGGAACCGGCCGCGCGCCACGAGATCCGCGGCCGTCTGCGGCGGCTCGGCCGTGCCGGCCGTCTCGTGCGTGGAGACGACGGGGTTTATCGCGGCGTTGGCAGGGTGCAACGAGCCGGCGGCGCGCGCGATCACGATCGTGGCGAACAGCAATGTGACGACGATGAATAGACTCGCAAACGATTTGCCGGACCAGCGCATCGCAGCCTCCTAACGAACGAGCAAAATGCCCATCATGCCCATGTCTTCGTGATTGAGGATATGGCAGTGGAACATCCACTTGCCTGGGAAGTCGTCGAACCTGATCGCGACCCGGACCTGGCTGTGCTTCGGGACGTTCACCGAGTCCTTCCAGCTCGGGTACGGCTCGGCCACGCCGTCGCGATCGATCACCTGAAACCGGAAGCCATGCAGGTGAAACGGGTGATCCATGCCGACGACGTTCTGGATCTGCCAGATCTCGGTGGTATTGAGGCGGGACGTGATGTCCACGCGTTTCATGTCCATCGCCTTGCCATTGATCAGCCCCTGGCTGAACGCGATGGTGCGGCGCGCGGCGGCCTGCTTGACATTGATTGGCGCCACGGCGCGTAACGACGCAGGAATTGCCGGTGCGGCCACGGGCGGATCCGTCGTGGTCTGCAGCGTCAGCAGATCGAGCGGCCGATTCCAATCCTTCGGCCGCGTGTGCGGATCGTAGCGATCGTAGGGCAGCGTTTGCATCACGATGCGGCTGCCGGGGGCTCCGCCGCGCACCAGCACCTCGACACGCTCGGAGTTGGCCACCAGCAGGTCGTCCACCTGCTGGGGCTTTTCGAACAGCCCGCCGTCGCTGCCGACGTGCGTCATTTTGTGTCCGGCGAGCGCGAGCTTGTAGATTCGCGCAGCCGATGCGTTGATGATGCGCCACCGCTGCACTTCGCCCGGCCTGATCGCCAGCACGGGCAGCACCTGGCCGTTGACGAACAGCACATTGCCCTCGCGGCCGTTTTCTTCGTCGTCATGCGCGGCCTGCGACATGTGCTCGGGAAAATCCACCGATCCGTCGGGGTTGAAGCGATTGTCCGAGAGGACGAGCAGCCGATCCGGAATACCCGCGAGGGGATCGACAGCCGGCCTCACGATCATCGCGCCGTACAGTCCCCGCGCCACCTGCTCCGTCGTCGTCATGTCCGGATGCGGGTGATACCAGTACGTGCCGGCCGTGCCCATTGGCACCTTGAATGTGTAGGTAAAGTCCCCATTGGGCTGGACGGGATTCAGCGGACTGCCATCCGCGCCGGCTGGAATGTGCAGGCCGTGCCAGTGAACGGTGGTGGTCTGGCTCAGTTTGTTATGGAAATGAATGGTGACGGAGTCGCCTTCGCGCAACTCGATCGTCGGGCCCGGGACCGATCCGTTGTACGCCCAGGCGGTCGTCGCTTTACCGGGAAGCAGCTCGAGTTTCGTCGGCGCCGCGGTCAAGTCGAGCTCGACCACCCCCGGTTTGTCCGAAGTATTGCGGAGCACCGGCGGCGAGGCGAACGAGTCGGCGTAAGGGGTTTGCGCCGGAATGGCGGCGCTCTGGAACGGCGTGCGGCCGCGCGAACCGGGCAGGACGAGCAGCGCGACGACCAGCGCGACGACGGCGCGCGCAGAAACAGGACGCCCGATCCCCAGGGACTGGAGGTCTACTTGCTTCATCGTGAGGGGGGAATGATACGACAGGTACGACAGGTTCGCCGGATCCCCAGTTCCCTAGTTCCCCAGTTCCCTCAGGTCACTTAGTCGTCTTCGGCGTCACTCTGACGAGCCGTCCCGTCGCCGTATCCTCGATCATCCAGATGGCGCCATCGGGCGCGACTTCCACGTCACGCACTCGAAAGCCGACGTCCCAGCGGTTCACTTGGGTGGCGCCGCCCTTGCCATCGAATGCGATCCGGATCAGCGCCTTGGACGCGAGGCCGCTCACGAGCGCCGATCCGTTCCATTCCGGGAACATCGCGCCCTTATAGAACGCAAGATTTCCGGGCGCGATCACCGGATTCCAGTAAATGACCGGCTTCTCGAGATCCGGACGCGTGTCGGGGCTCGGAATCGGCACGCGGTTGTAGTTCTGGCCATAGACGACGAGCGGCCATCCGTAATTCTTGCCGGGAAGAATCAAATTCAATTCGTCGCCGCCCGCGGGGCCGTGCTCCAGTTCCCACAACCGGCCGTCCGGTCCAAACGCCAGGCCGTACGGCGTGCGGAATCCGGAGGCCCAGATTTCGGCGGGCGCCAGATTCGGTCCGGGGAACGTGTACGTGCTGAGCACCGGCGCATTCTTGGCCGCTTCCGTATCTGACGGCGGATCGATCAAGGGTACTGTCGGCGAGCCGACTTTGCCGGCGTTCGGATTGCCCGGCGCGGGTTTGCCGTCGAGCGTGAGACGCAGAATCTTGCCGAGCTCCTGATTCGGATCCTGGGCGGGCGTCATGCGCTGACGCTCGCCCACGGCCAGATACAGGTACTGGCCGTCCGGCGAGAACGCGATCTGTGCGCCGAATTGACCGCCGTTGCCCTTCGGCATCTGGCGCCACAACACTTCAAGGTTGTCGAGACTCGCGGAGTCCTGACCGATTGTCAGTTTCGCGCGTGCCAGCGCCAGGCTCGATTGCCGGCTCGGCGGGCCCTCGGCCGGCTCGGAATACGTCAGATAGACGAAATGATTGGTCGCGTAGCCGGGCGAGAGAAACACGCCAAGCATGCCGCCCTGGCCTCGTGCCACGACGGCCGGCACATTCGCGACGGGCGTCTTCTTGCCGTCCTGCGTGACCAGCCAGACGGGCCCGACCTTCTCGGTGATCAACATCCGGCCATCGGGCAGAAACGCGATGCGCCACGGCAGATTGAACTCCGCGACCTTCGTCATGGTGAACGGCTGATTGGGATCGGCCGGGAGCGTGGCGGCGTTCGTCTGCGCAAACGCGGCCGCCGGGAGTAGCGCCATCGTCAGGGCTGCAATCGCGATCTTCGGCATGTCATGGATTATGCCATCGGCCTGGGATTTCACCCTGCAAGGGCCATGAAGGGCCATGTAGCGGTTGAGTCCGGCGGGCGCTGGGGCGGCCGGCGATTAGGTGCAATTCCGCGATAGAGTTCCCTGGGAGCCTCCATGCCTCGTGTTCCGCGCATGCCATTCACGGTGCTTGCCTCCATCGCGGCGACGGCGGTCGTCGTCTCGGCGGCGAGCGTGCAGTTTCAATCGACCTACAAAGCACCGGGCGCCGAGGGCGTCAGCTTCTTCGGCAAGAAAGTCGCCGCCCTCGTGATTTCCAACGATCAGTCCATGCGCATGGGCGCGGAGGAAGCGCTCGCGAAAGAATTGACGGCGCTGGGCATGCAGGGCATCGCGACGTACCGCATCGCGCCCAGGGAAGTTCTGGAGAATGTTGACACGGCCAAAACCTGGATCCAGGAGAAGACCGGCGTTGAAGGCGTGGTCGCGTTGCGGCCTGTCAGCGTGGACAAGCGGACAACCTACACGCCGAGCATGTGGATGGGCGGCTACTACAACACCTTCTGGGGCTACTACGGCTACGGCTGGAGCCAGGTCTATGTGCCGGGCGGCGTCAGCAAAGACACGTTCGTCGTCGTCGAAAACACGGTCTACAGCGTGCCCAAGAACGAGCTGCTCTGGGCCGCGGTCGTCGAGACCGAGAATCCGAAGAATCTTCAGCAGCTCGTTGCCGACATCGTGAAGGCCGTCGTCAAGGAAATGCAGAAGCAGGGGCTGGCGAAGAAGCCGGGGAAACTCGACTGATGACCGCGACGATTCTCGATCGCCTCGCGGCGATCCCGCTCTTCGAGTCCGTGCCGCGGCAGGACCTCGAGTGGGTGCTGGCGCACGGCGATGTCCGCAGCTTCGATGTGGGAACTTCCCCCTGGAAGGCCGGGGAGGTCATCGAGGAAATGTGGATCATGCTGGAGGGGCGCGCCGGTCTCTACGTCGAAAAGAGCGGCGCGATCCGCAGGATCACCGAAGCCGCCGCCGGACAAATCGTGGGTACGCTGCCGTTCTCGCGTTTTCGGACCTCACCGGGCCATGTCGTCGTCGACGAGCCCATCACCGTCGTCGCGGTGCACCAGCGGCACTTTCCGGAGCTGATTCACGATCATCTGGAGCTCACGGCCGCGCTCGTGCATCACATGGTGGATCGATCCCGCGCG
Source organism: Vicinamibacterales bacterium (assembly GCA_036274235.1). Lineage (GTDB taxonomy): Bacteria > Acidobacteriota > Vicinamibacteria > Vicinamibacterales > SCN-69-37 > DASUGC01. The sequence continues at coordinate 7,045 of DASUGC010000061.1, forward strand.
TTCCGGGCGGTGGAGCTGAATGACGATCGCCTGCAGTCGCTGAGCCGGTTGGCCTCGGGGTTTGCGCATGAGCTGAACAATCCCGCATCGGCAGCCGCCCGCACGGCCCAGTCGCTGGCGGGACTGATCAATGAAGAGGAGCAGGCCGCCCGGCAACTGGCGGCGGCGCGCCTGTCGGACGAGCAGTTGGCGGCCGTTGACGCGATTCGCAGCGAGTGCGGTCGCGTCGGGCGGACGCGATCGGCGCTCGAAGCCGCCGACCGCGAGGATGAAATCGCCGACTGGCTGGGGCGCCACCGGATCGATGCCAGGGCCGCTCCGGCGCTGGCGATGTCAGACTTGTCCATGGCAGCCCTCGATCACCTGGCCGGCACGCTGCCGGCGGATGCCGTTGCCGTCGCCATTCGCTGGGTCGCGAGCGGCTGCGCCGCCCGCATCGCCTCCAATCAGATCGAAGCCGCCACCGCGCGGATTCATGACCTGGTCGGCGCCGTGAAAGGGTTCACGTTCATGGATCGCGAGGGGGTGCCGGAACAAGTGGACATTGCGCGCGGTCTCGCTGACACCGTCGCGATGATGGAGAGCAAGGCGCGAACCAAGTTCGCGGCACTTCACGTGGAAACCGCCGCCAACCTGCCGCGGGTGGAGGGATTCGGCAGCGAGCTGAACCAGGTGTGGCAGAAGCTGGTCGATAACGCCCTCGATGCCGTCGATGAGCGAGGTTCTGTCACGGTCACCGCCGCGGCGCGCCCCGATTCCGTGCTCGTCCGCGTGGCCGACGACGGGCCGGGCATTCCAGAGAACATTCGTGCGCGAGTGTTCGATCCGTTCTTCACCACCAAGCCCGTTGGCAAGGGCACGGGACTCGGGCTCGACATCGCGCGACGGATCATCCAGCTGCACCGCGGCGACATCGACTTCACCAGCCAGCCCGGGCGCACGGTCTTCCGCGTGCGGCTGCCGGCAGCGGGAGCGAAGTTGGCGCCGGGGCCGGGGCTCTGACGATTCAGTTCACAGGCAGCAGGCCGCACTTGACAGGTAACAGGTCAAAGAACCCTCCTGCAATCTGCCACCTGTAAGCTGCAAGCTGTCCAGATGTCGCGCGAAGATCTCGTCGCCAAACGTCTTGCCTACATTGCGCGCCAGAGGGCGCTCCATGCGGAGACCGTCCGCGTCGACGTGCGCGCGCGGAGGCCGGAAGGGTCCGGGCCGCCGAATCGTGACGGCATGCCCAAACTGCCCGTCGGTCAGCACATCGTGACCAACTGGCCCGTGCTCGACCTTGGCGACGTGCCTGACGTGCCATTGAAGGAGTGGCGCCTGGAAGTCGCCGGCGATGTGCACAACCCGGTCACGCTCACCTGGGACGACTTCATGGCGCTGCCGCAGGTGGACGACGTCAGCGATTTTCATTGTGTGACGACGTGGAGCCGCTTCGACAATCACTGGCGCGGCGTGCGCCTGCGCGATATCGCGGAACTGGCCGTGCCGGACGAGCGCGTGCGCTTCGTCAGTTTCACCGGTTACGACGTCCAGCCCGGCACGGACATTCCGTACACGACGAATCTGCCGCTCGCGCGCGCGACCGAGGATGACGTGCTGCTGGTGCACACCTGGGAAGGGAAGCCTCTGCCGCGCGAGCACGGCGGTCCCGTCCGGGTGATTACGCCGAAGCTGTACGCGTGGAAAGGCACCAAGTGGGTGCGGAAGATCGAGTTCCTGCCGAAGGACAAGCCGGGCTTCTGGGAGCTGCGCGGGTATTCGAACACCGCGGAGCCGTGGTTGAACGATCGGTATTCGTGACGGAAGCCGATCGCGGGATCCCGTTATCCCGTTACCCCGTTATCCCGTTTTCCAATTACCATCCCGCATGCCACAAAAGGAACTGACCCTCCGCGGCCTGATCCTGGGCGCACTCATCACGACGGTCTTTACCGCCGCCAACATTTATCTTGGCCTGAAGGTCGGTCTCACCTTCGCGTCGTCGATCCCAGCCGCCGTGATCTCGATGGCGCTGCTGAGCATGGTCAAGGACTCGTCGATTCTCGAGAACAACATCGTGCAGACCGTCGCGTCGGCGGCCGGCACGTTGTCCGCGATCATCTTCGTGCTGCCGGGCCTCGTTATTGTTGGCTGGTGGACGGGCTTTCCGTTCTGGACGTCCTCGCTCATCTGTGTGGCCGGCGGCATCCTCGGCGTGCTCTTTACGATTCCGCTCCGGCGCGCGCTCGTCACCACATCGGACCTGCCGTATCCGGAAGGTGTCGCGGCGGCGGAAGTCCTGAAAGTCGGCTCAGGCACGCGAGGCGAGACGAAGGACGAGACGGGCGAAGCGCGGGAAGGGCTGCGCGCGGTGATCTACGGATCGGTCGCGTCGGCGGGACTGGCGATCTTCACGGCCACGCGCATCGCCGCGGCTGAGGTGGCGGGCTTTTTTCGCGTCAGCGGGAACGCCGGCAGCGGGTACGACGTGGCGTTTTCGCTCGCGCTCGTTGGCGCCGGCCACCTGGTGGGGCTCTCGGTCGGGATCGCGATGCTGGTGGGCCTGCTGATCGCGTGGGCAGGCGCGGTGCCGATTCTCACGCACCTGCAGCCGGTGGCTGCCGGCATCGATCTCGCGGCGCACACCGAGGACATCTGGCGCCATCAGGTGAGATTCATCGGCGCCGGCGCCATCGCGGTGGCGGCGATCTGGACGCTCGCCAAGCTGGCCAGGCCAGTCGTCGGCGGCCTGGTGTCCACGATCGCCTCGTCTCGCGCGACCAGAACGCCCGACGAGCGCGATCGCGACATGTCTCCGGCGTCCATTCTTATTCTTGCGGTCATCTGTCTCGTCGCGTCCGCCTGGCTCGCGTTCAACTTCGTGCAGGGCACGGCCATCGCCGGCAGCGCCTGGACCCTGGTGCTGGTCGCATTGCCATTCGTGCTGGTCGGAGGATTCGTCATCGCCGCGATTTGCGGCTACATGGCGGGCCTGATTGGCGCGTCGAACAGCCCGGTGTCCGGTGTCGGCATTCTCTCGATCGTCAGTTGCGCCAGCGTGCTGGTGCTGGTGTCGTCTCCGACCGATGCGACACGGCCGGCGCTCGTCGCCTTCGCGCTCGTGGTCACCGCGATCATTTTTGCCTGCGCGACGATCTCGAACGACAACCTGCAGGATCTGAAGACCGGCCAGCTCGTGGGCGCGTCACCGCGCCGGCAGCAAATCGCGCTCATCGTCGGCGTCATTGCCGGCTCCATCGTCATTCCCCCGATTCTCAATCTCCTGGCGCAGTCGAATGGCTTCGCGGGCGCGCCGAATCTGAACACCATCTCCGACAATCCCCTGCCCGCGCCGCAGGCGACGCTGATATCGGCCCTGGCGCAGGGCGTCATCGGGGGCAATCTCGACTGGAAGATGATGGGCATCGGCGCGCTCGTCGGCGCCGGCCTCGTCCTGCTCGATGAGACACTCGGTGTACTCAAGAAGCTGCGGATTCCGCCGCTCGCGGTCGGCATCGGGATTTATCTGCCGATGTCCGCGACCTTCGCGGTGGTCGTCGGCGCCATCGTCGGCCACTGGTACAACACACGGACGAGCGCCGGCCCCAACGCCGCGCGAGCCGATCGCCTGGGCACCCTGGTCGCGTCCGGCCTCATCGTCGGGGAAGGGCTCTGGGGCGTCTTGAATTCCGGCCTGGTCGTGACCACGAAGAGTGACGCGCCGATCGGGCTGGTGGCCGCCGATTTCGGACCGGCGAACTGGATCGGCATCGTCTCATTTGTCGGCCTCGTGTTTCTGCTGTACCGGTGGATGCTGGGCCGAACGATGCGTGCGTAGCCGGACCCGGCGGGCAGAAGCCCGCCGGCTACGTACGCCGTGCAGGTCCTGTACACTCCCGCCCATGCGCAACATCCTTCGATTCGTCCTGGTCGGCGTCGCCGTCCTGACCTCGTCTACGGCCGCCCGCACACAGCAGAAACGGTTCATCACTGACACCGATCTCCTGAAATTTGTCTGGGTTGCGGACCCGCAGGTCTCGCCTGACGGGTCGCAGGTCGCTTTTGTGCGGGTCGTCGTCAACGAGAAGAGCGACGGCTACGACACGAATCTCATGATCGTGCCTGTCGATGGGCGTGAGGCGCCGCGGATGTTGACGACGGGGACGCGCGACGTGTCGCCGCGGTGGGCGCCGGATGGCAAGCGGATCGCCTTCATGCGATCGACGGGCGGCCCGCCGCAGATCTACGTTCTCCCCATGGTTGCCGGCGGGGAAGCGACGCGGCTGACCGACCTGCCATGCGGCGCCAGTGCACCGGCATGGTCGCCCGACGGCCGTACGATCGCGTTTACCAGCACCAACAAAGACGAAGATTTTGCGCCGCCCACAAACGCCGCGCCGAAGTCTGACGTGCGCGTCATCACGTCCGTCACCTACCGCGCCAATGGGGGCGGGTGGAATGAAGCGGATCGGCCCTCGCATGTCTGGGTCGTCGATAGTGCAGGCCAGTCGAGCCGCGCGAAGCAGATCACAACCGGCAAGTATTCGGAAGGGCTCGCGGGCTGGACGGCTGACGGCAGCCGGCTGTACGTGACCTCCACTCGAGTGGATGAGCCCGAGTACGAACAGGCGCGGACGGAACTCTTTTCAGTCGCGGTAAGCGGCGGCGCGCTGGCGAAAGTCGCGTCGATCGACGGTGGCATCAACTCCGTGAAGATTTCACCCGATGGCCGGCGGCTCGCGTTTGCCTGCACGTTCAACGGTCGGCCGGAACGCTCGTACGACCAGCCCGATCTGTGCGTGGCGAACGCGGACGGATCCGGCACGCCGAAGAACCTCACGGCTGGCTACGACTTCGACGTGAACGGCGGCGTCGGCGGCGACAACGCCGCGCCGCGCGGCGGGCGCAGCGCCGGACCCATCTGGTCTGCGGACGGCCGTTCGATCGTGATTGTGGCCGGCGAGCATGGGGACGCGAATCTCGTGCGCGTGGATTCGACCACGGGCGCCGTGACGCCGGTATCGAAGGGCTCACAGACCGTGCAGTCGTATTCAGTGTCCGCGGATGGACGGACGCTGGCCGGCGTGATCTCGACGCAGACGTCGGTGGGCGATCTCTTCGCGTTCGATCCGGGCGGCGCGGCGCCCAAACAGCTTACCCACTTGAATGACGGGTTGTTTTCCAGCCTGACGCTGTCGCAGCCGGAAACGATCACCTGGAAGTCGTTCGACGGGAAGACGATCGAAGGATGGCTCATGAAACCGCCGAACTTCGATCCGGCGAAGAAATACCCGCTTATCCTGGAGATTCACGGCGGACCGCACAGCGCGTACGGCAATGTGTTCACGCATGAGTTTCAGATGCTGGCCGCGAAGGGCTTTGTCGTGCTCTTTCCCAATCCGCGCGGCAGCAGCAACTACGGGCAGGACTTCGGCAACATCATCCAGTACCACTATCCCGGCGACGACTACAAAGACCTGATGGCCGGCGTTGACGAGGTCATCAAGCGCGGCTACATCGACACCACGAAGCTCGGCGTCACGGGCGGCAGCGGCGGCGGGCTGTTGACCAACTGGACGGTCACCCAGACGACGCGCTTTGCCGCGGCTGTTTCGCAACGGGACATCGCGGACTGGTACGGCTTCTGGTTCACCGCGGACTTCTCGCAGTTCACGCCTTCATGGTTCCGGAAGGCGCCCTGGGAGGATCCGCAGGACTTCGCGGCCCGCTCGCCGATCACGCACGTCGGCAACGTCAAGACGCCCATGCTCTTCGTGCTCGGCGACGACGATCTGCGGACGCCACCGGCCGACGGCGGAGAAATGATGTTCCGCGCGCTGAAGTACCTGCACGTGCCGACGGTCATGGTTCGCTTCCCGGGCGAGACTCACGAATTGTCCCGATCCGGTAAACCAAGCCACCGCATCGAGCGTCTACGACATATCAGCGGGTGGTTCGAGCGGTGGCTATTGGGGAATGCGGCGCTGTACTCTGACGTGAAATAGCACGCCGGAAAAGCCCGGAACCAGGAAGGGCGTGAAGGACATGAACGTATTTCTTCTGGTTTTTCGAAAACCCGGGAAGGCCTTCATGTTCTTCATGTGCTTCATGGTTTCGGGCTCTTGGGGCGCGGCCCAGCAGTTCCGCGTCACCCAGACACCCGCCTCCGGCACCGCCCTCATCCTCGGCCAGATCGTTGACGCGGACACCGGCAAAGGCATCGCCGGCGCGCTGGTGGTGCTGTCATTGCCGATTGCGCCGCCGACGCCGGTCGGCGAACTCACCGAGATGCGGCCGCCTGCGATGCCCGCGCCGGCGGCTCCGGGTGCGCGGCGCGTGCTCGCCGCGCCCGACGGGCGTTTCGTGTTTCGCGATCTTCCCGCCGGCCACTACAGCGTGTCCGCGTCGGCGACCACGCACGTGCCGGGCGCATACGGGCAGTTGCGCGTGCAGGGGCCGACGCAGTCTCTGGATCTCGCGGAGAACGAGAAACTCGGCGGCGTGACCGTGCGGCTCTGGCGCTTCGCGGCCATCAGTGGCATGGTGCGCGATGAGAACGGTGAGCCCGTGGCCGGGGCGAACGTCGAGTGCTTCCGCCGGGTCTTCACCGGCGGGCAGAAACGGTTCGCCTCGCTTCTGGCTGGGAGCTTTACGGACGATCGTGGTGTCTATCGAATGGCCAGTCTTGTGCCTGGCGACTACATCTGCGGCAACGTCGTGAATCCTTCGACGGTTCCACTCTCAGTCTCCAGTGCGGCAGCCGCCAGCGATCCGGCGTCGCCGTCGGAGGCGATGCGCCGCATCACGAATTCCTCGGGGTCCTACACGGCGTTGGGCACGCTCGTCGGCGGCGTGACGTACTCCAATGGCACCGGTTCCCTTCGTGGCCCACAGCCTCCGCCGCCAGACGGCAACGGCCGAATCATGGCATACGCGCCCCAGTACGTTGGCGGCGCGACGACGACCGCTCAGGCGTCGGTCATCAGCGTCAAGGCCGGCGAGGACCGCACGGGCGCGGATCTTCAGTTGCGCCTCGTGCCCACGGTACGCATCAGCGGCCGTTTGAATGGGCCGGATGGTCCCGTCGGCTTTCTCGGCCTGACTCTGGTTCCGGCGAACGGCGGCAACATCGTCTCCGAAGGCCAGGCCGCGTACGCTCGAACGACGAGTGACGCGAATGGTGCGTTCACGCTGCTCGGCATTCCCTCCGGCGAGTACGTCCTGAAGGGCCGCTACTATCCGCGTCCCGCTCCGGGCGGCAATCCCGCGGTCTCGCTCGAAGAGACCACGCTGTGGATCGCCGCGCCAATCACGGCGGCCGGTTCGGATCTCACCAATCTGGCCTTGACGGTTCGCGCAGGCATTCGTGTGAGCGGACGCGTCGACTTCGTCGGCGCGCGTCAACCGACGCCTGCCGAACTGCAGCGCGTCGGTATCCGAATGCAAATGGCGGAAGGGCGCACCTCATCGCCGATCGCGCTGGACGGGCGAACGCTCGCCGACGGCACCTTCAGGACCGCCGGCTATCCCGCGGGAAAGTACATCGCCAACGTGCTGCCGAACACGGTACCGGCCGGCTGGTTCGTCAAATCCATCGTCGCCAACGGGCGCGATATTTCTGTTGAGCCTGTCGAGCTCTCTGGCGCCGACCTCGCGGGCGTCGTCGTCACCCTCACGGACAAGACGACGACGCTGACGGGCACGGTCTCGACGCCGACCGGGCCGGATCCGACGGCTGAAGTCGTCGTATTTCCCGCTGACTCCATGGCCTGGAAGGAAATTGGCGTGGTGGCGAGACGCAGTCGCGTCGAGCGCGTATCGAAGACCGGCGCGTTTTCGATGGCCGGCCTGCCGCCGGGCGAGTATTACGTCGCCGCCGCGGCCGGGAGTCTGCCCGGCGATCGACAGGACCCGGCTTGGCTGACGGTCCTCATGCGGACGGCGTCAACGGTCACGCTGGCCGAAGGCGGCAGTGCGACCGTTACGCTGGCGGTGGCGCGATGAGAGCCGGAATCCTGGCCGTGCTCGCCGTCGCATTTGTCGCGCCGCAACTGCGCGACGTGCAGCAGTATCCGTCCGGGACCTCCACGCTCGCCGGGACCGTCGTCGTCGATGAGGCCGGCGACCAGCCGCTGCGGCGCGCCTCTGTGTCCCTCGTGCTGCTGAGCGATGTCCGGGTCCAGTTCCAGACCGTGACCGACGATCGGGGTCGTTTCTCGTTCAGCGGCCTTCCGGCCGCCAACGTGCGCCTCATTGTGTCGAAGCCGACGTACGTGCAGACCTACTACGGCGCGCAGCAACCAGGCTCGACCGTCGGACTGCCGATTGCGCTTACCGACCGGGAAACCACGACGGTGAGCGTCCGCGTGCCGCGCGGCTCCGTGATCGCGGGCACGGTCGTGGATGAGAACGGCCAACCGATGTCCGGCATCAGCATTCAGGTGTCGCGCGTGGGTGTCTCCGCATCGGGCCAGCGGACGTTCGCGCCGGCCGGCCGTGGGGCTGTGATCGCTCCGGCGACGGACGATCGCGGCGCGTATCGGTTCTATGGGTTGCCGCCGGGCGACTACGTCGTCGCCGCGCAGCCGCGTACGCTCGCCAATGCAGAAGTCCGGCAGACATCGGCGGCGGAGCTGCAATGGGCGGAGCGCCAGATCCGCGGTGGCGGCGGTAACGCGGCTGCCGCCGATGCTCAACCGCCGGCTCAGAACCAGACGAAGACATTCGCGCCTGTTTACTTTCCCGGCGCCCTCAATCGCGCGAACGCGGCCGTGGTCTCGCTCGGTGTCGGCCAGGAGCGCACCGGTATCGATCTCACGATGGCATTCGTGCCGACGGCACACCTTGAGGGTACCGTGACGGGTGCTGACGGCCAGCCCGCGCGTGGTGTGCAAGTCATGCTGTTCAGCGGCGACGACGCCGGCCCGGATGGCGCGGCCGCAGAAGCCGAACGCCTGGCTGTGATGTTGGAGATGGGCCTCCTCAACGGCAACGGAACAGCTTCGACCCAGGCTGATGGCTCGTTTTCAATTGTTGGAGTGGTTCCTGGCACCTACACGCTCGTGGCGCGAACAGGATTGCCGTCTGGCCGAGGCGGTGATGTACCGCCCACCGCGCAGATCACCTGGGCGACTGACGAGATCCGCGTGGATGGGCAGGACATCAAGGGCTTGTCGCTCCGGCTGGCGCCGGGACAAAAGATCGGCGGCCGCGTGGTCTTTGATGGCGCGCCGCAAGCCGGTGGCGCGTTGCGCGCATCGATTACCGCGCGTCCCGTCACGCCGCGCGGAATCACCGTCACGTCCGCTCAGACGTTCGCGGGGGCTGGCACGGAGGGCTTCAGCATTGGCGGTCTCGTGCCCGCGCCATATCGGCTCTCGGCCACGTCGCCTGGTTGGATGCTCAAGTCGGCAATGTTGGGCGATCGCGACGTCGCGGACACTCCCTTTGACGTGAAACCTGGCGAGGATGTGAGCGGGCTGGTGCTGACGTTCACCAATGCGCCCGCCGAAGTCAGCGGCGTCGTCACTGACGGCGCGGGCAAGCCGAGGACCGATCTCCTGATTGTGCTCTTCAGCCAGAACCGCGCGGACTGGTTCAGCGGCTCGCGACGGGTGCTGCCGCCCGTCCGCCTCGCCAGCAACGGCCGATTCGCGTTTCAGAATCTGGTGGCCGGCCAGTACTACCTGGCGGCGTTGACTGAAGTCACTGCGGCGGATCTCAATAGTCCGCAGTTCCTGGAGCAGGTGGTTCCCGTCGCGATCAGGATTTCACTGGCGGACGGAGAGAAGAAGACGCAGGACTTGAGGGTCGCCGGCCGCTAAAACGAATTACAAACCATGAAGGGCATGACGTTATTTGTAAGCAAGGCTGGCTAAGAAGCTCTCCACCGACGCGTGCCACTTGGCGATCGTCGCATTCGGCCCAAGTGCCTTGACAAAATACGGCCCCCCGGGCGTCGCCACATACACGGCGAGCTGCCGGAATCCGGGTTTGTTGAAGTGTTCGGCCGATCCCGGCGACATTTCCGCCACGTACGTGCCGCTCACGTCGACGATGGTCAATTCCAGCCCTGACCTGGACTTCGATGTCGTCGTCTTCGCGACTTCGCTCGATGGCCTGCCGCCGGGCTGCGACATCTGTCCGATCCAGCGATCGATGTTGGCCTGAACGTTCCCGCCCTGACTCGAGCCAAAGAAAAAGACGGTGACGGAGCCGTCCTCCGCATCGCCGGCCGCCCGGGGGAGCGTGAACTCTGCGACACGCATGGACGATGCCGGCGTCTTTGACACCCAGTCCTTTGGGGCTTCAAACGTGAGCGTGCCCGCCGTGGACGCGGGTGCGGGAAGCGAGATGAACAGTGCAGCGAGGATCAGGCGCATGAGCTAATGGTAGGCCTTTCGGCGTACCATCCCGTCATGTCCCTGACGACCGGCACCAAACTCGGTTCCTTCGAAGTCGGCGCCTCCATTGGAGAAGGAGGCATGGGCCAGGTCTATCGGGCCCGTGACACCAAGCTGGGGCGCGAGGTCGCGCTGAAGGTCTTGCCGCCGTCGCTCGCCGGCGATCCGGACCGGCTCGCGCGGTTCCACCGCGAGGCGCAGGTCCTTGCGGCGCTCAATCATCCGAACATCGCGCAGATCTACGGCTTCGAACAGCACGCGCCCCTCGACGATGCCCGGGGCGCCGCGAGCGAAAGTCGAACGGCTCTCATCATGGAGCTGGTCGAGGGGCCAACCCTTGCCGATCGCATCGAGCATGGCGCGCTGCCGGTCGACGAAGCGTTGAACATCGCCCGGCAAATCGCGACCGCGCTCGAAGCGGCGCACGAGCAGGGCATCGTGCATCGCGATCTCAAACCCGCCAACGTCAAGGTGAAGGAAGACGGCACCGTCAAGGTGCTCGACTTTGGCCTCGCGAAGGCGCTCGATCCGGCGGCCGGACCCGGCGGCGACGTCACGAACTCGCCGACGTTGACGGCGCGATCCACGCAGCTCGGCACCATCCTCGGTACGGCCGCGTACATGGCGCCGGAACAGGCGAAAGGCAAGGCCGTCGATAAGCGCGCGGACATCTGGGCCTTCGGCGTCGTCCTGTTCGAGATGATCGCGGGCCAGCGCGCGTTCAAGGGCGACGACGTGTCCGATGTCCTGGCGGCGGTGCTGCGGCAGGAGATTGACTGGAGCGCGCTGCCGCCATCGACGCCCGCGAACGTCAAGCGCGTGCTGGCGCGCTGCCTCGAGCGCGATCCGAAGAAGCGGCTGCGCGACATCGGTGATGTCTGGATCGGGATGGATGTGCCGGAGCCTCAAGCGGCGCCGGCGGCTGCCGTCGCCCCGGAGCCGAAGCGGTCATCCTTCTTGATGCGCGCGCTGCCGTGGGCCGCGGCGATCCTCGTTGCGGCCGGCAGTTGGGCCTGGATCTCGGCGAATCGGACGGTGGCTGAGCCGCATCCGGTGACGCGAGCGATGGAATCCATCGCGGCAACCGCGGCGTTTACGTCCGTCTCGCCCGATGGCACCAAGCTGGTCTACGCGATGGCCGGCGAGAAAGGCACGATCAATCTGGCACTCCGCAACTTCGATGAGTTTGCGTCACGCCTGGTGCCGGGCACCGACGGCGGGACGTTTGCGACGTTTTCACCTGATGGCGAGTCGCTGGCGTTCAGCGGACAAGCTGATGGCAAGATCCGGAAGATCGCCACCAGCGGCGGTACATCCGTGCCCATCTGTGACGGCTCGCTGCAGAACGGCGGTGCGTGGGGCGAGGACAACACGCTGATCTTTCCGAGCGGCAAGGGCCTGATGCGTGTCTCGGTTGACGGCGGCACGCCGGAACCGATCACGTCGCTTGATGCGGCGGCTGGCGAAACCGCGCATTCGCGGCCTCAATTCCTGCCCGGGGGACGCCGCATCCTGTTTACCGTCACCAAAGCCGACGGCCGGCATTTTGCCGTGCACGATCTCGGGACGCCGGGCCATCGCATCGTCGCCCGTGGCGGCATCAATGGCAAGTACGTCGCGAGCGGACATCTGACATTCGTCCGCGGCACCACGCTCACGGCCGTGCCCTTCGATCTGTCCCGGATGGAAGTCACGGGCAGCGAGGTGCCGATCGTCGAGAACGTCTCGGTCTTCGGACCGACGGGGACCGGCGACTACAGCGTTTCGTCCACAGGCCTGCTGGCGTACATTTCCACTCCGAAGTCTGACGGGACGATCCTCGCCTGGGCCGATCGGGCGGGCAAAACCACTCCGCTCGCCGGACAGTCGCGGCAGGCCTGGGGCACGGGCCGGCTCTCGACGGATGGACGGCTCGTCGTCAATGCCATCGAGAACTCCAGGGGCGGCCGTGACATCTGGACGTACGACGTCAATCGCGGGACGTTGACGCAGCTCACGTTCGGGAGCCAGGCTGACGTGAACGATCTCCCGGTGTTCTCCTCCGATGGCAAGCACGTGTATTACAGCGGCATCGCCGAAGGGAAACGTGGCATCTACTCCGTGCCGGCCGACGCCAGCGGCAAACCCTCGCTGCTGCTCGCGGTCGAAGGTGGCGCGACTCCGACATCGGCAAGCACGGACGGCAAGTGGCTGCTGTATCACCAACCGGGCGCGGATAAGCGGACGCAGATCATGGTGCTCGACCTGACCAGCACGGGAACGGCTCAACCCAAACCGCTGCACGAGGCGGTCGCCGCTGAGCTGGGCGGCGTGTTCTCGCGCGACGGCAAGTGGGTGGCCTATCAGTCGGTCGAATCAGGTTTGCCGGAGATCTATGTCATTCCATTTCCTGGCCCTGGCGCCAAGACCAAGGTCTCGCTCGAGGGTGGCGCCAAGCCGCGCTGGACGATTGACGGCAAGGAACTGCTGTACTGGGCGAACGCTCCGACCGAGCGGCTGATGACGGTGGGTTTCTCGACCACTTCCGGCTTTGTGCCCGGCCAGCCCCAGGAGCTGTTCCGCCAGTTGTCGACCACGACGTGGGATGTGTCGCCGGACAGGAACAAGTTTCTCGTCGAACTGTCGTCCCGAAACGGCGCCACGATGCTCGCCCTGGTCACGAACTGGTTTGAGGAACTGCGGAAGAGAGTGCCAGCGAAGAAGTAACTCGGGAGTATCATCCGCTCATGCGTTTCAGGCTTATTGCTGCGTTTTTCATTGCGCTTGCTGCCGCAGGCACCCTCGCGGCCCGCCAGGATCCCGAACCCCAGCGCCCGCGCGTCGTCACCGGCCGTTCCAAAGTCATGACGACGTTCGGCATCGTCGCCGCATCGCAGCCGCTGGCGGCGCGGGCGGGCGTTCAGGTGCTGGAGCGCGGCGGGAATGCGATCGATGCCGCCATCGCGGCCAATGCGGTGGAAGCGCTCGTCGAGCCGTACTACAACGGCATCGGCGGCGACCTGTTCGCCATCTACTACGAAGCGAAGACCGGCAAGCTCTACGGTCTCAACGCCGGCGGCTGGGCGCCCTCGGGTCTCACACCGGACCTGCTGAAATCCAAGGGGAACACACGGATGCCGTCGGCCGGCGTCTACACGATCACCGTCCCTGGTGTCGTGAAAGGCTGGGAGATGATGCGCTCGCGATTCGGCAAGCTGCCGATGACCGATATTCTCGCGCCCGCCATTTTCTACGCCGAAGATGGATTCCCCGTCACCGACATCATCGCGAATGCCTGGAACGGATCGACGCGCAAGCTGCAGAGCGGCCCGCATGCCGCCGAAGTGTTCCTGCCTGGCGGCCGAGCTCCGAGAGCCGGCGAAATCTTCAAGAATCCCGCGCTCGCCGGCACGATGAAACTGATCGCCGAGAAAGGGCCTGCCGGCTTCTACGAGGGAAAGACAGCCGAGGCGATTCTGGCCGTCGAGAAAGAACTGGGCGGGACGATGACGGCGGCGGACTTGAAGGAGTACCAACCCGAGTGGGTCGATCCGATTTCGACGACGTATCGCGGGTGGACCGTGTACGAACTGCCGCCGAACACGCAGGGCATTGCCGCGCTGATGATGCTCAACATGATGGAGCAGTATCCACTCGCGGACTACGGCCTGACGAGCACCAAAGCCATGCACGTGATGATCGAGGCGAAGAAGCTCGCCTATGCCGACATGATCCGCTATGTGGCCGACCCGAAGTTCGCGAAAGTGCCCACGGCGCAGATGCTGAGCAAGGACACCGCGAAGGCGAGGGCCGCGCTGATCGATCCGGCGAAAGCCGCGTGCAATGTCCAGCCCTCGAAGTTCGGCGGCCTGACGGATGGCAGCGGCGGGGACACGATCTATCTCAGCGCGATCGACAAGGACGGCAACATCGTCTCGCTGATTCAAAGCCTGTACTCGTCATTCGGCAGCGGCGTCGTCGCGCCGGGCACCGGTGTGATGCTGCACAATCGCGGGGCGCTGTTCACGATGGAGGACGGACATCCCAATCAGATTGCGCCGCGCAAACGGCCGTTGCACACCATCATTCCGGCATTCATGGAGAAGGGCGACGTGCACATCGGCTTCGGCATCATGGGCGGGTTCAACCAGGCTCAGGCGCATGCGCAGTTCGTCTCGGACATCGTCGATTTCGGGCTGGACGTGCAGGAGTCGCTCGAGGTCGGTCGCTTCAATAAAGATTCGTTCCAGGGCTGCGACGTGAATCTGGAAGTGCTGATCCCGGAAGCGACACGGACGGCGCTGGCGGCGATGGGCCATCAGGTTCGCACCGTCCAGCCCCGGTCGGGCACGTTCGGGTACGGGCAGGCGGTCATGAGCAACGGCGCGGGCGTGCATTTCGCGGGATCGGAGCCGAGACATGACGGCGCCGCCATTCCAGAAGCGCCGCCGGTCTTTGTGAAGAAGGGCGGATCGCCCCAGCCGCGCCCCGGCCCGCGTTGACAGTGACGCTCTGAAGGATGCATCAGCGGCCAGGTAACGGTCGCCTCAGTTACACTGCACGGATGCGTGTTCGGAATGTCCTCGTCTGTGCGGTGCTCGCTGTCGGTCTGGCCGCGCTCGCGGCGTGCAATGACGCCGGCGCCCCCGCCATCAGTAATCCCAAAGTTCCCGCCGGCGCCAGGAGCTCCGGCGGCATGCACGCCGTGATCGACACGGAAAAGGGCCCGATCACGATCGAGTTCTTTGCGTCCGATGCGCCGAAGGCGGTGGAGAACTTCCGGCTGCTCGCCGAGCACGGGTATTACGACGGCCTGACGTTCCACCGGATCGTCAAGGGCTTCATGATCCAGGGCGGCGATCCGGCGGGCAACGGCAGCGGCGGCCAGAGCGCCTGGGGACCGCCATTCGCCGACGAAATCAATCCGGACTCGGCGCTCTATCGCGGAGGCTACCGGCGCAGCCTTGTGGCCATGGCCAATCGCGGCCCGAATACGAACACGAGCCAGTTTTTCATCATGCACCAGGACTATCCGCTCGATCCGAACTACGTCATTTTCGCCCACGTGACCGACGGCATGTCCGTCGTCGACGCGCTCGCCGACATGCCGACACGCATGGGGCCGGACGGCGGGATGAGCGATCCGGTCAGGCAGCCGGTCATCTCGAAAGTCACGATCAAGCCGTAGGTCGCAGCGGCAGAGAAAGATTAACCGGCCAGCTTTGCCATCGCCTTCGCGATCGACTTGCCGCGCTTCGGCAGATCTGCCCAGATGTCGCCGAGGCTCCCGATCCGGTCCGGCATGTTCCGCACGGTGAACGACTGTGGGTTCACTTTCGCGCGTTCGATCTCAGCCCAGGTGCAGGGCGCCGATACCGGCGCGCCGGCGCGGGCGCGCACGGTATAGGCGGCCGCGAACGTTGCGCCCGGCTGATTGCGGCCGGTATCCACGTAAATCCGCCCTCCGCGATCGGCCTTGCTGAATTCCTGCGTGAGCCGATCCGGCGCCTCGCTGACAAATCGTCGCCCAACGGCGTTCGCAAAACGCACGACCACGCCAACCGGCGTCTTGCCGTCGATCGGCACGACGATGTGAAAGCCCTTGGAGCCGGACGTCTTGACCCACGAGCGCAGCCCGAGGTCGCCCAGCAGGTCGCGCAGATCGAGGGCGGCCTGCCGGACCGCCTCGACGTCATCGACCGACGGATCGAGATCGAACACGCACACGTCCGGATATGACAGCGCCGGCGCGCGAGCAATCCAGACGTGTTCTTCTGCCAGAAGCCTTCGCCGCCGATGCCGGCCGGGTATCGCTCCATCGTGACGGGACGGTTGCGCAGATGGGGGAGCATCACCGGCGCGATCGACTCGTAGTACGCCGCCAGATCGCCTTTCGTGATGCCATCGGCCGGGAAGAGCACCTTGTCGGGATGTGTGATCATGCGCGCTCCCGCACGACGTCTTTCGGATTCTTGTCGAAACGCACGCCTGTCAGGCGCGGATGCCGCAATTTGCCGTGCACGGTCCATTCGATGAACGACACCTGCACGACGATCGACGGCCGCGTCCAGTGCGCGCGAAGGCGGGGCAGGCCTTTCGCCTTCGTAAATGGCGACGCCGGAATCTCCAGCGCGTCGAGCCTGCGCCGCAGATCCAGCAGCAGCTTCGTGTCGAAGCCTGTGCCGATCCTGCCGGCAAAAACAAAGTCATTGCCTTCGTAGTACCCGACCAGCAGCGCGCCGAGGCCGACGCGAGCGCCTTGCGGGTCGGTGAAGCCACCCACGACCAGCTCCTGCGAAGCCTCGCACTTCATCTTCAGCCAGTGTCTGGACCGGCGATGCTCGTAGACGGAGCCGCGGCGCTTGGCGATGACGCCTTCCCAGCCTTCGCGTGCGGCCAGCTCCCAGGGGCGGTCCGATGCAACGAGATCGACGCGGCGGAGAGGCGGCGTGAACGGCAGCGCCGACAGCAAGGCGCGCCGCTCCTCGAGCGGCAGGCCGGTGACGAGCTTTCCAGCCAGCCAGAGGACGTCAAAGACGTGGTAGTCGCTGTGGCCGTCCCAGTTCACTTCGCCGTCGAGAATCGCATCCTTCACCGGAAGCGCGGCGACGGCCTTCGCGATGGAAGGCAGATGCTGTGGCAGGCGATTGCGCGAGTACAGCGCCACCTGTTTCCCGCGTTTGTAGGCGAGCAGCCGGATGCCGTCGAACTTACGCTCGAACAGCCACTCGGGACCGGCAAACCGCTCCTCGGTCAGCGTCGCCGCCATCGGTTCGAGCCACTCGGGCATCATGGGCCTGCACTAAACGGTACTAAAGAAAAGTCCGCGAAGCCCGCGACGGAGGAGCGGCGCTGAGCGGCCTCGCGGCGGGAGCCGCGAGGAGCGTTTGGGGGTGGGGCCCCAAACGCAACTAAAGAAAAGTCCGCGAAGCCCGCGACGCAGGAGCGGCGCTGAGCGCAACTAATAAAAGCAGACAAATAGTCACCTCCCGAGCAGCCTAACCTCGGTCTGAGCTGCTGAACTGACGTCTACGCGGCCTCCAAGCTTGGCCCGCGCCTTGCCCGATCGACCGCCATGGACATGGATCTCAGCCGGCGCGTCACGCGCACGTTTGTCGGCGTTCTGCTGGCGGTGCTCCTCGGGATGCTGTTGGCCCCGCTGAACGCGATTCATCCGCGTGGCTCGCGCGCGGCCATCGCGTCAGTCGCGGCGAAGTAGCTCGGATTCCCGCACGCGGTCCTTCGGGTCGAGCTTCGCCGGCCGGGGACCACGCGGCCGGACGCCGATTTCGAGCCGTTCGTACGCCAGCTCCTCTCCGGCCTTCGCGTGGCGCAGCAGCAGGCCGCCCCGGCTCATGTCGCCGCGGCCGACGAAGGCGGACGGATAGAGCAGCCGCTTGCCAAACCAGGGCGCCAGCACGTCCACATACTTCCCGGTCGCGATGCTCCCCAGCAGCACGATCGGCGTGCTCGCCCGCACGCGCGCCAGCAGCATCGACGCATCACGGTCGAGCGGCACGCGATAGATAGAGTTCTCTGTCGAAACGTCGGCGGCCGCGAACTCACGCAGCAGCTCAGCATCGATCAGGGTGTCTGGCCGCATGAGGCCGCGCGAGGGCGTAATAACCAGCGTGCCGGCGCCGCGGTCCGGCGCGGTCCCGAATGTCTGTGCGTAGGTTAGTTTTCCCCTGAAATACAGCCCGCTCAGGAACGAAAACGCCTCCCCGAGCGTCAGCCCGCCGGCTTGCAGCTTCCGGGCGATCGGTACTTGTGAACCCGGCCGCAACAGAATGGCCGCGCGCCGGCCACCGCAAAATGCCGGTGAGAGCAGGAAGATCCGGTGCGGGCCCACGGATCGAACATAGCAGCCGTGGCACGCAGTTTGAAGCCGTTTTTCCCGTGCCATGTCGCTCCTGATGACGGCCTATCGCAGGTGGGTGGAGGATCGCGCCCCGCGGCTCGCGGCGGCGCTCGCGTACTACTCCGTCTTCTCCCTTGCGCCGATGCTGCTCCTCGCGGCGGGCCTTGGTTCGCTGTTTCTGAGCGATCCGAATGTTCGCGAACGGCTGATCACGCAGTTCTCCGGGATTCTCGGCGCGCATGGTTCGGAGATTCTGGGTGGCGTCATGCGCGGCGCGAAGGCACCCACCAGCACCAATGTCTTCGGCGCCGTTGTGGGGTTTGCCGGGCTGATCGTGGCGTCACTCGGTCTGCTCGAGCAGCTCAAGGCCGCGTTGAACGCCGTCTGGGACGTCGAGGCGCCCAGGACCGATTCGGTGATGAAATGGCTGCAGCGATACCTCGCGAACGTCGGCCTCGTAATCGCGACAGGCTTCCTGCTCCTCGTCTCTCTCGTCGCCACGGCGGCCATGAGCGCGCTGACCGATCGCGCGCATGACTGGCTGGCCGGCCCGGACGCGCTCTGGTGGACCATCAACCTTGTCGCCGGCTTCGTGATGACGGTCGTGGTCTTCATGCTGATTTACCGCGTGATCCCTGATACGCACGTTGGCTGGGGCGAAGCGCTCTCCGGAGGGATCTTCACCGGCATCCTCTTTACGGTCGGCCGGCTCGTCCTCGGCTGGTATCTCGGGCGGAAAGCGGGAGATTCGATCACCGATGCGGCCGGCTCGGTGCTGGCATTGATGTTGTGGGTCTACTATTCCGCGCAACTCGTGCTCTTCGGCGCGGAGTTCACGGTGGTGTTTGCCGATCGGCGCCAGTCGGCGAAGAACGCCGCGCGCCCACCCGCGCCCGCGCAGCCAGTGAGAGCCGGCGGCCCGGGCGGACCGCTGGTATAGACTCTCGCGCGTGCCAATTGACATCCCGATCTGGGCCGCCGGCGTCTGCGCCGGCCTCCACGCCGCCGGATCGCGCGACGTCGTCTACGTTCCGGACAACCCGCTGTCGCATGTCCTGCGCGGTCTTCACGGCGAGTATTCCGATGTCAGGACGACCGTCGCGACTCGTGAAGAGGAAGCGTTCGGCATCGCGGCCGGTCTGTACCTCGGCGGGCGCCGTCCAACAGTCATGCTGCAGTCGAGCGGACTTGGCAATTCGATCAATGCGCTGACGTCGCTGCTCGTGCCGTACCAGATTCCGATGCTGATCATCATCAGCATGCGCGGCGACGCCAATGAGTGGAACGCGGCACAGGTGCCGATGGGCCGCGCCGTCGCGGCCGTCTGCGATGCCATCGAAATCCCGCACACGAGTCCCGCGACGGCCGTCGATGTCATGGAAACGGTCGCGCTTGTCGGCCGCACGGCCTTTGCCACGCGCCGGCCCGGGGCGTGTTTGTTGCCGCGTCGCATTACCGTGCCGCCGCCGGCGCCGCCAGAGCAGATGTCGCGATGACGCGCCTCGAAGCTACACAGCGAATCGCGGCCGCATGCGGCTCGGATCCGGTCGTGGCGAGCCTCGGCCATCCGGCCTATGACCTGTTCGCCACTGGTGACCGTGACACGTATTTCTATACCTGGGGCAGCATGGGCCTCGCCTCGTCAATTGGGCTCGGCCTGGCCATGGCCAAACCCGATCGCCGCGTGGTCGTCCTCGATGGTGACGGTTCCCTGCTCATGAACCTGGGATCGCTCGCCACGATTGGCTGGGTCGGCCCCGCCAATCTCATCCTCATCGTCATCGACAATCGGCTGTACGGCACCACCGGCGGCCAGGAATCGGCGACGGCGCACGGCGCGGATCTGGAGAGGGCCGCGCGCGCGCTGGGTGTTGATCGATGTATCACCGTCAAGACGCTCGACGATCTCGGCGGCGCGCTGATACGCGCGTGGGAATATCCCGGTCCCTGGGTCATCGTCGCGGACGTGGAAGAAACGGCGCCGACGATGAGGCCGCCGCAGGATTGCGTGTTCATCAAGCAGCGTTTCATGCGCGCGATTGGATCGCCCGAAGGCGCCACGCAGGGCGGCCCCGCCTGATCGCGTCGTCATGCCTGCCGGGAATCCCACGGCGCTGTCGCTGATTTCCAGGTTTGTCGCGACTGCCAAGCCGCCGGACGACGCCCGCGCCCGCGCGCTGGCAGCCGTCATCGACACGATCGGTGTAGCGATAGCCGGCTCAACGGAGCCCGCCGCCGAAATCGTGCGCCGGACCTTCGGACCCGTGGACCGGACCAAAGAACCCTTGGACCGGACCAACGAACCCGTGGACCGGACCAACGAACCCGTGGACCGGACCAACGAACCCGTG
>DASUGC010000062.1:0-9586 GCA_036274235.1 Vicinamibacterales bacterium
GGTTCTCTTCGCGCTGGGACTCGCCGTCGTTTCGGCGTTCATCATGGGCGTGCTGCCCGGGCTGAAGGCGACCGGCGCCCGCGTGGGCGCCAACCTGCACGAATTGCACGGCCGCGGCGGCACGCGGCTGGGAGCCACCTGGACCACGCTGGTGGTCGCGCAGGTTGCGATCGCCGTTGCGGCGCTGCCGGCGGCGGTGTTCATCGCGTCGCGGGTCATCCGAATGGAATTGGCGGGCCCCGGCTATCCGGCCGAGTCGATCGTCTCCGGATTCGTGGGACCCGGACCTGACGCGCCGGCGGCCAACAAAGACCGTTTGGCGGTCCTGCAACAGGAACTCCTCACCAGGCTCCAGGCGGAAGCGGGCGTCACCGGCGCGGCATTTTCATCGGCCATGCCGGGCTTTGGCTCCAGCCGGCCGATTCGTTTCGACGGCGGCGTGCGGGTGCGCTCGGCAACGGAATACATCCCCGACGTCGGCATCACGGACACGTTCTATCCGAGCATGATCAGAGTCAGTGTCGGGACATTCGAGACCTACGGCGTCCCGATTCTCGCCGGCCGGGCGTTCACGGCGGCGGACGTGGGCACCACGAACGTCATCGTCAATCGCAGCTTCGTCGATATGTATCTCGCCGAACCGAACGCGCTCGGATTGCTGTTTCGGTACGAGAGCAGACAGCCGAATCCCGCGCCGGTCCGGTATCAGATTGTCGGAGTGGTGCGGGACTTCCCGACGTTTCCGCCCAACTTCCAGAGAGACCGGGAGCCGGCCATCTACCATCCCGTTGGCGCCGGTGAGATCAATCAGCCGTTCGTGTCGGTGCGCTTTGCCGGCGCCGTGCCGCCGGCGTTCATCAATCGCTTCCGCACGGTCGCCGCGGAGGTTGATCCCACGCTGCAGCTAACCAGTGTGGGCGTCATGTCCGATCTGAATGCCACCGGGCGATCGGCGTTGCGATCGCTGGCGTGGGCGGCCGGCCTCGTGACGGCCAGCATCCTGCTGCTCTCGGCCGCGGGCATTTACGCGCTGATGTCGTTCACGGTCGCGCAGCGGCGGCGCGAGATTGGCATCCGGGCGGCGCTCGGCGCGCCGCCCGGGCGGATGGTGCTGGACGTCCTGCGGCGCGCCGCATGGCAGGTCTCCGCCGGCATTCTCGTGGGCTCAGTGCTTTCGGCGGGCGCTTTTGCCGGAATCGGCATCGGGGCGGCGGGGGCCATTCCGATGCTGCTGTCCGTCGCCGGAATCATGGCGCTGGTCGCGCTGCTCGCAACGTTAGGTCCCGCGCGGCGCGGCGTCAGGATTCAGGCGATCGAGGCCCTGCGCGCGGATATCTGAGGCCAGCCCTACTCGCAGACGACGGCGGTGCCGCTGGCCGACACCATCAGCATGCCGTTGCCGGATCCGAGCACTTCGTAATCGAGATCCACGCCGACGATCGCATTGGCACCGAGCTCGCGCGCGCGGTCCTGCAGTTCGGCGATCGCCATGTCACGAGCGCGCGCCAGCTCCTTCTCATAGGTCGCCGAGCGGCCGCCCACGAGGTCGCGGATGCCGGCAAACAAATCCTTGAACAGGTTGGCGCCAAGAATCGCCTCGCCGGCGACGACGCCGCAGTATCTGGTGATGCGCCTGCCTTCGATCGACGGCGTGGTGGTGACGGTCACGGGAATCCTCCGGATCGGAATGTATCACGCGGCTTCTTCACTGCTGCGCGGTGTGCCCTCGGCGTGCAAACACAGGCTCATTGAAGAGCCGTTCTGGCGGGCGCCAGGCCCCACAGTGCGGCAACGAGGCCGGGAGCAAGTACCACCGCGATCGACGGCGACATGGCGAGCGGGAAGCCGCCCGGCGCAAGCACGATCGCGCAGAGTGTCCCGGCGCCGGCGAGTGCGGACGCACACCACATTGCCGCGGTGAATCGGCGCCGATTCTGCATCTCTCGGGCGCATTCGGCCCGCGCCAGGATGGCGGGCAGTGGTGGTACGCGCATGCGGTCGGCCGCCTTCGCTTTGTGAAACGCCTCCGCAAGCGTGCGATCGTCGATCACGATGTCCCTCCAAGGAGCCGCACAAGATGCTTGCGCGCTCGAAACAGCAGCACCTTGACGCTCTTCTCTCCTACACCCACGACGCGCCCGATGGTCCGATGGTCCCAGCCCTCGGCGTAGGCCAGCCACACGATGGAACGCTCCTGTGCGGACAGCCCATCAAGCGCCCGCTCCAGATCGATGGCGGCGACGATGTCGCCACTGCCTGTCGCAGCCACGCTGCGCACGTCTTCGCCGCCTGACTCATCGATCCGCGCTCGACGCTTCCAGTGATCCCGCATCAGGTTCCTGGCGATCGTGAACAGATAGGGCGCGCGTTCCGCCTCGGGCAGCGATTGGCGGCCTGACTGGAGCAGGCGGACGAACGCTTCCTGCGCCACGTCACTGGCGGCATTCGGATCGCCGAGCACGCGGCGCACCCAGCTCCACAGGCGCGGATACGTGGCCTCGTACCACGCGCCGAAGTCCGGCCCGGACATCACCGATCCGAGCGGCTCCCTGTCCCCTCGAGCAGGCCCCATCGCCGCGCCATGAAGTACGACACGCCCGCAACCACGAGCAGGCCGATGCCGATGGCGACGGCCGCCGTGCCCCAGTAGCGAAGATCCTCCACTTTGTGAACGAAGTTGATGTCGGTTTCGCCCGCGAGCCTCATCGCATTCGCAAGAAACGCGGCGCCGAGGCTGAAGACAACGATGCCGAGCTGGATGAAACGAATCACGGAGCGCCGGGGATTGGCCGTGCCCGCGTCGCCGTACAGCAGCCGCTTGCCATCGGCGCTCCGCACGAAGGCCAGCAATTCATCCGTTGAGGTGAACCGATCGAGGAGGCGTTCGACGACCGCATGACTCCTGGCGCGGTGTTCGATACCGCGCACCGACCGTCGATACACCAGCCACGCCACCCACGCCAAAAGGGCGGCCCATGCGAGCACGTCCATGTGTATGCCTCCCATCGAAGGCACAACTGCACCACAGGCGTTTGGTTAACACCACCCGCGCCTGTTAACCGCGCCTTACCTGCCCGGCTTGTAGCAGATAGCACACGTCAACCGAGAGAGGACCCAACCCCATGCCACGCATCTCCGCCATCGTTTTCGCCGCGCTGATTACCGTCCTGGCCTCCGTGCCCGCGGCCCAGTCGCCCGCGAACCCGTCCGGCCGGGACGAACTCATCCGGGCCATCGCTTCCCGATTCGACACGACGTACGTCTTTCCTGATGTTGCCGCGCGCGTCCGCGTCGAGCTCGAGAAGAAAATCCGGGCCGGCGCATACCGGGATATTCCAGACGGCCAGGCGCTTGCGGATGCCTTGACGGGCGACCTTCGGACCATCACCGCCGACCAGCACGTACGTGTCGGTTACAGCAGAGAGCCGTTTCCGCCCATGAACGAAGCGCCAGAGCCGGCGACACCGCGCACGGCCGACGATGCGCAGCGGCGGCTGGCGGCGGTTAACTACGGTTTCCTGAAGGTGGAACGGCTGCCGGGGAACATTGGCTTCCTCGATCTCGACTTCTTCGCGGATCCCGACGAGGGAGGCGATACGGCCGCCGCCGCGATGTCTTTTCTGGCCGGCACGGACGCCTTGATCGTCGATCTCCGATTCAACGGCGGCGGGAATTCGCGCATGGTCGCCCTGCTCGCCAGCTATCTCTTCGATGGCGATCCCCGGCACCTGAACGACATCGTCGCGCCGAGAGAGAACTTCCTGAAACAGTCATGGACGTTGCCGCATGTGGCCGGCAGGAAGTTCGGAGGATCGAAGCCCGTCTACATTCTGACGAGCGCGACGACGTTCTCGGCGGCCGAGGAATTCGCGTACGACCTGCAGGCGCTCAGGCGCGCGACGATCGTCGGCGAGAAGACCCGCGGCGGCGCGAACCCGTCCGGCCGCTTTCGCGTCAGCGACCACTACGCCGTCATGGTGCCTACCGCGCAGGCCGTGAATCCGCACACGAAATCGAACTGGGAAGGCACAGGCGTCGTGCCGGAGATTGCAGTTCCGTCATCCGACGCGCTCCGCACGGCGCAGATCAGCCTTCTCGATCAGTTGATTCGCGCGGGCGATCCGGATCTCAGAGACGAGCGCGTGCGGCGGAAGGAGTCATTGGAGAAGCAGAAGTGAAGACGGGTGTGCCGCACGCGGCGTGAACTGTGACAGATCGTAGATGCCGAGTGTTTTCTCGATCGCCGCCACGCGATCGACCATCTTCTCGAACCCGTCGTCGCCGAACAACTGATGTTCCTTTTTCTCGAAGTCCTCGCCAAGAGCCGCGAACTCGTTCTTCGAGACGATGGAACGTAAGGCGGGAAAGAGGACGGTAGACAGGTTGTCCTTTCGTCAGGACTCCCTGCGGGTTGAAGCAGGCGATGTACCAACCCGTTCGACGTCAATGCCGGGCAGATTCGACGCGGGCCCGGCCGTACGATGCCACATCAGGGCCGCGGATTGCCTCGCGCGGGCGCGAGGCCGCTTCGCGATCCGGTCTTCAGACGTCGTACCTCGAAATTTCCAGGCCCCGAGTGCCCTGTCGCACTCGTGAGACGACGTCGACCAGCAGCGGGAGGGAGCAGGGCTTGGCCACAAAGGCCGCACACCCGAGCGCCTGGGCCCGGAGTCTGTAGGCACGATCCGGCCGAATCATCGACGTCAGGATGACAAACGGCACGTCCGGCGCCGCGACACGTTGTCGCTCGACGAACGACCACGCCGCGATGGGCTCGGGCCGAAGTTCCAGCACGATGACGTCAGGCAATTCCGCGGTTTGTAAAGCCCCTGCGGCTGAATCGACTGATTCATCAACCGTGGTCGCAAAGCCTGCATTGTGCAGGGCCGATGCGTAGAGATCGCGATCCATGCCTGCGGGATGGATGAACAGCACGCGGCCTTGATGTCGAGAAGGCCTGACAGGTGGTGAAGGCGGCAACGGTGCACTCTCTGGCCCGGCGACCCGGGGATGGCGGCCCGACCATCCCAATACCTGCAGCGGCGAACAATCGCTGCACCCTTGACCACTTGAGAGTATACCCAGCGGGCGCCGTGCCGGAACGCGAGGCGAACGGCGTCCACCTCGCCCGCACGACACGCCCTCACCGCGGCTGCGTCATCCATCGGCCCCCACGTGGGCCCACGATTCTGGTGGTGCCCAACATGGGAGCCGGAAGCCAGGGGCATGCGTCGCTATCGGACCGGCAGCATCAAGTGCGCGTATGGAGTATCCGGGAACATCACATACGGCAGGCTGGTGTTCGCCGCCGTCGTCGGGTAACCCTGGAACTTCGTGCCGATGCCCAGGACCATCACGTGCGGGCCGGTATCCACCCAGCGTCCGCCGGGTGCCGGCTTCGTCGCGAATGGATCGGTGTTGCTCGCGTCCGAGCCGCCCATCAGCATGTAGCCGAAGCCCATCGTGTCTGCCGGCGGATTCGTCTTGCTCATCAGGGCGTGCGCCCATGCCAGGCCGCCCTTGTCCAGGCACATGGGATCGGCGCCGGGCGTGGTCGGCATGTCCGGGAGGCACGTCCAGCCGTTCGTGCCCTCGCGCAGCGTTTTCATGTTCATCTTCTCGTCCATGGTGATGATCGTCGCGCCCTGCGCGACGGCAGGGGGAGCCGCGGACATGGCGCTCTTGATCATCTCGGGCCCGGTCGTCGGTGGTTTCATGGGACCGGCCATCCCCGCGGTGGCCTGCGGGTCTCCGGGCGTCGCCAACCCGTGTGCGGTGACGACGAGGGTGAACAGTCCAATCGTCAGAAGTCGTGATTTGATACGCATCGTGAACTCCCTTCTTCCGGCTCACTACGCAGCCCGGAAGCGGCCGGTTACATGCCGGCGGCAGACGCCGGCCATCGACGCCGGCCGTAACCAAACCGCCCGACGCCTCGTAGTGCCAATGGCGGGGGAGTCTCCGGCGTGACGCCCGAGCAGGAACGCCAGAGTGCGGCGTTCATGCGGATGGCGCAGGCGGGAGATCAGGACGCATATGCGTCATTGCTCCTGCTGTTGACCTCCGCGACCCGGAGGTTCGCCCGCGCGCGGCTGGGCGGCGTGCCGTGGATCGACGACGTTGTACAGGAGACGCTGCTGACGGTTCACCGGGCTCTTCACACCTACGATCCGGCACGGCCGTTCGGTCCCTGGTTTTACGCGATCGCCTCGACCCGGATGATTGATGTCATTCGGCGCGAGCGTCGCATCACGCGGCGGGAATCGCCGCGGGATCCGGGATTCGACGTCGCGGAGCCGTCCAGCCGGGACGATGAGATCGACGTCGAGGCGGTCCGCGCCGCCGTCAGAGCTTTGCCCGGCCGTCAACGCGAAATCGTGACGGCCCTCAAGCTCAAGGACGAATCGGTCCGTGAAGTCAGCGAGCGGCTGGGGATGAGCCCGTCCGCGGTCAAGGTGGCCGCCCATCGCGGGTATAAGGCCTTGCGGCGTTTCCTCGGAGGCACCGAGTCATGAGGACGGAGGATCTGATCGTTGATCTCGCCTGGCGCGTGACGCCGGTTCGTCCATTGGCAAGACCGGCCGTCCGCGCGTTCCGCTGGCTGATTGTGGCCGGCACGTGCGTGGTCCTCGGCATCGGCATCTTCGGCGCGCGCGGTGACGTGACGACCCGACTGATCCAGGCGGACTATTTCTGGACCGTGGCGCTCGCATTGATCCTGGCGATCGTGGCGGCCGTCACGAGTCTCACGCTTGCGATTCCAGGCGCCGAGCGTCGGCCCGCGCTCCGAATCACGGCCGTGGCGTTGCTCTGCGTGTGGGCGCTCACGATCGTCTGGAGCGTCATCCGCGCGGGGCACGGACTGCCGATCGCGACCGACCCGCACTGGCCTGTCTGTTTCGCTCGCGTCTTCCTTGTCGCGGCGATTCCGGCGTACGTCCTGGCGGTGATGGTTCGCCGCGCGTTTCCACTACGCCCGGGCTGGACGGCGGCGATGATCTCCGCCGCCGCGGCATCGGCCGGCGCCCTGATGACGCAACTGGCGTGCCCGCTGGATGATCCGGGCCATGGCCTGCTTGGTCATTTCGTGCCGGTCCTGGCCCTGATCGCGATGGGCCTGTCCGCGAAGGCAGTTGTTGGCGGGGCCCGAAGAGAGGGCGCCGAGCGCCGATCGACAGGCGACGAATCGCGCGAGTGAGCGCGTACGCGGGTGCGGCGGGGACGAACAAAACCGCCGGTCGTCCGGGATGCGGCGATGCCAGCGCCTGCCTGTTAAGTTTTGGCGCACCCCGTAACGACCAGCGGCTGATCACTCCTTAATCAAGAGTCGTACCGCATCTGCCCAAATGAAATCTGGCGCAAAACGCGCAAGTCCGGCCGGTGACACCATCGACTGTCCTGAGGACACTGCCACGTGCAGGTGACACGGGGGACGAGTGTCTGGGTCAGGGGTCATTATGGCAGTCAGGACCAACAACATACGGTTAGAATCCGACCGGACGGACGACAGGAGTTCAATATGGCTCGGCAAGAAAACGAAGCGATCCACAAGCGGCAACTCGACGCATTCCAGAAGGGCGACCTTGATACGGTGATGTCGCAATTTTCGCCCGATGCGGTCTGGCATCTACCCGGGAAGAGCCTGCTGGCCGGGGACCACAAGGGCATCGACGCGATTCGGGGATTCCTGACCCGCGCAGTGGCCGAAACGCAGGGCACCTTCCGATTGGAATTGCTCGACGCGGCCTACAGCGACAACAACATCTTCCAGTGGAACCGGATCACGGCTTCACGTGGCGGGCGCTCCCTGAACGAACGGGAGCTGCTGGTCTTCACCGTCAGGAACGGCAAGATCGTCGAAGTGCATCATCGCCCGGAGCAGCAACTGCTGGACGAGTTCTATTCCTGAGGTCCCGATCAACCGGCTCGTACCGGCGTGCCGAGGGTTGAGTGAGGCCCCATTCAGCGTCACCTCGGTTACTCACCGGTGCTTCGTCGCCCCGAGCCTCTGAGGCCCGAGGACGGTGTAGGCCACGCTGATCGTCCCTATCGACTGCTTCTGTGTCCCAAAGCCCGGGAACGTGGCCGTGCGCCGGGTTGTCTGGTAGCGAACGGTGACGGCATTGCGGCCGTAGATCCTGACCGCGCCGGATATCTCCGCGCGCAGAATCGTGTCCGTTCCGGGCGTGTCAAACCCGGCCACGCCCGAGACGAAGTACTGGCGGGCGGATGTGTCGATCGAGAGACGGTTGCCGATGACCAGCCGCAGCGTCTCCACCGCCTGAGGGGTCACGCCGTAGTGATAATCGCGATCGTTGGTCCCGTTGATCGTCTGCACCGCCGCATAACCGACCCCGCCGAGCGCCGTGACCTGCATCAGCAGGCCCGGCAGGAGCCATCGCTCGAAGCTCGTGCCGCCCGAGACGGCCGTCGTCGAGACGCGAAAGAACTGCGGCGAGAGATAGTCGTAGATGCCGTACAGGCCCCATACGCCACCGCCATCCGGGCCCGTTTCATACCGGCGGCCGGCGAGCACGCCATGAGACGTGACTTTCTCGACGATGTTTACGCTGGAAGCGGTTGCGTCCAGCCGGAAATAGTCGAAGGGGCGCGTGAAGCTGTAGCCGGCGCGGCCGGGCAGGCCGTACTCCACGAGGATGTCGGCGATTGCTTCTCGCTGGCCGAGATTGAGCGATGGTCCAGGCGTATTCTCAGACGTGCCGCGCGCGCCGAATTGCACGCGCAGGTCGTACGCCGGATCGTGCGTCGGCATGACGCCATCAAAGCGCGTACCGAACGTCAGGCGATTGATGGCCGTCGGCGGCGATGCGAGGAATACGAGCAACCCGCGTCCAAATCCGACGTGCTCGTGCGACCGATCGACGAGCAGATTTGCCATGCGAAACAGCGCCTCGCCCAGAAACGTTCCCGCGATGCCGCTCGCCAGCTGATCGTTCCACGCCGGCGTCGTCGTCTCTCCCGCGATTTCCCACATGACGCTGCCGGCAAAGGTATACGCCAGCGACGGCCAGAACGTGAGGCCCGACGATCGCGCGATGTTGTGATACATCGCGCCCTGATACGGATGCATCATCTGATTGACCGCGAATGGATCGTTGTCCACGATCCATTTGCCCTGGATGTTCGACTGAATCGATGCCGCGTCCACCTTGTAGGCATCGGCCTCGGGGCCGCGACGCCCGGCGGCGTTGATCAATGCATCCATCGCGACGATCTCCACCGCCGGCAGGATGAAGTTGGGCCGAGGATCGCGCGTCACGCGGGCGGGTTGAACCTCCCGCGGTTGCGTCTGTGCCGCCTGCTGGCCGGGCGCCTCACTTCCCGCGCGCTCGCGCGCGAGCGCCTGCTGGAAATCAGAGAGCGGCCGCTGGACGCGGTGTGCGCCGCCGGCGCACGCTGCAAGGCTGGCACAGCACGACGCGGCCAGCCACAGGCGAAGCTTCCTCGGTGTCATCCGGATGACACTGACTGCATCACGTGTGCCAACGATGCGCCGGCGGACTCAGGCTTGGACGTCGGGGTTTCTGCTTTCGCGCAAGGTCTGCGGCGGCCGGGCGGCGGCCGG
>DASUGC010000063.1:0-5794 GCA_036274235.1 Vicinamibacterales bacterium
GACCTGCTCGATCTCTCAAAATACAAGCTGCCCCTCGTCAACGAGTCGTACGTGATCGTCGAAACGTCGCGCGGTTGTCCGTACTCGTGCGATTTCTGCGTCGCGCCGATCCATCAGGGCCACAAGTTTCGCGAGAAGAGCGCCAAGGCGCTCGTGGACGAGATGCAGCGCGGCTACGAGGAGTTCGGCCTCAAATTTTTCTATCTCTGGGGCGACACCGTCACGCTGAACGTGAAGACGTTCGGCGCGTTCTGCGAAGAACTGATCGCGCGGAAACTGCCCGTCCAGTGGTTCGGCAACGCACGCGCCGACAATCTCACGGATCCCGCATTCGTGAAGCGCCTGCGTCAGGCGGGGTGCTGGATGCTCGCGCTGGGCATCGAGACGGAGTCGGAAGAAACGCGCAAAGACATGATGAAGAAGCTCGAGGGCCAGAAGATCCGGGCGGCGCTCAGGAACATGCGCGCCGCCGGCATCAAGTCCTTCGCGTTCTTTATCCTCGGCTACCCGGGCGACACGCGCGAGTCACTCACGCGGACGGTGGATTACGCCATCGACATCGATCCGGACTTCGCGAACTTCTACCCCGCCGTGCCCTATCCGGGAACCGATCTCTACGCGAAAGCCAAGCGCGAAGGCTGGCTCGCCAGCGAAGACTGGTCGCGGATGGAGTACTCGTACTACCAATTGCGGGGCAACGGCCTGGACGAAGCGGTTGTCTTTGACGCGATCAACAAAGCGAAACGCCGCTTCTATTTGCGCCCCAGCTACGTGCTCCGGCACACGGGAGACATCTTCAGGCTGGCGTCGAGCAAGTGGACGCTCGCCTGGCACGTCGGTTCGCGCGTGATCTTCGGGACGCCAGTCACCGACGCGAGCAAGGCGCAACAGAAGTCAGACATTGGAAGCCGGAAGTCAGAAGTTCGAACGTAGCCGCCGGGCCCGTCGCCCCGGGCCCGTAGCCCCGTAGCCGCCGGGCGTCAGCCCGGCAATCGGCGCTCACGTCTTGTTTTATCCCTGTTTCCGCAGCCGTTCCACGTCCTGCACCGTAAGCTGCCGGTATTCCCGCTTCGGCCGCCCCAGTTTCGACCAGCGCAGCAGCATCAGATCCTTGAGCTGAAACAGATACCCCGCCGCCTCGCGCGTGCTCATTTTGCTCTCGCCGAGTTCGCGATCCTCGAACGTGTACGGCAGCTCGACGAGTTTCCGCGGCCAGCCACGGACGATGAGCTCGAGGCAGATCTTGAAGCCGCCGGCCTTAATGGTGACCTGCTTCGCGATCGAATGGCGAATGAGAAAGAAGCCCGACGCCGCATCGCGAATCGGCGACAGCGGCCGAGCGAGGAGACACGCAAAGCGCGACATGATCTTGCGCTTGACGGGCCAGTTCGGCGTGCTGCCGCCCGGAATATAGCGGCTGGCGACGGCGACGTCCGCGCCGGTTTCATGAAACGCCCGGAAGAGCACCGGCAGCAGCTCGGGCGGGTGGCTGAAGTCGGCGTCCATCACGCCCACGAGGTCAGCGGACGCAACGTTGAA
This sequence comes from Vicinamibacterales bacterium, assembly GCA_036274235.1. Lineage (GTDB taxonomy): Bacteria > Acidobacteriota > Vicinamibacteria > Vicinamibacterales > SCN-69-37 > DASUGC01. Next base: position 1,540 of record DASUGC010000063.1, read on the forward strand.
ACCAGCGACCACCGCGGTACCGAGCCCGAGCTTGCCCGCGCGGTGGACGACGCGCAGACGGTAGTTCTTTGCCAATTCGTCGGCAATCTGACCGGTGCCGTCGGGCGAGTTGTCGTCCACCACCACCAGTTCGAGGGCGATGCGCGCGGCATCGGTCGCCGCAAACAGCCGCGCGACCAGTTCAGCCAGCCGGTCGCGCTCGTTGTAGGTGGGAATGACGACCGATAGTTCGGCCGGCCTGCCGCCGGGATCGTGTGCGCGAGGCGGCGAAGACGAGGACACCCCGGAACTATAATTCATGCCTCTGCCATCCAGCCGGGACTCGTGTCCGGAAACGAGTCCCGGCTGGATGACAATGCACCTGACGAATGACACTGGCGACGCCGGCACGAATCTCACGCACCTGGGTCTGGACCCTGGGCATCGTGCTGCTGCTCGCGTTGCGTCTGCCCGCCATGGCTCGACCGGTCGGCGGCGACCAGGGGCTGTACACCTACATCGCCCAGCGCGTCCTCGACCACGGCGTGCCGTACCGCGACGCGTTCGAACAGAAACCGCCAGGAATCTTTTTTGTGTACGGCGCGTCGTGGCTGCTCTGGCCGCGGGTGAGCGTCGCGGCGTTCGCCGATCTCGTCGCGTCCGGTCTCTGCGCGTTTCTGCTCATTCAGATCGGCCGGCGCCTGTTCGGCGGCCGCGTGGGTGAAGCCGCGGCGGTCCTCTATCTGCTCCTGGGCGACCCCGGCATACAACGCCTCGGGGGCATGAACGTCCGGGGGCAGTGCGAGGTCTTTATCGGCGTGGCCATCGCCGGCGCCGTCCTGATCGCGCTCGGTGCAGGGTCCCGGCCTGGCCGCTGGTTCGTGGCTGGACTGTGCGTGGGGTTCGCGGTCTGGCTCAAGTACAACGCGATGGTGTACGGTCTGCCGGTCGCGCTTGCCGCGGCGGCCACGGGACCCGAACGATTCGACTGGCGGCGCTTCATCCGGGCCGCCGCCTGGGTCACGGGGGGAATGGCGTTCACAAGCGGCGCCTTCTTGCTCTATTTCGCCCTGGCGGGCGGACTGACGGATCTCTGGATCGACACGATCCTGTACAACCTGCGCTATTCAGGCGAAACTTACGCGAGCGCGCTCGCGGCCGTGGGCTACCTGTTCACGATGCCCATCGAACGCGGTCACGTTGCCGCCCTCTGGTATCTGGGGCTGCTGGGCTCGGCGCTGCTCGTCCTGCTGCGCGCGCCTCGCCGCGTGATGCTTCTCGTCATCGCGTGGATCGGGGTCGCCGTCATTTCCATCGCGCTCAACGGCCATCGCGGACTGCCGCAGTATTTTCTTCAGGCTCTTCCGGCCCTGGCACTGGCAGGGGCAGGTGGACTGGCGTTCGCCTGGCGCCACAGGCATCAACGGCGCATGCCGGCCGCCATAGCCGCGCTCGGACTCATCGCGGGCTTGTGGCGGGTCGGGGACGAGGGCTCATGGACCACGCCGCGCCTGTTCGGCGTCCCGGAGGCCGCCAGCAATCTTGCCTTCGACCTGCGGTACTTCCGAGGCGAGATCGCGCGCGACGAGTATCTGGCGCGCTTCGATCGCGGCGACGGCGGCAAGCTGTCGCCCGATTCGGTCGAGCGCCTGGCGTCGCGCATCGCAAAAACGCCGGCGGCCGACACCTCGCTGGTGTTCGGTTTCTCGGCCGGCAGCGTCCTCTCGCGCGCCGAGCGCGTCAGCGCCTCCCGTTTCTTCTGGAGCCGCGTCGTCGTCATGGAGTTTGCCGCCGACAAGCCCGGATATGGATCGGCGGCGTTCCTGGCTGAGTTGCAACGGAACCGCCCCGCTGTCGTGGCGTTGCAGAAACACGACTGGGGCCTGGCGGAAACGATTCCCGATTCGATCGATTTCTTTCTGAATCATCCGCAGCTCCGCGCATGGCTCGACGCGACTTACGTGCCTGACTACGAAGATGACGCCTACGCCGTGTGGCGGCGGAAGAACTGACATGCCGCGAAGGCGATTCCTCACGCTCGCGATCGCGATTCTGGCGCTCGGCGCCATGCTGCGGGTGGTCTGGCTGCGAGCCGATCCGCCGACGACGTCCGTCGGCGTGGTGTGGCATGACGAGGGCGCGTGGACGCACAACGCGCGCAACCGCGCGCTCTGGGGCACCTGGATCACCGACAACTGGAATCCCGTCTACATCGCGCCGGTGTTCACGGCATTGGAGTACGCGGCCTTTCGCGTGGCCGGCGTCGGTCAATGGCAGGCACGCACGGTGCCGGCCGCGTCGGGGCTCATCGCCATCGCGGCCCTGATGGCCGGCCTCGCGGCGGCAGCGGGCCGGCGCGTGGCGCTCGTGGGCGGCCTGCTGCTCGCGACCGAGTTCACGTGGGTGATGTGGAATCGCGCCGCGCTCATGGAATCCACCATGACCATGTTTATGGTCGTGGCCTGGGCGGGCTATGCCCTGGCGCAGCGGCACGCGCGATGGGGAGCCGCCGCCGGCGCCGCGGCCGCCCTGGCGTGGTTCACGAAGGCTGCCGCGGCATTCTTTGTCGCGGCCATTGTCCTGGATGCCCTGCTCGCCCTCGTCATGCGCGGGCGGTCCGCGGAACAGGTCTCGGCACGACGAGCCGCGTGGTGGACGCTGGCGGGCGGCGCGCTGGCCGGCGGCGCCATCGTGGCGGCGTTCGTCTGGCCGCATTGGCGCGAGTACTGGTTCTACAACGTGCAGATGAGCGTGGAACGCAAACCGTCGTACGCGTGGCGCAACCTGGTCGATCGCGCGTCCTGGATTCCGGTCACGCAGGACATCGTGTCGCGCCTGTGGCCCCTGTTGGCGGCGGCCGCGCTGGCCATCGGCAATGCGTTCGCGCGGCTTCGCGAGTCACGGCCGGCGGAGCGGCTGCTCGTCTGGTGGCTGCTGCTCGGACTGCTCGAGTTGACCGTGCATGACTCGGGCAACGAACGCCGCTACGTCATGCTGATTCCGCCGATCGTGGCACTGGCGTCGATGGGGCTGGCCTCAGGCGCCGCCTGGGTGAGCGCGCAAGCCGTCTCTGCAACGGTGCGCGCGCGACTCCTATTCGCGCCCGTGGCGCTGGCCCTGCTGTATCTGCTCTGCGCGTCCGCGCTTCGGTCGCTCCTGGTGGACAAGGCGGCCGAGCACCCCTACCAGCTCGACGTTCGCCTGTCGGCCGTCATGGCCCTGGCGGGCGTCGCGGTCCTGCTGTTCCGCTGGCGGCCCGTGGTGAGCTGGCTGGCGACTCACGGTATCGCGTGGCGCGCGGCCGTTCTCCTGATTGGATCCATCACGCTGTGGAATCTCGGCCAGTTCACGGGGTGGGCCGCGCATCGCACGGATTTCAACTATCGCGCCTCGGTCGAACTCGGCCGGCTCCTGCCGCCTGGCACCCTCGTGCAGGGCAAGCTGGCGAACGGCCTGGACCTGGAAAACCGGATTCGACCGATCTTCATCGGCAACGGCTTCGGGAACTACGCGGATCGGCTCGATCGAGACGACGTGCGCTATATACTGACCTACGATTTGCCGAGCCTCGGCTACGAGAGTCAGCACGAGGGCAACCTCATCAGCGAAATCCTTGATCGGTACCCGCAACGCCAGCCGGTCGCGACATTCGACGTGGAAGAGACAACCGGCCCGGATCGGGCGGTCCTGATCGACAAGCATGCGCGAAATAAGTGAACTCCAGATCAAAGCGCACGCCGACCGGCGGTTTCGATCCGAGTACGACTACGCGCTCTTCGAGTACTACCGGAGCGCGAAGGTCATCGCGTTTCTGGAGCGCGCGGGCGTGCCGCTCGGCGGACGCGTCCTGGACGCCGGCTGCGGCGGCGGCGGCATGCCGCTCTCACTCGCGGAGCACGCAGACGAGGTGATCGGCATCGATCCCATCAACCGGTTCGGATCCGCGGGCGTCGTCCTGGCGCGCGAGCGCGGGCTGAAACACCTGCACTTTCTTCAAGCCGACGGCATGGCGCTCCCGTTCGCCGCCGGCTATTTCGATCTGGTGCTGTCACACGCGGTGATCGAACACGTCTCGAACGCCCGGTTGTATCTGGAAGAGTGCCGTCGCGTGCTGAAGCCTGGCGGACGGATATTCCTGTCAACCGCGCCGTACCTGTCCTTCGCGGGCGCCCACCTGCCTCGCCTTCGGATTCCGATTCCGCTGCACCTGCTGTTCGGGCGGGCCGTGGCATTTCGGACGTTCCGGCTGCTGGCCCGCCACGCGCCGGGCGTCCTT
>DASUGC010000064.1:0-7897 GCA_036274235.1 Vicinamibacterales bacterium
CGGGGCTCAAGATTTTTCTTTCGACGACGACGCTGACCGGGCAGCAGATCGCGCGATCCCAGTTTCAGGACGTCGACGCCGTGTTTTTTCTGCCGTTCGACCTCCCGCCCTTCGTCAACCGTACGCTCAAGCTCGTCAAGCCCCGGTTGTTCCTGCTGATGGAAACGGAACTCTGGCCCAACCTGCTGCGGGCCTGCCGCCGGCGGGGGGTCAAGACCATTCTCGTGAACGGACGGATCTCGTCCCGGTCGTACCCACGCTATCGCCTCGCTCGCGGGCTGTTTCGCCGCGTGCTCGGCGATGTCGATCGATTCTGCATGCAGAGCGACGAGTCGGCGCGACGGATCATCGACATCGGGGCGGATCCCGCGCGAGTCACTGTCACCGGCAGCTTGAAGTTCGAATCGCTGGAGTCGCCGGCAGCGGCGGCAGGCCGCGGCGCCGGGCGGATCGTCCGCTTTTTCCGGATGCCACAAACTCGGCCTGTGTTCATTGCCGCGAGCACCCTGAAAGGGGAGGAAGGCGCGGTCCTCGGAGCCTTCGCCGCTTTGAAGCGCGCGCACCCGTCCGCGCTCCTCATCATCGCGCCCCGCAAGCCCGAGCGGTTCGGTGAGGCCGAATCGCTCGCGCGGGCGGAAGGGCTGCGCGTCGTCCGCCGCACCGAACTCGCCGTCGATGCCGAACCGCGTGCCGATGTCGTGATTCTCGATACGATCGGCGAACTTGCGAACCTCTTTCAGGTGGCGACCGTGGTGTTCGTCGGTGGCAGCCTTGTCGATCAGGGCGGTCACAACATCCTGGAGCCGGCCGTCCACGGCAAGCCCATCGTGTTCGGCCCGCACATGGAGAACTTCGCCGAGATTGCCGACGCGTTTCTGAGAAACCAGGCCGCCGTGCAGATTCCGTCGAACGCCGAGTTGGCATCGGTGGTCGTGCGCCTGGTCGGCGATCCCGTGGAGCGCGCGAGGCTCGGCGCCGCCGCGCGCGCGCTGGTGGAAGCCAATCGGGGTGCCAAACCGAAGACGCTGGAGGCGATCGCGCAGATCCTGCCGCCCCCAGGCGCGCGAGGCGTGGTCCGCCCGTTTAGACGATGAGGCCGGGACTCGTTTCCGATGTTGGGATGCGGAAACGAGTCCCGGCCTCTTTTGTCATCTCCGTTGGCAACATCGCCATGGGCGGCCGGGGTAAAACGCCGCTGGTGGGACTGATTGCCCGGGTGCTGATCGGCGCCGGCGAGCGGCCGGCCATTCTCACCCGCGGATATGGACGCCGGCGCCGCGACGACGGAGTCACGATCGTCAGCGACGGCGAGCACGTGCTGGCGGACGTCGATCGCGCGGGTGACGAACCCCTGTTGCTCGCGCGCAGCGTGCCGGGAGCGGCGGTGCTCGTCTGCGAACAGCGCGCCATCGCGGCGGCGCTCGCCGAATCTCAGCTCGGATCGACCGTGCACCTGCTCGATGACGGGTTCCAGCATCGATCAATGCCACGCGACGTCGACATCGTCGCAATTGCGCCGCAGGATCTCGAAGATCGGCGTGTGCCGCTCGGCCGGCTGCGTGAATCGCCCTCCGCGCTCAGCCGCGCCGACGCGGTGGTCATCGACGGCCCGCCGGAAGCGAGCGGAGGTTTCGATCATCCACGCATCTTCGCCTTGACACGACACCTCGGTGATGCCGTGTCCGTCGACGCAGTGCATGCGGCGCCGGCGAAGGGGACGGGCGTCGTCGCCGTTGCGGGCATTGCACAGCCCGATCGCTTCTCGCGCGCGCTCGAACAGGCTGGATGGCAGGTCCGGAAGCTGCTCCGCTTTCGCGATCACCACCGGTTCGGCGTCGGCGATGTGCGCGGGATCGAGCGTGCGGTCCGGGAGGCGGGTGCGGCCGGCGTGGTGACGACCGAGAAAGATGCCATGCGGTTGCGCCTGCTGCGCCCGTTCGCCGTGCCGGTGGCGTTCGTGCCGCTGGTGGTTCGCGTGGAGCCACCCGCCGAATTTGAAAGCTGGTTGCTCGGACGTGTGCGGGAGCGGCGCGGGTGAGCGCCACGCCGACGTTCCGTCATCGGTGCGAATACCAGGCCGTGCTCGTTGTCCGCGGGCTCGTCCGGATTCTGCCGGATGCCGCGTCCCGGGCGTTGGGATCGAGCCTGGGGTTGCTGGCATATGTCATTGATCCGCGGCACCGCCGCGTGGCCGTGAGCCAGCTCCAGGCGGCGTTCCCGCGAAAGAAACCAGCCGAGTGCCGGGCGATCGCGCGGGACACGTTCCGGCACTTTGGCCGCCTCCTCATCGCGGTGCTTCGCTTCAGCACGATGACGACGGAACAGATGCGCGCGCGTGTCGAGTTCGAAGGAGACGATCGCGTACGGACTGCGCTCGCCGCCGGCAAGGGCGCGATCATCGTGACGGGCCATTTCGGATTCTGGGAGCTCGGCGGGCTGGCGCATCCCCTCGTGCTGCCGCCCTTCTGGGTGCTGGCGCGCCCGCTCGATAACCCGCTGCTGCACGATCTCCTGGAGCGCGTCCGGTGCGCGACCGGCAACCGGGTGATCTACAAACACGGCGCGTTACGGCGCGTGCTTCGCGCCCTTGACCAGAACGAGAGCGTGGCGATTCTGATCGATCAATACAGCCAGGGCGCCGAATCCGTGCCCGTCGAGTTCTTCGGCAGGCCCGCGCCGACGACGGCGGCGCTCGCGAGTCTGGCGTTACGGACCGGCGCTCCCCTGGTGCCGGCGGTGGCCCTGCCGTTGCCGCACGGCCGCTATCGCATGGTCTACGAGCCGCCGATCGAAGTGCCCGGCCCGGATTCGAAGGATCCCGTGCGGGAACTCACGCAGCGCTGTGCCGACGTGCTCGAGATGTACGTGCGGCGGTATCCGCACATGTGGCTCTGGATGCACCGGCGCTGGCGCGATGACGAGGCCGTCGAAGCGAACCGGCTGGACGTGTTTCCCGCGCCCGCGCCGGACGAGACGGATTGATGGCTGACCCGGCGCCGGCGCGTGTCGTGATCCGCCCGCCGAACTGGCTGGGTGATGCGGTCCTGGCGCTGCCTGCGATCGGGGCGATTCGGCGGCACTTTGCGTCCGCGCACCTGACGATTGCCGCCGCGCCCGCCGTGGCCGCGCTGTTCCGGGAGATGACGCCGGCCATGCCCGACGACGTGATCGACTTGCCGGAGGCAACACGCGCGGCGAAGGCGACGCTGGCATCCGGCCGTTTCGATGTCGGTGTCCTGTTTCCGAATTCGTTTCGATCGGCGTGGCAGCTCTACCGCGGAGGCGTTCGCGAGCGGTGGGGCTATCCGACGGCCGGCCGCGGTCTCTTGCTCACTCGACGCAGTGGCGGCGTCGCCAAGCCGTCGCGCCATCAGGCTGACTACTATCGCGCGCTGGTGCGTGGCCTGGACATCGCCTGCGGCGACGAGGCGCCGCAGGTCACGCCAACGGCGGCGAGTGAGGAGCGCGCGCAGGCGCTGCTCTCCCGCGCCGGGTACACGGGCAGCGCCCCGCTCGTCGTGTTGTTGCCGGGGGCCGCGTACGGCCAGGCCAAGCAATGGCCGCCGGCGCGCATGGCCGAACTGGCGTCCCAACTCGTCGTCCAGCGCGGCGCGGTGTGCGTGCTGGCCGGCGCGGAACACGATCGGCCGGCGGCGCGTGCGATAGAATCCTGGCTTCGCGCGCGGACGCCGGCGGTGATGTCCGGACTGATCGATCTCGTCGGGCATACGAGTCTGGGTGCGCTGACGGCGTTGCTCGCGCGCGCAACCGTGTGCGTTTCGAATGATTCTGGAGGCATGCATCTCGCGTCGGCAGTCGGATGCCCGGTCGTGGCGATTTTTGGTCCGACCAACGAGCACGCGACGAGCCCCGTCGGGCCGCACGACCTCATCATTCAGCCGGTCTTCTGCCGGCCCTGCATGTTGCGCGACTGTCCCATCGATCACCGCTGCATGAGGCGCATCACCGTGGATCGCGTGTATGAGGCGGCCTCGCGGCGCCTGATGAAGGCCGGCACCGCATGAGCGCGCGGCCGGCGGTGTTTCTGGATCGGGATGGCACACTCATTCACGACGTGGGCTATCTGAGCCGCGTCGAAGACGTGCAGTGGTTTCCGTACTCGATCGAGGCCGTCCGCCTGCTGAGCCGCGCGGGCTTTCTCGTGTGCATTACGACCAATCAGGGCGGGATCGGCCTCGGCTTCTACGGTCCTGACCTCGTCGAACGCGTGCACGCCGGCATGCGCGCCGACGTCGAGGCCGCCGGCGGCCGGCTCGATGCGCTCTTCTACTGTCCGCATCATCCGCAGGCCGTCACGGACGCCCTGCGTCTCGACTGCGAATGCCGAAAGCCGAAAGCCGGCATGATCCAGCAGGCCCGGACTCGCTTCGACATCGACATGACGCGATCCTTCGTCGTCGGCGACAAGATGGCCGACGTCGGGCTGGCCACCAACGCCGGCGCCCGGGGCATTCTCGTGAAGACCGGTTACGGGCACGCGCAATTGCAGCGTCACGGCGCGCAGCCGCCAGGCGCCGCCTACGTCGCCGAGACCGTCTTCGAGGCCGCCGGCTGGATTCTCTCGGAGTCGGGGTTTCCCAAGGAGATGGCATGAGCGCGGTGGCCGCCGGCCGTCTGCGGGCGATCCTGTCGCGGTTCGATCGCGCGCGTGTGGTGGTCGTGGGCGATCTGGTGGCCGACGAGTTCATCTACGGGCAGATCGATCGCGTCTCGCGCGAAGCGCCCGTCCTGATTCTCAAGTACGGCTCAACCGAGATTGTGCCGGGCGGGGCCGGGAACGCCGCCGCCAACGCGGCCGCCCTCGGCGCGCACGTGCAGGTGGTCGGCGCGGTCGGACAGGACGCCGCCGGCGATCGGCTGCTGGACGCGCTCGGCCGCACCAGTGACGTGAAAGGCGTCCTGCGCATGAAGCGCGGGCTGACGACCGTGAAGACACGAATCCTGGCTGGGGGCGTGCACTCCGCGAAGCAGCAGGTTGTGCGCATCGACCGCGTGGGCTCGCCCGTCCCGCCAGCCACGGCCCAGCAGATTGAATCCACCGTGGCCCGCGCGATTCGGAAAGCCGACGCCGTCATTCTTTCCGACTACGGCGGCGGATCGATCACGCCGGGCGGCTGGCGTCGCGCGCTGGCGGCCGCCCGCCTCAAGCGGCCGCCCGTCGTCCTCGTTGACTCGCGATATGCGCTCACCGCGTTTACGGGCATGACAGCGGTGACACCGAACGAATCGGAAGTGGAGGCGCTGCTCGGCGTGCGCATCAACGACGATCGCGGGACGCTCGAACGCGCCGGACGGAAGCTGCTCGGCCAACTGGGCAGCCAGGCCGTGCTCGTCACACGCGGAAGCCGCGGCATGGCATTGTTCGAGCCGGATCGACCCACGGAGCACATTCCCATCGTCGGATCGGACCAGATCGCCGACGTCACGGGGGCAGGCGACACTGTCATCGCGACGTTCGCGCTGGCGCTCGCTTCGGGCGGATCGTTCGTGGAAGCCGCTCATCTTGCCAATCATGCCGGCGGCCTCGTCGTCATGAAGCGAGGTACGGCGACGATCACCCGCGCGGAATTGGCGGCTTCGATCGGGCGATAACCGCCCGCCATTGGCATGGGACAGGTCGTCACCGACAGCGATCTCGTTGAGCTCGTCGCCGCTGACAGACGCGCGGGGCGGACGCTGGCGTTCGCCAATGGGTGCTTTGACGTGCTGCACGTCGGCCACGTGCGCTACTTGCAGGGAGCGGCGCAGGAGGCCGATCGCCTGATCGTGGCGGTGAACGACGACGCCTCGGAAGCGGCGCTCAAGGGGCCTGGCCGTCCGATTCTTCCGGTGTCTGACCGCGCGGAACTGGTGGCGGCGATCCGCGGCGTGGACTATGTCGTGATCTTCGGCGAGCGGAACGTGGAACGGCTGCTGAATCTGATCAAACCGGACGTGCATTGCAAAGGCACGGACTACACCGTGGAGACGGTTCCGGAGCGCGAGACCGTCAAGGCGTACGGTGGACGGATTGCAATCGTCGGCGATCCCAAGGACCACTCCACGCGAGGTTTGTTGGAGCACCTGAGAACCTCGAACCCCAGCCTGCAACCTGCCACCTCCACGGTGCAACCTGGCCTCGACCGAATTCTGATCGTTCGTCTTGGCTCGCTCGGCGATCTCGTGCACACGCTGCCGGCCGTCGCGGCGATCCGGCGTACCTATCCGCACGCGGAGATTGACTGGCTGGTTGACGCGCCGCATCGCGCCTTTCTGGAGCTCGTGCCGGCCGTGTCATCGCTCATTGTCTTGCGCGACCGGAGCGCGTCGGCATGGCTGGCGGCACGCCGCGCCATGCGGGCCCGGCGCTACGACGTGGCGCTCGATTTTCAGGGGCTGCTCAAGTCCGCGGCCCTGGCGCGGCTCTCGGGTGCCGCCCGCATCGTGGGATTCGATCGGCCCGGCCTGCGCGAACCGCTGGCCGCGCCGCTGTACGGCGAGCGCGTCCGTGTGGATGACAGTCAGCACGTAATCAGCAAGAACCTTGCGCTCGCCGCGGCCATTGGCGCGACGACGACCCAGTGGGAGTTTCCGATCGCGGCGGTCGAGAGCCCAGCCGTGTCGGAATTTCTGGCGACCGTGCGCGAGCCATTTGCGGTGATCAATCCCGGTGCCGCGTGGCCGAACAAGCGATGGCCTCCCGAACGCCTCGGCGCCGTCGCGCGACACGTGCGCGATCGGCATCGGATGAACGCCGTCGTGTTGTGGGGCCCGGCCGAGGACGCGGCCGCTCGCGACGTGGTCGATGCATCCGGCGGGATCGCCCGGCTCGCGCCCGAGACGGGGCTGCCCGAACTCGTCGCGCTGCTCCGGCGCGCGTCGCTCATGGTGTCCGGCGACACGGGCCCCGTCCACATCGCCGGTGCGCTCGGCGTTCCAATCGTCGCGCTGTTCGGCCCCACCACGCCCGGCCGCAATGGACCCTGGAGCTCAGCCGACATCTGCGTCTCGCGGTATGCGGACTGTGACTGCCACTACGAACGCCGATGCCGGCGCGACGACGCGCACTGGTGCCTGGGGACGATCGCGACCGGCGAGGTCACGCGCGCGATTGATGAACGATTGGCGCGCGCCGGCCCGCGCGATCCAGCGCGATGAGCTGGCCGGTTCTCGCGCGGCTGCGTGTGCCCCTGGGATTTCTCGGCGCGGCCGTCGCATTCGTCCTGGCACATCCGACATCGCAATCCATTGCGATTGGCGGCGCCGTCGCGATCGCCGGCGAGGTACTGCGCATCTGGGCATCAGGCCATATCGAGAAGGGCAGGGAAGTCACGCGTAGCGGTCCGTACCGGCTGGTGCGTCATCCGCTGTATCTCGGTTCGGCCATCATGGCCGCCGGCTTCGCGGTGGCGAGCCGATCACCCTGGGTGGGCGCGCTGGCGGCGATTTATGTCGGTGCGACGTTCCTCGCCGCGATGCGCAGCGAGGAAGCGGCACTCGACCAGCGGTTTGCCGGCGAGTACACCGCCTACCGGGAAGGGCGTGCCGCGCCGGTCCGCCGATCGTTCAGCTTCTCCCGCGTCATCGCCAATCGCGAGTATCGCGCCATGGCGGGGCTGGCCGTCGCGATCGGGATCTTGCTGTGGAAGCGGTAACTCCCTCCCGAACGCCTGTGCGTCCACTGGGACTATGTTCTAAACGCCGGCCCTTCCTCGCTTAATCTGGGGGCTTCGCCCCCAGACCCCCGGCTCGCTCACTCGCGCCGCGCGGCTCCTCTGGAAAGCACTGAGCCACGCGACGCTCCGTTCGCGAGGCTCGCTCGCGGAGGCTCGCTCGCGAGATCCTGCGGTGTCTCGTTAGCTCCTGAACGCCGGGCCTTCTTCGATCTGGGGGCTTC
>DASUGC010000065.1:0-20970 GCA_036274235.1 Vicinamibacterales bacterium
GAACTGACGCCGTTCGTTCGCGTAGCGGCGCGCGGCTTCGAACGCGCCCTGCGCGAGCCCGACGGCCAGCGCGGCGATGCCGATGCGGCCGGCATCGAGCACCTGCAACGTGTTGATGAATCCCTGCCCTTCCACGCCGACGACGGCATCGGCCGGGAGGCGGCAGTCCTGAAAGATGACCTCGCTCGTGTCGCTGGCGCGCATGCCGAGCTTGTTTTCCTTCTTGCCGGCCGACATGCCCGGATGGCCTTGTGGAATCACAAAGGCCGAGATCGCCACGCGCCCGGCCGTGCGATCCGTCACCGCCATGACCACCATCGTCTTGCCGATGCGGCCGTGCGTGATGAACTGCTTGCTGCCGTTCAGGACCCAGGCATCACCGTCGCGGACGGCGGTCGTGCGCATCGAGGCGGCGTCGCTGCCGGAACTGGCCTCCGTGAGGCCCCACGCGCCCAGATGTTCACCAGCCGCAAGCGCCGGCAGGAACTCGCGCTTCTGCGCATCCGAGCCGAAGGCGTTCAGGTGCGCCACACAAAGACCGTTATGCGCGGCGATTGAGAGGGCGATCGACGGATCGACCCGTGCGAGTTCCTCAATGCAGACGCAGTACGCCACGACCGACATGGCGGACCCGCCCCAGGCCTCCGGGACCTGAATGCCCATCAACCCGAGTGCGGCCAGCTTCGGCAGGAGCTCGAGCGGGAACTTCTGCGCCTCGTCCCATTCCATGACGTGGGGACGCAGCTCGGCCTCGGCGAACTCCCGGACCGCTTGCCGGAGCAGTTGCTGCTCTTCAGTCAGCCGGATTTCCATGCCGCAGCGATCCTACCAAACAGGCCAATGGGCGTCGCGAGCGAGCCACCACATGCAGCCCCGTTCACAAGCGGCCGATAGACTGCGCATGAAGCGCACTTTGCTCATCGGCGTGCTCGTGGCCGCAGGTCTGTTCGGGAACCCGGCTCGCGCGTCGGCGGATCTCACGTTCTTTCTTGGCCTGAACACCACGCCCGAGTCGCGGTCTGTTCGCGGCGTTGCGGCAGGGGTCAACCTGCTCATTGTGGGGTTCGAGTTCGAGTACGCGAACACCGTAGAGAACCCGGGCAAACTCCTGCCGGGGCTCATGACCGGGATGTTCAACGTCGTCGTGATGACCCCGACGAGCGTCAGCCTCTATGCGACGGCTGGCGGCGGCGCCTTCCGGGAGACGCTGGGCGACTCCCACATCACCAATTGGGGCACGAATATCGGCGGCGGCGTCAAATTCCCGCTGTTCGGCCCGCTGAAGGTCCGCGTGGACTACCGGATTTTCAACCTGAGAGGCAATCCCCACTACACCCGCCCGCAACGGCTGTACGCGGGGATTAACTGGGCGTTTTAAGGCGGAGGGGCTTCGCCCCTGGCGCCCCTCCCCGACGCGCTCGCTCGCGGAATTCGTCGCCAGCATTCAACGGCGACAAATTCCGCCCCGCTCGCACGGCTCGGGCGCTGGCCGCGCCCTCGCTGCTGTGTCAACCCCCGGGTCAGGACCCCTTACTTACCCGCCGATCTTCGTGAGCGGCCACATCGGGTTGATCGATACAAACGAGTTCTTGAACTTGTCATACAACGCGTCCGCTTCGGCTCTCGGCATTTTCGGATTGTCGAGCGCCGCGCGCAGCCCGTTCGGATCGGTATAAATCAGGGCAACCGGACTGTAGCTCATCGTCGTGGACGGCGGGTCCAGCTGGAACAGGTAGATCACGACCATCGCCTTGGTGTTCGGCTCGGGGAACGGGTCAATGTTGACCTTATAGATCTTGGTCAACGAATCCGCGACGGATTTCAGTTCAACACTCTCGGTCTTGGCGATGGCCGCGCGAAGACCGGTCCAGAAGTCTTCGAAGTCCTGGGTCTTGTCGGCCTTGACCTGCCAGCCGATCAGGACCGGTGTGGCAGCGGTGAACTTGAGCGGATCGGCCTGAGCCGGGGCCTGCGCCAGGCCTGGACGCTGCGCCATCAGCGCGAACAACGCGATGAGTGCAGCGAGCGCCGTGCGTTTCCGCGTCACGAGAAACAACCGTTCCATCTGAATCCCCCTGTGTGAACAAGCTTGAAAAAAGCGCCCTACTTTACCGTACCAGCCCCGGGAGGCAAGCGCGGCAACGTGTCAGTGTCACGTCACACGAACGTGACCAGAATCTCGTTCGCTATGAGCATACCTTGACGCGAGAGACCCATTCGACCGTCGCGCTCCCACACCGTCCCCGCCTGCACAAACGAAGCCAGATCTGGTTGATATCTGATCCACGGGTCCATCCCAAAGCGCGTCCGGAATGCCTCGCGGTCAATGCCCACCGAAAGCCGCAAGCCGGTGAACAATGTCTCGCTCTGGCGCTCCTCTTCTGACAACTGGTGGTGATCCAGGTCTACCTTGGCGCCGGCCTCGATGCGGTCCACGTAGTCCTGAATACCGGACACGTTGTGCCATCGCTCGCCTTCCACCGTGGCGTGGGCGCCGCAGCCGAATCCCCACCAGCTACCGCCGGTCCAGTACTTGAGGTTGTGGCGGCTTTCACGGCCTGGCCGGCTGACGTTTGAGATTTCGTATTGCCCGAACCCGGCGTGGTCCAGCCGATCCAGGCCCGCCAGATACATGTCGGCGGCCTCGTCGTCGGGCGCCTGCGACCACGGCTCCCGGGCCATCGCTTCTTTCAAGGGCGCATTGGGATAGAGCTCGAGGAGGTAGAGCGACAGGTGATCCGGCCTAAGCGCGATGGCTTCGTCGACGGTCCGGAGCCACGACGAGAATGACTGGCCCGGCAGCCACAGCATGAGATCGAAGCTGAGGTTGTCGAATCCCGCGGCGCGCCCCCAGAGAATCGCTTCCCTCGCACGCGCGGCGCTGTGAATGCGGCCCAGCCGCTTCAACTCGTCGTCGTCGAACGACTGCACGCCAAAGCTGATGCGGTTGGCGCCCGCGGCGCGAAACGCGGCCAGACGCGGTTCGGTCGCGGTCTCCGGATTGGTCTCGATGGTGATTTCCGCATCAGGCGGGATGTCAAACGCCTGCCGGCAGGCGGTAATCAGCCGGGCAATCTCCGCCGGTTCGAGCAACGAGGGCGTGCCGCCCCCAAAGAAGATCGTGTCGGCACGCGCGTTCGACGGCGTGCGGCGCGGGTCATCGGCGGCGCGGAGGATCTCGCGCTCCAGGGCCGTGACGTACCGAACCTTCAGATCCGAATCGAGCAGCCCGCGGTTGAAATTGCAGTAGCTGCAAATCGAAGAGCAGAACGGGATGTGAACGTATAAACCGATCGGCTGGCCAGCGTCAGTTCGTTCCGAACTTCTGACTTCTGACTTTTGGCTTCTGACTTGCCGGCTACCCTCGTTCTGCCTTCCCACCCGGCCATTTTAGTTCGCGCGGCTCCTTGAGCTGGGCGCGCGCCTGGCCGTGGGCTCGAACGGGCAGACCGCCCTTGCCTCGCGCCTTCTTCCGTTGCCAATGCTTGCTGAGGTCGTCGGCGTCGGCCTTCGAGTTGATCTCCAGCGTACGATAGTCGCCCCCGTCGTACTCCAGGAACTCGCACATCTCGTGGAGCCGGGAATGCAGGCGGAATCCCACGCGGGCCTTGAGCGAATCCGGATCTTCAACCTCGTCCGGCACGTTGTTGTAGTTGGTCGTGAAAATCGTGGGCCGCCGTTCGTTATAGCGGGTATTCACGATGAGATTCATCGTCTCTTCGACCCATTCCGAGGGCTTTTCCGCGCCCAGATCGTCGAGCACGAGCAGCTCGGCGGTCATGACGGGCCGGAGAATGTCCATCTCGGCTGTCCGGACGACGGGGTTGTAGGTGGAGCGGATCACGCGCAACAAGTCGCGCACGTCATAGAACAGGCCGCGCACGTGCTTGTCCGCGATCAGGCCGCGCAGAACGGAGACCGCGATGTGGGTCTTGCCGATCCCGGGCGGGCCGACCAGGCACAGGCCCTTGGTGACCGCGGGAAAACTCTGGGCAAACTTGCGCGCCTTGACGACGGCCGCTTCCAGCTTGGCGTTTGGGTAGACGACAAAGTTCTCGAGCGTGCAGCGGGCGTACCGCGGCGGAATGCGCGCGTCCTGAATCAGTTGCGTGGTGATGCGCTCGGTCCAGCAGGTGCACCGCTCCACCACGCGCGCGCCGTTCCGCTCGATGCCGATCCATCCTGTTCCGTCACACCGCGCGCACGCCATGGAAGGGAGAAGCTTACACCGCTTCCTTCGTCTCCGCGCGGGCGAGTTCAGTCGGACTGGCCGGGACGAGCGCGGTGTTGAGCCGCTGCTCCCAGTCGCCGAGGCCGCGCTGCAGCTCGCGCTTGACGTACTCCATGAACTCGTTGACTTCCTTCTGCATGCGGCCCATTTTTCGCCGCATGTTGAGGATGATCTCGACGCCGGCGAGGTTGACGCCCAGATCGCGCGTGAGCGCCAGGATGGTTTCGAGCTCCTGGAGATCCTCTTCCGAATACACGCGCGTGTTCCCTTCCGTTCGCGAGGGCTTGAGCAGCCCCTCGCGCTCGTAGAGACGCAGCGTCTGCGGGTGGATGTTGTACTTCGCCGCCACCGCGCTGATCATGAAATAGCCCTTGCCGGTGCCTGTACGTCTGGCCACGACTCACTCTCCTTCGAACAGGAACGCCCGGACGTTCTCGCTGTTCAGTTCGCCGAACTCGCGCAGGAGCTGCTTCGATCGCTCATCCCGCACGGGCGGCAGTACCACTTGAATGTCGACCAACAGGTCGCCGGCGGCGTCCGGTTGCGAGCCGGCCGGCGACGGCACACCCTGCCCTCGAATCCGCAGCGTGCGGCCCGATGGCGTGCCCGCGGGAATCTTGAGCCGCACCGGCTCCCCCAGCGTCGGCACATCCACGCGCGCGCCGAGCGCGGCTTCGTGCACGGCGAGCGGCAGCGTCAGCCGCAGGTCCCGGCCTTCGCGCCTGAAAAAGGGATGCGGCACGACGTCAACCGTCACGTAGAGATCGCCGGCCGGCCCGCCGCATGCGCCCGCATGGCCTCGTCCCGGCACGGCAATCCGATCACCGGACTCCACGCCGGCCGGCACGCTCACCGTGACGACTTCGCTGCGCGGCTGCAGCCCTGTTCCCCCACACGCTCGGCACGGCTGCGTGGAGACGCGGCCCGCGCCCTGACAGCCGTCGCAGGTCCCGGTGAACACCATGTGCCCGCGCATCCATCGACGCGTGCCTGTGCCGTCACAGACCGGACAGACCACCGGCACCCGCGGGATCCGGCCGTCACCGGCGCACGCGCTGCACCGCTCCTGGCGCGTGACGGAAATGGGAAACGCGCCGCCCCGCACCGCGTCCTTGAACGCCAGACGCATCGGCACATCAATGTCGCTCCCGCGAGAGGGCGTCGTCGCTTCGCGCGCCGCCTGCTGGAAGACATCGGCGAACAACTCCGCGAACGTCGCGGCCTCCGCACCCGATGCCGGCGCCGAGAAATCAAATCCCTGCAGCGACACGGACACTTCCGCCGGGCGCGCCGGAGTGGGCGTCCCGCGGTCGTACGCGCGCCGCCGATCCGAATCCCCGAGGACCGCAAACGCGTGCTGGACCTGCCGGAACAAGGCCTCGGCCATCCCGTCGCCGGGATTGATCCCCGGGTGGTACCGCCGCGCGAGGCGGCGGTACGCCCGTTCGATCTCACCGGCCGAGGCGGCGCGAGTCACGCCGAGCAGTGCGTAAAGGTCCATGGCATCTTGACTAGTCGGCGCGGGGACCGTTCAGTGCTACTTCTTCTCCTCGACGACTTCCGCGTCAATCACGTCGTCGGCTTTGCCGTTGCCGCCCGGCGCACCGGCGCCGGGTCCCGGCTGTCCGTCGCCGCCGGGAGTGCCGGCCTTCTGGTACATCCGCTCCGCCGCTGTCTGCTGCGCCTTCATCAGCGCGTCCAGCGTGCGGTCGATGGCCTTGGCGTCGCCGCCCTCGAGCGCCTTCTTGACGTCGTTGGTCGCCGACTCGATGGCGAGCCGATCGGCCGGATCGAGCTTGTCGGCCGAGTCCTTGAGGAACTTCTCGGCGCCATACACGGCCTGGTCGGCCTTGTTGCGCGTCTCGATTTCCTCCTTGCGCTGCTTGTCCTCCGCGCTGTGCGCTTCCGCGTCGCGCATCATGCGATCGACTTCTTCCTTGGACAGGCCGCTCGAAGCCGTAATCGTGATCTTCTGCTCCTTGCCCGTGCCCTTGTCCTTCGCGGACACGTTCACGATGCCGTTCGCGTCGATGTCGAACGTCACTTCGATCTGCGGCACGCCGCGCGGCGCGGGCGGGATGCCATCCAGGTTGAACTTGCCGAGCGTGCGGTTGTCGCGCGCCATCGGCCGTTCGCCCTGCAGCACGTGCACCTCGACGCTGGGCTGGCTGTCCGCGGCGGTCGAGAACGTTTCGCTCTTGCGCGTCGGAATCGTCGTGTTGCGCGCGATCAGCGTGGTCATCACGCCACCGAGCGTCTCGATGCCGAGCGAGAGCGGCGTCACGTCGAGCAGCAGCAGGTCCTTCACGTCGCCGGCGAGCACGCCGGCCTGCACCGCCGCGCCAATCGCGACCACCTCGTCCGGGTTCACGCCCTTGTGCGGCTCCTTGCCGAACAGCTCCTTCACGATCTGCTGCACGCGCGGCACGCGGGTCGATCCACCGACGAGCACCACCTCGTCAATGTTCGCGGCCGTGACGCCGGCATCCTTCATCGCCTGCTTGCAGGGCCCCACCGACTTCTGCAGCAGGTCCTCGACGAGCGACTCGAACTTCGCGCGCGTCAGCTTCATCGACAGGTGCTTGGGCCCGCTCGCATCGGCCGTAATGAACGGCAGGCTGATGTCCGTCTCCATCACCGTGGAGAGCTCCATCTTGGCCTTCTCCGCCGCTTCCTTCAGGCGCTGCAGAGCCATGCGGTCCTTGGACAGATCAATGCCTTCCAGCTTGCGGAACTCATTGACGATCCAGTCGATGACGCGCTGGTCGAGGTTGTCACCGCCCAGGTGCGTGTCGCCGTTGGTCGCCTTGACCTCGACAACGCCCTCACCCACTTCGAGGATGGAAATGTCGAACGTGCCGCCGCCAAAGTCATAGACGGCGATGGTTTCGTTCTTCTTCTTGTCGAGCCCATAGGCCAGCGCGGCCGCCGTCGGCTCGTTGACGATGCGCAGCACTTCCAGGCCGGCGATCTTGCCGGCATCCTTGGTGGCCTGCCGCTGCGAGTCGTTGAAGTACGCCGGGACCGTGATGACCGCTTTGGTCACAGGCTGGCCCAGATAATCCTCCGCGGCCTGCTTGAGCTTCTGCAGGATCATCGCGGAAATCTCGGGCGGCGTGAACGGCTTGGGCTGGCCATCGATGCGCACCGAGACGTGATCCCCTTCGGCGACCACGCGGAACGGCACCATCTTCATTTCTTCGTTCACTTCATCGAGCCGCCGGCCCATGAAGCGCTTGATCGAGAACACGGTGTTCTCGGGATTCGTCACGGCCTGGCGCTTGGCGACCTGGCCGACCAATCGCTCACCAGTCTTCGAGAACGCGACGACCGACGGGGTCAGCCGCCCGCCCTCGGAGTTCGTAATCACGACGGGCTCCCCGCCCTCCATCACGGCGACGACGGAATTGGTCGTGCCGAGGTCGATCCCAATGATCTTGCTCATGTCTCTGTCTCCTGGTTGCCTCGTTGGCAGAATCTTAGTCTTAGTGACTATAGACTATTGAGCGAATTATTGTCAAGTGCCCAGGAACATCGGACGTACAAACGCTGAACCCTGAACAGTGAACCCTGCCCCCCCAGTCCGTGTAGACTGGTCCTGCCGCCCTGCCTGACTTGCGAGGTGCTCGATGACCGCTGACCGCGTCAGGCTCCTTCTCATCGCCAGCGCGGTGCTCGCGCTGATTCCGGGCACCGCCGTTCCGCGCGCGCAGGCGCCAGCCGGGCCATCGGCGCGCGACATCGCGCAGGACTCCGTGCGCGACTTCAGCCAGGATGTTCCGGCCCATCTGTCCTTTGTTGACGGCGAAGTCACGCTCGAGCGCAACGGCAAGCTGGAACCGGCCGAAACGAATCTCGCGCTGCTCGCCGGCGACCGTATTCAGACGCGCGGCGGCCGCGTTGAAATTCTGTACCCCGACGGCAGCACGCTGCACATCGATCACGACACGAAGCTCGATCTGATTTCCAGCCAGCTCGCGCGCCTGCTCGCCGGCACGTTGCGCGTGACCATTCCCAAGGCCCCCGACGATCTCGACTATCGCGTGGACGCGCCGGCTGCGTTCGTGGCCATCAAAGTCGCCGGCGAATACCGCATCGACACGGGCGTCGATCAGCACGGCGACCCCGACGTCGCGCTCACCGTCGTCCGCGGCACCGCCGAACTGGTGAACGATCTCGGCCGCACGCTGGTCCGCGCGGGCCGCCAGGCGGTCGCGAATGAGAAGGAAGCGCCGTCGGAGTCGTACTCCGTGAATCTCGCGAACTTCGACGAGTTCGATCGCTGGTCCGACGATCGGCGCACGGCCCACGTCGCGACGGACACGGCGGCTTACGTGCCTGACGCCGTCGAGCCCTATACGAGCACGCTCGATGATTACGGCTCGTGGACGACTGAGCCCCTGTACGGCGCGGTGTGGTACCCGCGCGTCGCGGCGGACTGGCATCCGTACTCGCAGGGACGGTGGTCATACTCCGGGTATTACGGGTGGTTGTGGGTCGGGATCGATCCGTGGGCGTGGCCGACCCATCATTACGGACGTTGGGGCTACAACAATCGCTGGTACTGGATTCCAGGCCAGGCGTGGTCTCCGGCCTGGGTTGCATGGGGCTACGCGCCCGGCTACGTGAGCTGGTGCCCGCTGGGCTATAACAACCGCGCCGTCATCGGCTGGACGGCCATCGGGACGCAAACCGTCTCGGCCTTCCGCGTCTTCGATCCGTTTTCGGCCTGGACGGTGGTGCCGTCCAATCAGTTCGCGCCGAACATGTGGGTCAGGGAACACGCCGTGGCCCGTGCCGTCGTTCCGCAGCCCGTTCGTGACGCGTTTGTCGAGCGCCCAACGGCGCCCACGGGCCCGCGGATGGCGACGCCGCGCGAGACTCAGGCCCCCCTGCGGGCGCCGACGCAATCGGCCGGGCCCCAGACGCGAGCACGCAGCGGCGCGGGTCCATTTGAGGCGGCACGCGTCCCGAGCCGTACTGGCGCCATGCCGCCGCGCGATCCGATTCGCAGCATCATCATCGGAACGGCGTCCGAGCCCGCGCGGGAAACGCCACGCCCGGCCGATCGGCGCGTCGATCGCTCGGACGGCGCGCCCGCCAATCGCGGCGGCAATGCGAATCCGCCGGTCATCCTGCGGGGGTCCCCGACGTCCTCACGACCGGACGTTGGCGTTGGCGCCGCGACGCCGACGCCGATCGATGTCCCGCGCGCGGCCGACCGTACACCGGCATCGCACGCGACGCCGCGGCCAGCCAATCCATTCACGTACTCGTCGCCGGCGCGTGCGGCCGATCCGGGACCGCGAGCCGCGCCTCGCGCGCCGGCTCCTGGATCCGAGCCTCCGCCGCGCCAGGGCGGCGCAGTCGTCGTTGACCGGACGCCGCCGGCGACTCACGGGCCTCGGACGTCAGCGCCCCCGGCTCAGCCGGCTCCGTCGCACAGCCGCGGTGAAGCGGCGCCGGCGGCCCGGACTTCAGCTCCTCCATCGCCTGCACCGCCATCCGCGGCGCCTCCTCCTGCGCACGGGGGCGGCTCAGGCGGTCGGGGAACGAGCGGCGCGGCTCCTCCATCTCAGGCCGGGCGCGGCGGCGGCGGAAGCGGCCGCGGCGGCAAGTAAACTGGACGCGTGAATCCCGGCGACTCATCGAACGGAGGCGCGCCGCGGCCGCCAGCCGGCCGGGCGACGCCTGAGGCGCGCGCGTTCGCGATGCCCAGGGCGGAGCGACGCTGGCGCCGCTGGTTTCGGCGCTTTGGCATCGTCGCGCTCTTCATCGGCGCCGCGATGGCAGGGACCGCGGGCGGCGTGCTGTTCGCCTTCGTCGGGGATCTGCCGCAGATCTCGCAGCTCGATGAGTACGCGCCGGGAACGATCACGCGGGTTGTGGGCCGGGACGGCGCGCTGGTCGGCGAATTCGCGACGGAGCGGCGCGAGCTGGTGACGTACGATCAGATTCCGGCCGTGCTGCGGAACGCGATCATCGCGTCCGAGGACGCCCACTTCTTTACAAACCCCGGCATCGACGTCCGCGCCATCGTGGCCCTTGGCGTGCGGCGCGTGCTCGGCCTGCAGCGGCGCGGCGGCGCCAGCACCATCACCCAGCAGCTCGCCCGCAAGCTGTTCCTGACCGATGAGGTCTCGCTCGAACGCAAGATCCGCGAATGGATGCTCGCCCTTCAGATCGAAAAGCGGTACACCAAGCCCGAAATCTTCACGATGTACTGCAACAAGATGTACTGGGGGCACGGCGCCTATGGCGTGGAAGCCGCCTCACAACTGTACTTCGCGAAGTCGGTCAAGGATCTGAATCTCGACGAAGCCGCGCTGATTGCCGGCCTGCTGCAGGGCAACATCCGCCAAAGTCCGTACGTGGACATGGCCGCGGCCCGCAGCCGCCGGAGCTATGTGCTCTCGCGGATGGCGTCCGAAGGCTTCATTACCGCCGAGGAGGCCGACGCCGCCAAGAAGCGCCCAATCGTGACGTATGGCGATCCGGCGCGCGTGCCGTCGGTCGCGCCCTATTTCCTCGAAACCGTCCGGCTCTATCTGGAAGATCACTACGGCGCCAAGGCCGTGTACGAAGGCGGCCTGCTCGTGAAAACCGGACTGGATGTGGAACTGCAGCGCGCCGCCAACCGCGCGCTCGATGCGCGCCTGCGCGCGCTCGACAAGCAGAAGGGATGGCGCAAGCCCGTGCGCAACGTCCTGGACAAGAAGACGACGCTCGAGAGCTACCGGGATACCCGCTGGCCGCGCACGGTCGCCGCCGGAGACATTGTGTCGGCTCTGGTCATGAGCGCGGACGCGACGACGATTCACGTTCGAGTCGGCCGGCTGTCAGGGACGATTGGCCGGGCGGGTTTCGCATGGACCAGGCGCATTCGTGGTGACGAGCTCGTCAAAGCGGGCGACATGGTGGACGTCAAAGTCACCAAGGTGTCGGGCGAGCTGACGTTCGACGCGGATCTCGATCAGCCGCCGGCCCTCGAAGGCGCCGTGATCGCGATCGACAATCGCACGGGCCAGATCCTCGCCAAGATTGGCGGCGCCAGCTTCGACCGATCTCAGTTCGACCGCGCGGTCCAGGCCAAGCGGCAGGTGGGCTCCCTGTTCAAGCCCTTCGTGTACACGGCGGCGATCGACAAGGGCTATACCGCCGCGTCGATCCTCAACGACGTGCCGACGTCGTTCGAGGCGGGCCCGAATCAGCCGCTGTACGAGCCCAAGAATTACGAACATAACTTCGAGGGGCCCGTCACGCTGCGGCATGCGCTCGAAGAGTCGCGCAACATTCCCGCGGTCGCGATGATGCAGGCCCTGACCCCCGCGGAAGTCCTCAAATACCCGCGCCTGCTCGGCATCACGACGCCGCTGCCGGAATATCTTTCGGTCGCGATCGGATCGGCGGAAGGCACGCTGCTTGAAATGACCTCCGCGTATTCGGCCTATCCCAATCAAGGCGTGCGGATGAGCCCGGTCACGGTCCTCGGCGTGACGGATCGCGAGGGCAACGTGCTCGAGCAGTATCGTCCCGAAGCCCATACCGCGCTGCGCGCCGACACGGCGTTCATCATGACGGAGCTGATGCACGGCGTCATCGAGGAAGGCACCGGCAGGGCTGCCAGAGCGCTGAACTGGAACCTCGGCGGCAAGACCGGCACGACCGACGACTACACGGACGCGTGGTTCATCGGCTTCGATCGTGACATCACGCTCGGCGTGTGGATTGGCTTCGATCAGAAGAAAACCATCGCGGCGAACGGCCAGGCCGCCGTCATCGCGTTGCCGGTCTGGCAGGAAATCATGAAGACGTGGGTCGAGCGCCGCCGCAAGGAACTGGGCGCCCCGCCTGAATTCGAGCGGCCTGGAAACGTCGTCATCGTCAATACCGCCAACGGGCCTGAGTACTTCATCGTTGGTACTGAACCCAGTGGCAAACGGCCGAACTAAATCTCAACTCGCGCTGGGACTTGCCGTCGCGGTGGCGCTCGTATCCGCGGGGCGTGCGCAGCAGGCCCCGACGTTCCGGGCCCGGGCCGATCTCGTCGAGCTTGACGTTTCTGTCCTGGACAAAGACCATCGGCCGGTGCGCGGCCTGACGCGCGCCGATTTTCAAATCACCGAGGACGGCGCGCCACAGGACGTCGCGATCTTCGAAGCGGTCGACGCGCCGGATCCCATCCCGCCGCCGGCGGCCTGGATGCGGGACGTCACGCCGGACGTGACGACCAACGAGACGCGCCCGACACGGCTCTGGGTGCTGGCAATCGACGACGCCTTGATTCCGCAGGATCCGTTCATCATCAAATCCACGCGCAAGGTCGTCCAGGACATCATCGACAAATTCGGCCCTGAGGATCTGGTGAGCATTGTCTTCACCGCGGACAGCCGGCAGGCGCAGGATTTCACGAACGATCGGGCCAAGCTCCTCGCTACGCTCGACAAATTCAATCCGGGGAACGCCTGCTGGGGTCACTGCGGCGGCAATCAGGACGAACAGTTCTGGCTCGGTTCAATCAACACGCTGCTGAACGTCATGGATGCGCTGGTGACGATCCCGAACAATCGCAAGGCCATGATCTGGGTCACGCCAGGCACGCCAGTGAACGTGTTCGACAAGACCAGCAGCACCCAGATACGGGCGAAGGACCTGACGTCTGACATGTACGCCATGGCAAAACGGGCGAACGTGCCGATCTATCCGGTCGATCCCTGTGGATTGCTTGGCCTCAAGCTGTACGCCACTAACGGGAATCTGGCCGCTCCGGATGCCCCGACCGCGCCCTGGGTTCTTGCGGGCGACTACATGCAGGCCGCGGCGGCCAACACCGGCGGCCGCGCGATCGTGAACACCAATGACGCGGCGTCAGAGATTCACACGATCTTCGAGGAGAACAAGTCCTACTACCTGCTCGGCTACCACCCGACCAACAGCAAGGCGGACGGCACGCTTCGTCGCATCAAGGTGAAAGTGAATCGAGCCGACGTCGAGATCCGCACGCGCGACAGCTACATCGCGCCCAAGCCAGACGCCAAGTCCGGCAGCGACGCGTCGAAGGGCGCGAACGCCACGCTGGCAACCGCGACCGCGTCGATTGTTCCGGTCAGGGACCTCCCCTTGCGGGCCACTGTCGCGCCTTTTGCCATTCCAGGTGGACGTAATGCGGCGGTGGCGATTGTCCTCGGCGTCACACAGCCGGTCCCGGAAGGCGCCGCTAGAGGACGTCTGTCTCTGACGACCGAATTGCGCACCACCGCGTTTACGACGGAGGGCGACAACAAGGGCACGCAGCGGCACACGGCGAAAGTCACGCTGCGCGAAGGCGCCACCGGTGACGCGAACTACGAAGCCCTCTCGCGAATCGACCTGCCGCCGGGCCGGTATCGGTTGCGCATTGCCGCCTATCACGCGGACGCGGCCAAAGCCGGCACCGTGCTGGTCGACGTCGTGGTGCCGGACTTCGGCCGTGACAAAGTCTCGATGTCCGGTGTCGTCCTGGCGGCGATCCCAGGCCTGGCGTCGGCGCCTCGCGACCTTTTGAAGGATGTCCTGCCGATTGTGCCGACGGCGCAGCGGTCGTTCACGTCCGCCGAGCGCGCGACCGCGGTCTTCGATTTGTATCAGAGTACGACGTCGGTCGTTCCAGCGCGGGTGGCCATCCGCATCGTTGATGACACCGGGGCGACGAAGATCGAAGACACGCAGCAGCTCGCCGTGGATCGATTCGGCACGGCCGGCTCGGACTCAACTTCGCGGCCTGGCGCACCGGTCAGACCGGCCACCGGCGACCCGTTCGCCAACAAAGGCCTGCGCGCCGCAGAGTTTCAGTACGCGCTTCCGCTCAGCCGGCTGGTGCCCGGGCGGTACTTGTTGACGTTCGAAGCGACGATGGGAACGACGACACTGCGAAGGGACGTGCAATTCGTCGTCCTGAGTCAGGGTCATGAGTCCCGGGTCCTGAGTCCAGGGTCCTGAGTCCCGGAGTCGGCGTTCTACTTTGGCGGGCGTTTACCGGCGAACGGAAGCAGGCTCCTGATCAGAGCCGTTATCAGGCGCCCGGCCTGATCCGCCAACCGCCGAGCCTCGGCACGGACTAATCCTCGTCCGCATCCACCGCCTCCAGCTTCCCCGTCGCCTTCTTCATCAGATACGCCTTGATGAACTCGTCGAGGTCGCCGTCCAGGATGCGGTTCACGTCGCCCACCTGGAACTTCGTGCGGTGGTCCTTGACCATCTGGTACGGGTGCAGCACGTAGCTGCGAATCTGGCTGCCGAAGGCGATGTCTTTCTTTTCGCCGCCGAGCTGCTCCATCTTCGCCTGCTGCTCCTTGAGCCGGATGTCGTAGAGCCGAGCCTTGAGCACCTTCATCGCGGACGCGCGGTTCTTGTGCTGAGACCGCTCGTTCTGACACGACACGACGATGCCTGTCGGGATGTGTGTGAGCCGCACCGCGGAATCCGTGACGTTCACGTGCTGGCCGCCGGCGCCGCTCGATCGAAACGTGTCGATGCGCAGATCCTTGTCTTCGATCTCGATGTCGATGTCATCCGCCATTTCGGGCCAGACATAGAGAGATGCGAATGAGGTGTGCCGCCGCGCGGCCTGATCGAACGGTGAAATCCGCACCAGCCGATGCACTCCGGCCTCAGCCGTGAGCAGCCCGTACGCGTAGTCGCCTGTCACCAGAATCGTCGAACTCTTGAGCCCCGCTTCGTCGCCCGGCTGCAGGTCCAGGATCTCGCGGCCGAAGCCCCGGCGCTCGGTCCATCGCAGATACATGCGCATCAGCATCTCCGCCCAGTCCTGCGACTCGGTGCCGCCCGCGCCCGGATGGATCGTGATGATGGCGTTCTTGCGATCCAGATCGCCCGACAGCATCGTCCGCACTTCCGCGGCCTGCACGTCGCGCGTGTAGGCGTCGAGCGCGGCGGCGAACTCGTCGTCCACTCTTTCGCCCTGCTTGGCCCACTCCACCAGGACGGCCAGATCGTCGGTCTGCTTGCGGATGGAGGCCGCGAGCGCGCGGTCCGCCTCCAGGCGGCGTCTTCGCTGCCCGATTTTCTGCGCGGCGGCCTGATCTTTCCAGAAATCCGGCGCGGAGGCCTGTGTTTCGATCTCGCTCAGTTCTCGCGTGAGGCGGGCTTCGTCAAAGGCCCCTCCGCAAATCGGCCGCGCGGGCGGAAAGGTCGGCAAAGGCGCGAATCTGTTCGTCGAGCGTCACGATCGGGTCCCTTCGTCAAATGGCGGCCTGTCGCCTGCCAGCTGCGACCGGCCAACTCCCCTGGCCCGCCACACCACAAACGCGGACAACACCAGCGACGCCCAGGCGACGACGTCGCCAATCGCGTGATAGATCGTATGACCGGACAGCAACCTTGCGTCAACCGTCAGTTCCGTGGTGTCGAACAACGCGGACGTTCGAAGGACCCGCCCGTACGGATCGACAGCGCCGCTGATGCCGGTGTTGGCGGCGCGCACCAGATAGCGGCCCTGCTCGACCGCCCGCAACGATGCCTGTTCAAAGTGCTGATAGGCCGCGGAGGACCGTCCGAACCACGCGTCGTTGGTGATGGTCGTCAGCAGCTGCGACCCGCGGCTGACAAACGTCTGGGCCATGCCCGCATAGACGGCCTCGTAACAAATCGCGACGCTGAACCGGCTGCCTTCGGTCTCGAACACGGTGAGATCGTCGCCGGGCGTGAAGTCGCTCACCGCCTCGATCAGCGGGCCGACGAAGAACAGCAGTCGCTTGAACGGGACGTATTCGCCGAACGGAACGAGGCGGACCTTCCGGTAAAGGCCTTGCGTCCTCCCATCCGATCCCACCAGTGTGGCGGCGTTGTACCACCTGTCCGCGTCCCGCGTCGCGCCGCGCGCGATCTCGTCCGTGCCGATGACGAACGGCACGTGGGCCTGCGCGGCCAGCCGCCTGATCGGCTCCGCCGCCGCCTCATCCTCGGCAAAGATGAACGGCGCCGACGCCTCGGGCCACAGCACCAACTGTGCGCCCTCCATCAGCGCTTGCCGGCTGAGCGTCAGGTACGTCTGAGTGATCGCCTGGCTGAGGGCCGGGTTGGACTTGGCCTCCTGCGGCACGTTCCCTTGCAGAAGCCCGACGCGAATGGGCGTGCCTTCGCGAGTCAGCTGCGCCGCCGAGGCTCGCCAGGTCCCGAGCACCGCGATCATCACCACGAGCGCCGCCACACCCGCCGCACGCAGCCACTGTGCCCGTCCGCGATTGAGCGCGAGCGAGGCGGCGGCGGTGCTGGTCAGCGCGAGCAACGCCGAGAGACCATAGACTCCGGTCACACTCGCCAATTGGACGATCGGCACGACGGCCGCTTGCGAGGATCCCAATAACACCCAGGGAAATCCCCATCCGAGCCATGCGCGCAGCCACTCGGACGCGACCCAGAGTGCCGGCGCCATCCAGACACCGAGCAGGCCGAATCGCCGAACCGACAGGCACGCCAGCCAGGCGAACAACCCGACGAAGAGCGAAAGATGAAGCGCGAGCCCGCCCATCAACGCATACGCGAGAATCGGATTCAGGCCGCCAAACGCGGCCATCACTCCGCCAATCCAATAAAGCGTGCCGACAAAGAACACGAAGCCCGCGACCACGCCGAGCACCGCGACGCGCCACGATCGCCGGGATTGGCGGCTCGCCATGACGACGGCGACGAGAAGCGGGGCCAGGGCGACCCAGGCGAATGCCGGGTGCCCGAACTTTGGAAAACTGGCGGCGAGAAGCAGGCCGGACAGCAGCGCTAGCGGGTAACCCGTGGCTTGTACCCCAGCTTCCGGAGACGGGCGTCCATGGCGTCGGCGTTCTGTCGATCGAACGGACCGACGCGGACCTGGTAGTGCGTGCCTGATTTGACAGACTTCACGTCAGTTATGCCTTTGGCCTTGAGCTCCGACACCCGTTTGGCCGCGTTCGCGCTTGAACTGAACGAATCCACCTGCACGTACCACGCCTCGCCGGGGGGTGGTGTGGCGGGCCTGGTGGCAGGCGCCGGCGTGGATTTCTGTTCGGGAGGCGCGGCTTCCGGCGTCGCGGCCGGCGCGGGAACGACCGGCTCAGGCTTGCCTCGAAGCGTTTCGGGATATCGGATGTCTCCCGGCGCTGTGGTCGTTGGCGGCGGCATCGGCCCCGATGCGTTGACGTCTGTTGCCGTCGTGGGCGTTGGCGTGGCCTGCGCGTTCGCCGTCTCCGGCTCCACGTGCCGTCCGACCGAAACGCCCAGGAGGAATGTGCCGACCAGAACGACGGCCAGCGCCATGAACAGGAAGACCACCTGCTTTCCGCCGAGCTGGACTTCGCGGAATCCCTGATCGGACATGAGACCAGGCACGATGGTAGCACGCGGATCTCGGGGTCAGCCCCCGATCTTTTTGAGCCACTCCCGCGCTTCGGCCAGATCCGGCGCCAGCGCGAGCGCGCGTTCGAGGGCGCGGCGGGCCGCGTCGCGATCGCCGGTCTGCGCGAGCGCGCGTCCGAGCGCCAGTTGGGCGGCGGCGGACTCGCGGCACCAGACCGCGACCTTGTACTCGTCCACGGCGTCCGCGACGCGGCCCGTCCGTTCGTAGAGGCGACCGAGCAGCAGATGCGGCTCGTCCTGATACGGCAAGAGGTAGATGGATCGCTGCAGCTCGGCGGTCGCCTCGCGATCGCGGCCGGCGTCAATCAAGGTCCTGGCATTGCTCAGATGAAAGGCGGCGGTTTCCTGTGAATCGGACCGGGTGCCCTGGATCGGCGTCGCGGCAGACGCCGCGTCGTCGAGCCTCGTGCGCACCCGCTCGAGGGAGGGAGGCACCTTGACCAGTGTGGCCGGCACCGACTCCAGCTGGGTGCCCAGGATTCGCGCGAGGTCCAGCTCGCGCTGGGCCTCGGGGCCATGGCCCGTCGACGCCAGTACCGCGCTCATGACCAGGTGCGCGTCTCCGTCCGTGGCATTGTGGCGCACGGCTTCGCGCAGCCACACGAGCGCCGCCGCGGTATCGCCGCTGAGCGCGCGCGCGTAGCCGAGATTGAACAGATAGTCCGTATCACCGCGTGCCTCGCTGGCCGCGCGCTCAAAATATGCCGCGGCGCGCTCGGCCGATCCGGGCGCCGGCATTCGCCGCAATTCGACGATGCCAAGCGCATTGGAAAGCGCGGCAGCCGGCGAGGACGCATAGAGCGCGGACAGTTCCTTCACCGCGCCGTCGAGGCGTTTGAGCTCGATCAGGGACAACGCGACGTCGAATCGCGCGCGCCGGCGAAACGGAGACTCGACGGGCACGCCGCTGGCCACCGCGAGCGCTTTGTCGTGCAGTCCCTGGTCGGTGTACACGTCCCAGAGCGCGGTCAGCACGCGCCCATTGCGGGGCGCCTGCATCATGGCCGTCTCGAGCCATTTCTGTTGTCCCGCTTGAGTCGGCGCCGTGAGGCCCTTGATGTAGTTTTCGAACGCGGTCATCGACATGGCCATCGGGAGCGCGGACGTCTTCCCTGAGGGCGGTCCGGCCTGCCTGCCCAGCGCCCCCGCCACTCGGCCGAAGAGAACGAACAAATCGGGGAGGGCGCCGCGATCGGTCACGTCTTCGAGCAACCGCCCCGTCTCGAGCATGATCATCCGGGCACGCACGCTCAACTCGGCGCCGGCGTGGATTTCCCCGAACACGACATGCGTGGCGCCGATGAGTTCGGCGACGCGAATCAGCGTCGCGCGGGTCAATTCCGCGGACATCGGCAACCGCAACTGATCGAACACGGCGACCCGATCCTCGCGGGCGAGCGCGGCATACCCGCGCGAGGCCAGCTCCTCGCTCAGGAGCGTGGAGGCCGCCTCACCCAGCCAGCGCACGGCCAGGACCGCAGCCGGCGACGCGCCGTCGGCCTGCACCGCAAAGGGCATGACCAGCACGCGGGCTGGAGCCTGCGCCAGTGCCGGCGGCGACAGGAGCCACCACGTTGCGAATACGGCGGCGGTCATTCGGGCTGCCCTTCGCATCAATGCGGTTTATCGGAAGTTATAGGCCGATAGGTCAGGCCGCCATGGCCGGCGGCTCCACCTGGCCCTGAGAGGCCATTTCAAGGGAAATCACGCAAATACTGCCGGATACCGCGCGGCACGCGTCGATCCGGGCGGTGGCCACCAGATGAAAGGCACGAAGCGTCTCCACGGCCAGCGCGCGATAAAACCCGCACAGCGGGTCCTTTTGCGGCTCGCGCGCCGAGCAGAACACCGATGACTGGACGCGCATGGTCGCTTTGCCGCGCCGCACCTTGATGGCCACCGTGCTCGTGGACACGATGTCGCGCGCAATCCCGCGGGCGACGCGCAACGCAAATCGCCACCGCAACCCGACGGGCAGCGCCCCGCCGAGGCGACGTTCGTACGGTGGGCGCGACTCCACGCTCCATTGCGCGGCCAACTGACCGGCGCGCGCCACGACGGCGTCGTAGTCGGCGCCCTCCGTCCGCAGAAACCCGATCACGGCGGAGAGCGGCGCCAGGCCAATACTCCCGTTGCGCAGGCCGACGGGGTCCAGCCATTCCTCGTAGAACTCCAACCGCTGCGGCAGCACGTCCGCAATCGCCTGATGCAGGCATGCTGGGAGCAGACGACCGAGAGGTGCCTCTGTCATGATGTCCGCGTGTCCTCGTCCGACGTCTGCGCGGCCATCGTCGCCGGCGGCCTGGCTCGACGATTCGGCGGCAGAGACAAAAGCCGGTTACTCGTCGACGGTCGCCCCATCATCGTACGGCAACTCGAGGTGCTGCGGCGAATGACACCGTCGGTCGCCGTCATCGCCAACGATCCGGCCCGGTTCGCCGATTTGGGCGTGCCCGTCCACGCCGATGTGATACCAGGCTGCGGCGCTCTCGGGGGCCTCTATACAGCGCTTGTTCATGCACGGGCCGAGCGTGTCATTGTCGTGGCCTGCGATCTGCCGTTCCTCGAGGCGGGACTCCTGGCACGACTGGCAGAGCTGGCGGAGACAGCCGACGCCGCGTGGGTTCGGACGGCGCGCGGGCCGGAACCGCTGCTGGCGTGCTATCGGCGCAGTGCCCGCGAGATGATTCGCGCCGAAATCGAAGCCGGACGCCTGCGGGCCGGAGACCTGGATCGCGTCCTGCACATCAAGATTGCCGATGAAGCGGTGGTCTCGTCATTCGGCCCGGTGGACCGGCTCCTGGCCAACATCAACACGCCCGAGGATCACGCGCAGGTACAATAACGCTCCCGATGATTCTGCCCGTCCATGCACGAGTGCGCGAACACCTTCGACGCACGCTGACATCCGTCTTCGGCCTGTCCGGCACCGACCAGCCCGCGATTGTGATCGAGACGCCGCCGCGCCGCGCGCTTGGCGATTTGGCTGTCCCCGTCGCATTTGAACTGGCACGCCGGCTGCGCAAGGCGCCGAAGGCGATCGCGCAGGAACTCTCGGCGGCTCTCGGCCCGATCGACGGCGTCGCCCGCGTGGAGGCCGCGCCGAACGGGTATCTCAATTTCTATCTGGATCGCCCGGCGTTCGTGACACGGCAGCTGGCGGGGACGGAAACGGGCGCGGCCACAACCGCCGGCGGCAAGGTCATCGTCGAACACACCGCCATCAACCCGAACAAGGCGGCGCACATTGGCCATCTCCGGAACGCCACGCTCGGCGACACGCTCGTGCGGCTCCTCCGCTTCCAGGGCCGCGAGGTCGAGGTACAGAACTACATCGACGATACCGGCGT
>DASUGC010000066.1:0-11015 GCA_036274235.1 Vicinamibacterales bacterium
GAAATACGTCCCCGCCGCGGCGCAACCCGCGGCGACGCCGGCTCCGGGCGCGCTGATTACCGGGCCGCCGCCCGGATCGCAGCCGGCGATCCGCGCCTGGGCGGCCGCGCTTCGGCGCGCAGTCGGCCTCGGCGGGGGCGGCGGCGGTAACGCCGCGGCTGCGAAGGTGACGAATGGCTCTCCCGTCGCCATCATCATCGTCATTCCTGAATCCTCGGCCGATCAGTGGGAGCGCGTGCTGTTTCCTTTCTCGCGAGGCACGTACGGCCTGGACCCCGACGGCACGAACGAGCAGCGCACGCCGACGCGCGGCGTCCCGCTCATCTATATGAAAGAGTCAGCGCTCGCGGGCGCTGATGCCGGAGGCGCCAGGCTGACCGCGACGATTTTCACGGACAGCTTCACCTATCCATCCGCCAATGTCGTCGCCAAAGTGCCGGGCCGCGACGCGCGCCTGCGCGACGAATACGTGCTCTTCAGCGCGCACCAGGATCACGACGGCGTGAGGTATCCCGTCGCCGGCGACAACATCTGGAACGGCGCGGACGACAATGCGACGACCGCCGTCGCCCTGCTCGCCATCGGGCGCGCGATGTCCGCGTCGCCGGGCCGCCGGTCGGCGCTGTTCATCTGGCACGGATCGGAAGAACGCGGCCTGATGGGATCGCGCTGGTACGTCAAGCATCCCACCGTGCCGCTCACGTCGATCGTCGCCTGTCTCAACGGCGACATGATGGGCCGGAACGATCCGAAGACGGCCGCGTTGCTCGGCGCTTTGCCGCCGCATCGCAATTCGCCCGACCTCGTGGACACGGCGCTCAAGGCCAACCAGGCGGTCTCGAAGTTCACGATCGACTCGTCCTGGGACGATCCGAATCACCGCGAAGGCTGGTACTACCGCAGTGACCACCTGCCCTACGCGCGCGCGGGCGTGCCGGCGATTTTCTTCTCGACGCTGCTGCACCAGGACTACCACACGCCGTACGACAATCCAGACCGCATTGACGTGGCGAAGCTGACGCAGATGACGCGCTGGATGTACGCGACGGGCCGCACGGTCGCCGAGGCCGACAAGGCGCCGGCGATTGATCCTGCGTTCAAACTCGAGCGTTGCAGGGACTCTACGGGAAACTACTGCGGGGGATAGATAGGTCCAAGGGTCCATGGTCCAAAGGTCCAAGGGTCAGGTCCAAGGGTTCGGAGGGTCCGGTCCAAAGGTGCTCGGGGTCTAATCCCCCATGCTCCGGGCCACCCAGCTGACCAGGCGATATGGCGGCATTGCCGCGCTCGACCGCGTTGACTTCGAAGCTCAGCGGCGATTAGCGACCCTGCGGTCTTTCATCCGGCAACACAATCTCGAACCGCGCGCCACCGGACGTCGCATTGCTTGCGGTGATGGTCCCGCCGTGCCGCTGCACGATCGCCTGCACGATCGACAGGCCAAGTCCACTGCCGGATGGAATGATCGTCCCGGTGCGCGAGACGTCCACCTTGTAGAAGCGTTCGAAAATATGCGGCAGATGCTCGGGCGGAATGCCGGGACCGGTGTCCTCCACGGCCAGGCGCGTACCGCCGTCTGCCCGGACGGCCGTCAGCGTCACTCGCCCGCCTTCAGGCGTATGACGAACCGCGTTCGCGGCAAGATTCTGCAGCGCCTGCTCCAGGCGGTTCGGATCGCCGGTCACGTCCGTCACGTCCGGCGCCACGTGCGTCGCCAGCGTGACGCCGCGCCTCGCCAGCAGCGGCTCGTGCCGGTTCAGAACGCGCTCGAACAGCGCCCGCACGGACACGGCCTCGCGCTTCCATGTTCCACCGCCGCCTTCGACGCGCGCGAGATCGAGCAGGTCTCCGATGATGTGCTCCAGCCGCTCGGTCTCGTCGGCGACGATGCCGAGATAGCGCTGGCGCGTCGCATCCGTCAGCTTCACATCCGCCATCGTCATCGTCTCGACGTAGCCGCGGATGGCGGCGAGCGGCGTCATGAGCTCGTGCGACACGTCGGCCAGCAGCTGCCGGCGCGATTCATTGACGGCGACCAGCGCCCGGGTGCGCTCTTCCAGGCCGCCGGCCATTTCGTTGAACGTGTGCGCGAGCATCGCGACTTCGTCGCCGCCGGATTCCGGCGCGCGTGCGGTGAGTTCACCCGCGCCGATGGCCTGGGCAGCGTCCTGCAGCGTGCGGAGACGCCGGCGTGTCGGCCGGAAGATCAGCAGCGCGCCGACCGCTGAGCCCGTGATCAGCAGACCGGCCGCCACAATGCCGAGCGTGGGGCCGAGGTTGCGCAGAGCTGCTGACAAGGGCGGCGCCTCGCTTGGGACCGCCACCATCGCGAAGGTCGCGTCGTTGATCACGACCGGCGCGAACACAAAGGTCTGCTGACCTCGGTCAGGGCCGCGGTCACCGCCTCGATCCCCGCCCGGGCCACCGGGCCCGCCCGCCCCGAATCCGCCTGGACGGCCGCCGGCCCGGCCAAATCGATCGAATCCACGCCCGCTGCGTCCGCGATCGCCATTGGGACCGCGATCCTGGCTCGATCCGTCAACCCGGGTTTCCGGCTGAGCGCCCCCTGTGCCGCCCGCAACCGGGGGCGGCACCGGCTGGGCCGGAGAACTGCCACTCGCGCCGGTCCCTGGTCCACCGGCCCGGTCGGCCTGGCTCGGCAACCCGCCAGGGTTACCGGAGTTTCCATCGCGGCCGCCAAAACCGAATCCGCCGTCGCGTCCACTGCCGGGACCGCCGCGCCCCATCCCGTTGGCCTCGTTCAACCGGCCATATGCGGCTCGCACGAGCATCGGCGGCGGCTGAATCCGCCGACTCACGACGGTGCGGTTGTCTCGCGTGACGACGACAAACGGGCGATACGTGCCCGTGTACTTTTCATTCAGATAGTCGTCGAGCTCGGCATCAGGCTTTTCGCTGAGCGTGGCCACCAGATCCGTGGCGATGAGTTGAGAGTATTCAGCCGGCGAGCGGCCCGGCAGGATTTCCGACATCCGGCCCGTCAACCAGAGAAACGCCGTCCCCTGCGCCGCGAGGAGCGCCGCCAGCAAGGCGACGAATCCCAGCGCGATGCGCCAGTAGAGACTGCGATACCAGACGAGCTCGGGCATGCTGGGTCCAGAGTTCAGAGTTCAGAGTCCAGAGTCCAGAGTCGAGAGTTCGGAGTTCACGTTCAGAGTCCAGAGTTCAGAGTTCAGAGTTCTCGCGATCACGGAACTTGTACCCGGTGCCCCACACCGTGAGAATCAGTTCGGGATTCGCGCTGTCCTCTTCGATTTTCTGGCGCAGGCGCTTGACGAGCGTATCCACGCTGCGTTCGGTCACGTGAATGTCCGCGGTCCACACGCGTTCCAGCAGCATGTCGCGCGTGAACACGATGCCCGGGTTCGCCGCCAGCAGGTATAACACCTCGAATTCGTGCGGTGTCAGATCGATGGCCCGGCCATCGCGCTGCACCTGACGCCGCGAGGGATCGACTCGCAGCGGTCCGGCGGTGATCACTTCGCCGGGGAGACCGATGCCCGTCTTGCTGGCACGCGGGCGGCGCAGCAGCGCGCGCACGCGCGCAACCAGTTCACGGACACCGAACGGCTTGGTCAGATAATCGTCGGCGCCGCTCTCGAGGCCCAGGACCTTGTCGCTCTCATCGCGGCGCGCCGTGAGCATGAGGATTGGCACGTCGCCGTTGGTTGACTGGCGCCGAATCGCGCGACAGACCGTGACGCCGTCCACCTTCGGCAACATCAGATCGAGCACGACCACGTCGAAGGGCTCGCTGTTGGCGAAGCGCAACGCCTCGTCGCCGTCCACGGCGGTCGTCACCGTCAGGCCCTCGAGCCCCAGATGCAACGCGACCAGTTCGCGAATGTTCGGCTCGTCCTCGACGACGAGCGCGCGGGCGTTGGTGGTGCCTGCTGCGGGTGTGGGCTCTATTTGAGACATGCCGCCTACTATGACTGTATCCCGCCACTTTGTGACAGGGGCATGGCAAGCCGATGAAGAAGCTGTGGCGGGCCTAAATCGGTCGAACTGAAGGACTTTCACACCGTATCGTGTTCACATGACAGCGGGCTCCTCCACGCGCGACGCCCGGAACCGCGCATCCGAAATCAAGTTCCTCGTGAGCCCCGACACAGCCGCGCGCCTGCGCGAGCGGGCGCGCGCCCTCCTTTCTCCGGACCTGCATGCGGGCGGTCCGCACTCGGACGAATACACGACGACGTCGCTGTACTTCGACACACTGCCGGAGTTTGCCGTGTTCGGCCGCCGCGGATCCTACCGGCGCGCCAAGTATCGCGTCCGCCGATACGGCGCCGGCGACGTCGTGTTTCTGGAACGCAAACTCCGCACGAAAGAGTTCGTGAGCAAACGGCGAACCACGGTGCACGTGGAATACCTGCCCTTTCTGATGTCGCCTGTTGTGAATGAATCGTGGAGCGCCGCATGGTTTCATCATCGGCTGCTGGCGCGGAAGCTCTCGGCGGTGGTCCAGGTGTCGTATCGGCGCACGGCGCGCGTGGGCATTACGGATCACGGGCCGATTCGCCTGACGGTGGATGAAGACCTGAAAGGTCTGACGATCGACAGACCTCACTTTGCGCCGCTCGACCGCGCACTGCCGCTCACCACCAGCGCCGTTGTTGAGATGAAGTTCTGCGGGCCGATGCCGGCTGTGTTCAAGCAGATCGCCGAGGCATTCGCACTTGTGGCGGAGCCCGTCTCGAAGTATCGACTGGCGATCCAGGCGACGCGGCCCGCGATCGCCGAGAGAGATCAGACCGCTCGTGAGTCAGCGGCGATTCTGACACGACAAATCTAGACTCACAAAAGGGGTCTGGCCCCAAAGGCGGACGCGATGAGAATCACAACACTGGTTGCCGTGACGTTGGTGGCGATTGCCGTAATGCCGTGGACCGGATCAGCGCAGGGGCCCGGGCAACGGCCGGGATTCGGGCCGGGCGGAATGGGCCAAGGCGGGCCCGGAGGCCCCGGCGGGATGCAGACCGAGCGCAAGATTCTCAAGCAGTTCGACAAAGACAACAACAAGGTGCTCGACGCGGCCGAGCGGCGCGAGGCGCGCGTGTGGCTCGAGAGCCAGCCGGCGCAGGGACCGGGCATGGGCCCCTCGACTTCGCTCGGGGCAGGCGGGCGCGGCGGTCCCGGCGGTCCTGGTGGTTTTGGCCCCGGCGGCTTCGGACCGGCCGGCGGCGTGGCGAGCGGGTCGCCGGGCGTCAAGGTCTCTCCCGCTGACGTCAGGACGTACGCGTCGGAATCACTCTACGACCTGTCCGTGCTGCGCACCTTCTTCTTCCAGTTCGAGAACGACGACTGGGAGAAGGAAATGATGGCGTTCAACAACACAGACGTCGATGTGCCGGCAACGCTCACGGTTGATGGAAAGGTCTACAAGAGTGTCGGCCTGCATTTCCGCGGCGCGTCGTCTTTCTTCGGCGTGCCTGCGGGCCTCAAGCATTCGATCAACGTCTCGATCGATTTCACTGATGACAAACAGGCGCTGCTCGGCTACAGAACGCTGAATCTCCTGAACGCACATGAGGACCCCACGCTGCTGCGCACAGTACTGTACCTGCAGGCCGCGCGCGACTACGTGCCGGCGCCGAAAGCGAACTTCGTGCGCGTCGTGATCAACGGCGAGAGCTGGGGCATTTATCCGAATCAGCAGCAGTACAACAAGGAATTTCTGGATGAGTGGTTCAAGACCACGGCGGGCGCGCGATGGAAGGTGCCGGGCAGTCCGCAGGCGCGCGGCGGCCTCGAGTATTGGGGCGACGACGTCGCGGGCTATAAGCGGTCGTTCGAGATCAAGTCAAAGGACGATCCCAAAGCATGGGCGGATCTCATCAACCTGACGAAGGTGCTCAATACCACGCCGGCGGATCAACTGGAACAGGCGCTCGCGCCGATTCTGGACGTTGATGAAGTCCTTCGGTTCCTGGCGATCGACGCGACGCTCGTGAACAACGACGGCTACTGGACGCGCGCGAGCGATTACTCGATTTATCAGAACGCCAAGGGCGTGTTTCAGGTGTTTCCGCACGACGCAAATGAGACGTTCGGCCCCGGCGGCGGGGGCGGACGCGGGATGAGACCAGGCGGGCCCGGCGGTCCGGGCGTGGGTCCTGGGGGCATGCCGCCGGGAGGCGATCAAGGCCGGGCGGGCATGCCGCCCGATGGCCGCGGGGGCCGGGGACCGGGAGGACGCGGCGGGATGATGATGGGCAGTGCGGATCTCGATCCGCTCGTCGGGCTGGACGATCCGTCGAAGCCGCTGCGCTCGAAACTGCTGGCGGTCCCGGCGTTCCGGGAGAAGTACACCAGCTACGTCAAGCAAATTGCGGCCAAGTGGCTGGACTGGAAGACGCTTGGACCGCTCGTGCAGAAGTATCAGGCGCTCATCGACGCGGACGTGAAACGCGACACGCGCAAGCTGAATACGTACGAGGAATTCCAGGCGGGCGCGCAGACGCTCAAGACTTTCGCGGATCGACGACTCGCGCTCATTCTCGGACGCTAGTCGGTCCAAAGGTCCATCGTCCAAGGGTCCAAGGGTTCGGTCCACGGGCGGGCCGCCATGGCGTTACGGCCGCGGCGGGAGTCCGGTCCAAGGTTCAGGTTCGTTGCAGAAACTGCGTACCTGGACAGCGCGAGTACGCAGTTTCTGCAACGCCTGAAATGGCCGCGCGGCATTTCGGCCTGAAAAGCTCGGCCCGCAATCTGGCGCGCCGGTTGCGACAACCGCGGACATGGCTCAGACGCTCGCCGCTCCCATCCCCGGCATCCATTACTTCTGCGACCATCGCTGCTGGCGGTGCAAATTGAGCGATCGCTGCGGGGTGTTCGGGCGGTGGATGGCTTCGGAAGAGCGGCAACGCGCGGCCAAGGGAGGGCCGACGGCGCGCGTCGCGTCCGCCCTGGCCGTCTCTCTTCAGGTCACGATGGAAGATGCCTCGGTGATGCTCAGCAGCGGCACCATGGCCGGGGCGTCAATCAAGAACGGGTCCCGATCTGACGCCGCGCCCTTTCCTCCCGACGACCGCGCGGATCGCGCGATGCGCGATTCACTCGTGATCCACGGAAGCGACTATGCGCGCGCGAGCTGGGCCGTGCTCCGCGGGCTGCACGTCATCCTCTCGCGACGCGGCGACGCGCCGTCAATCGACGCGGCCGAGCGGCTGGAGGAAATGTGCGTGACGATCGCGAGCAAAGTGTTCCGCGCGATCTCGAGCGCGCTGGACCCCGACTTCGATCCCGCGGACGACCAGAGCGACGCCAACGGATCGGCCAAAGTCGCGCTGCTGCTCATCGAAGAATCGCGCCAGGCCTGGCTGGTCCTGATGCAGCCGGGCCGGGCCGCCGCAGACGGCGCGCCGGCTCGATTTGTGTCCTCGCTGGATGCGCTGGAAACGGAATTGCTCCGCCGATTCCCGCGAGCGCGGGACTTCAAAAGGCCAGGATTCGACCGCCCGGGCCACAAACCATAAAGCACATGAAAGGCATGAAGTTGCTTTTTCTTGGGCACACCAGGAATCACTTCATCTTCTTCATGCCCTTCATGGCACGGCTCTTCACACGATCGGCGTCATCCCCAGCAGCAGCATCGTCGTGATGACCGATCCGCCGATCAGTACCGCCATCGCCATGAGGCCGATGAAGTCCATGATGGGCAGGGAGATCTCGTCGCCGTACGACAGCGCCTGATCGACGAGCAGCGCGGCCAGCATGATGCCCATCAGCGCGCCGCCGGCGTGGCCCGGATTGTCGATGTACCAGAAACCGATGGCCCCCATCGTGATCAGGCTGGCAAAGACCGCCGCGGTCGCCGCCCGGAATCCGTCCGGAAACAATTCCTCCCGGCGGCGCGAAAACAGGAACAGGTAGCCGATGATGCCGACGATCCCGCCGGATGCGCCGATTGAGGGCACATCAGGTGGAATCGCCACGCTGAGGGCGCTGCCGCCGAGGCACGACAGCAGGTACACGAGCGGCAGCCGGTAGCGCGACGTCTTGGTCTCGAGAATCGATCCGTACAGCAGCAGCGCGGTCATGTTGCCGGTGAAATGGACCACGCTGCCGTGCAGATAGGTGCCCGTAAGCAGCCGCCACCAGGCGCCGTCGCGGATGGCGACCGGCTCGACCGAGGCGCGCGCGACGGACTCGTCAATGCCCACGAACACCTCGAGGAGGGTCGGCACGGCGATGCACACGACGAGTAATCGCGTGATCCAGGCGCGTCCGCGCGCCGCATCGCTCAACGCTTTCAGCGCGGCCTGCTGGATGGCTTCCGTCGGTTTGTTCGAGCGCGTCCGATAGATCGCCAGCGGTTGCCGGGCCTCGCGTTGCTCCTGCCAGAGCGCGTACTGCTTCATCCCGTCGATGGCCGCGGCCGCGCCGGCGACCCAGAGGAAGTGTCCGTGTTTGACGATGTCGCCGGGGAATGCCACGGCAAATGCCACGAGGCCCACGAGCGCCAGGCCATCCAGAATTGCGCGTACGAGCGGCGGCATGAACGGTTTTTTGGTCCGGGCGCTCAGGTTCTCGGGGTCAGGCCCAGTTGCTGCATTTCGTGCTCAAGTGTCGCCGCGAGGCCGTCGCGCAGGGGGCGCGGAGACCAACCCAGTTCGCGCGCCGCCCGCTTCGCCGTGCCGAGATATGTTACGCCGCCGGCGACCCGCAGGCCTTCAGCTGTGTACTCCGGCGGCAGCGGCAGCCATCGATCGAACAGACCCATGAGGGAAGCTGTGGCCTGCATCACGCCACGTGGTATCAGGACGCGCGGGGCGGGGATCCCGGTGATGGATTCGGCGACTTTCAGCGCGCCGCTGATCGTGTACACCGGCCCGGCCAGAAAGTAATTCCGGCCCGGCTGTCCGCGCTCCATCGCCAGCACGTGCCCGCGCGCCTCGTCGTCGACGTGCGCCCAGGAAAACGCGGACTCTTTCGGAACAATCGGCAGCTTGCGCTGCAGATAGCGGCGGAGCAGCGTGCCGACGCTGCTTGTATCGCCGGGGCCGTAGATCAGTCCCGGCTGCACGATGACCAGCGGCAGGCCTTTCGCGATGAAGTCCTCAGCGACTCGATGCGCCTCGGCTTTCGTCTGGTCGTAGACCGAGAGGTGCCGGCCGCGGTATCGATAGTCCTCGTCTACGACGCGGCCGCGCGTATCCGAGTTCACGGCCAGCGTGCTGGTATAGACGCCCTTGCGGATTCCAAGCTCGGCCATCAGCTCGAGCACGTGGCGCGTGCCGTCCACGTTGATCGCGACCGCCGGCCGGCGATCGCGAAGGCCGATCTTGTACCAGCCCGCCACGTGAAACACGCCGTCGACACCCGTCATCGGCGCGCGC
Source organism: Vicinamibacterales bacterium (assembly GCA_036274235.1). GTDB lineage: Bacteria > Acidobacteriota > Vicinamibacteria > Vicinamibacterales > SCN-69-37 > DASUGC01. The sequence goes on from DASUGC010000066.1 coordinate 9,366, forward strand.
ATGGACGCCTTGTCGGTCACGTCGCCCTGATGAAGTTCCACGCCGATGTCGCGAAGCGAGGCGGCCGCGGCAGGGTTACGCACGAGCGCGCGGACGTCGTGGCCGTCCGCTCGAAGCGTCCGCGCGAGCGCGCCGCCGAGAAAACCGGTGGCACCTGTCAGAAAGAAACGCATGGTTCAGTCATCCCGGCTGCCCTTCCCGGCCAAGTGCGCCGCAATCGCCTGATACCGCTGCAAGCGCACCGCATCGTCCTTCGAGTAGGGGTCCTTCATCACGCGCGGTATTGAGCCGCCCATCTGATCCTTCAGCCACTTGCCGGAGCGTGTCAGGCGCTTCTGGACCAGTTCGGGATGGTCGCGGAGCACCCGCTCGAGCGCGGCCACGTCGCCGGCGTCGATCGCGTCCAGGGCCTGGTGGAAGAGGCCGTCCAGGCGGTTGGAGAACATTGAAATAGGATACGCGCGGGAGTTCGTTATTTGATGCGCAGGTCCTGAACTGCCGTGGCGCCAACGCCAATCGTGACCTTCGTTCCGCGCTCAATGAGGGGTTCGAGCACGGCGGGATCAGCAGCTTCACGCGCGTCGAAACCCGTCGAGGCCGCAATGAAATACTCGCCAGGCGTCACCGCATCGAACCGGAATGTGCCGTCGGTCGCGGGACGTGCCGCACGTGGCGTCCGTGTGAGTCCGGAAGCCCAGTAGACGCGGTCGGCCGGAACGAGCACGACGAAATACTCCGTCGCTGCGCGGCCGGCCGCATCGGTGAGTCTGCCCGATAGCGATGCGGCCTTGTTCGTGAGCGTCACGACCACGTCGCTCACTGGAGCGCCGGGGCGCACGTCAAACGACTTGTCAAAAATGTCCAGGCCACCCAGGGTGACCGACGAAACCGCCCAGCCCGGCATCACACCGCCGCCTGCGCCCGCCGGCGAAATCGATATCGACAAGGTGTACGACCATGGCGTAATCGCCGGATACGTAAACGATCCGTCCGTCACGGTGGTTCCTGATCCGCCGAGCCCTGGAGATCCGGGACCGTCCACGGGTCTCAGTGAGAGCGCGATGCGTACCGTAGACATATCGATCGACTTGCCGTCTTCCGCCGCGATAACCCGGCCAGTCAACGGAACTTTGGGTTGCATGCGGACGACGAGGTTGTCGAGATCGCGCCCGTCGGCCGTGACGTCCTGACGCGCCCAGACGTTTGGCAATCCGCCGCCGCGCCCGCCGCCGATAATTTCGGCAGTCAACACAAAGCGACCGGCTTCGACCCCGCTCAACTCGAATCTGCCTCGCGAGTCGATGGTCGCGCGAGGACGCGCATTGGCCGCGCTGGCGCCGTCTCCGCCGAGCTGCTCCGACGGCGTGAGGCTGACACCGCCGCCTGGAGCAGCTTGTCCGTCGGGGAGCAGCGCGGTTCCAGAGATCCGCGAGACCGCAACGTACTGCAACGGGATGTTCAGACCCAGATGCTCGCTGCCGGGTTCGACCGCGATCACGCTCGCGGCGGACGCATCGCGAACGCCCGGATAAAACGTCCCGGCCAGCACCATCATGCGCGCCGGCGGAGGCGATCCGATCAACGTTGTGGCGTTCGAGGATTGTCTCGATGCCCACTCGAGATCTGCCGCCGTCGTGACGGCTGCCGGCT